>CAYFGJ010000118.1:0-1521 GCA_964342835.1 uncultured Ectothiorhodospiraceae bacterium | reverse complement strand
ACAGATTTTTTAAATACTACGTTTTGTCCGAGTGCATAATTTATAAGTAAAATATCAGAAAATATAATTACACCATCTAAGTCATATCTTTTTGCAGGTTGTATAGATATTTCGGAACTTAGTTTTGAATTTAAGCATAAATTAATAAAGTTTGGATTTTTATCTCTTATGTTTTTAAATTCGGGTAGATGACGTCCTGCTTGTCTCATAAACCAAACAGGAATTCCTTTGTATTTTTTGTTAGTTAAACAATTAAGAATTCTTTTGTTCATAATAAAATATATATAAAGTTATTATTGTATTATTATTATACAGTGTGAATTTCGATATTATTAGTTATTAACATTATATTAATAGTTTATAACCAGATTGTTTTTTAAATAAATATATATATTTATAGGAAAAACTATGTGTTTTTTATTAGTTAACATACTAACAAAATAACAATTAACAATAATTGAATGTTAAGAGTATTGTATAAATTATAGGTGATTTAAAGTTTATATGAATTCAACCAATTTTAATAACATTTATTAAACTATATAAACAACTTATGAAGGACTTTTACAAAATTTACCTTGTTTCCGATTCTACAGGTGAAACATTGGATAGAATTTTTCTTGCAATAAAAGCTCAATTTCCTAATTTTAGGTATACCACCAAACAATACTCATTTATAAGAACAGAAAATCAAATAGAAAATATATTAGAGGAGTGTGAGAAAGAAGAAGATATTATTATCTTATACACAATTGTTGATACTAAGCTTGCTAAGTTTTTAACTAATAAATGTGAACATTTAAACTTACCTTGTTTTGGAATTTTAGGAAATTTAATTATGAATTTCTCAAAATTATTAAATCAAAGGGCAACACATCAACCAAGCGGACAACATGCTTTGGATGATAAATATTATAACCGTATCGAGGCTATCCAATTTACCATGTCCCATGACGATGGTAAGATGACTAGTGATATAGAAAAATCAGATATTGTTTTATTGGGAATTAGTAGAACAAGTAAAACACCCACTTCAATTTATCTTGCCAACAGAGGTTATAAAACTTCAAATATCGCATTAGTAAAGGATATTAATATTCCAAAACAACTAATCGAAAATAATAATACTTGTATTGTGGGATTAGTAGTAGATCCTGATAGGTTGTTAGACGTAAGAAAAAATAGAATGGTCTCTTTAAAAGAAAAGCAATCTTCAACTTATATTAATATTGAAACAATTAGAGAAGAAATAGAATTTTCTAAAAAATAATTTAAGAAATATAAATGGCCCATAATTGATGTGACAAGAAAATCTGTAGAAGAAACCGCAGCTTCTGTAATAAAAATTTATGAAATTTTAAAAAATAAAAATGTCTAATAAAATAATTTTAGCCTCTAAAAGTAAGATAAGAGCAGAAATTTTAAAGAGTCATGGTTTTAATTTTGACGTCATTCCGTCAAATGTGGATGAAGACCAGGTAAAAGAATCTATGTTGAATGAAAATGCTAGTCCATTAAATA
>CAYFGJ010000117.1:0-1593 GCA_964342835.1 uncultured Ectothiorhodospiraceae bacterium | reverse complement strand
ATTTCCTGTATATTTTTTTTATAGTATAAAGAAGATCCTGGCCTGTATTCTAATCCAGATGTTAATAATATTTGCAGTATTGCATTATGTTCACTATCTATAGGTATAATATTAGATTTATATTTCTTTGAATTATCTATTAGTAGATTACCTGACATAATAAGAGATTCTTTATTTGCAAGAAATACTACTTTATTATTTTTTATGGCATTTAAGGTTGGTTCCAATGCAGCAGAACCTACTATGGCAGACATAACACAATTGCACTTGTTATGTTTTACTACAAAATTTAAACCTTCAGATCCCGATATGATTTTTGTTTTTATATTATTTTTTTTACATATCTTAAATAATTTATCAACAGAATTTTTATCTATTAAAACTGCATAACTAGGATTAAATTTAATAATTTGCTTGAATAACAATTTATAATTAGAATAAGCTGTCAAAGAAAAAACCCTGTATTTATTCTTCATTTTATTCAAAACTTCTAGTGTATTAACACCAATAGTACTTGTTGATCCTAAAATTGTTATATTCTTCATAGAAATAACCAAAATTGAAAAATTGTAATTGAAGGTAAATAACTATCTAATCTATCTAAAAATCCACCATGTCCTGGTAAAATATTTCCTGAGTCTTTGGTATTATAAATTCTCTTAAATTTACTAATAAATAAGTCACCTATAGTAGCAGAAAAACTTATCAATATTATATATATAATATCGCGAAATAAAATATTGATTTCATATATATTAAATATTACTGAAACTATTAATACTGGAATGATTATTGATGCTATAAACCCTTCTATTGTTTTATTTGGACTAATGATTTGTGATAATTTATGCTTACCAAAATGTTTTCCAACAAAATAAGCAGATGTATCTGATAGTGAAACAATAATTATCAAAAATAATATATATAATGGAGTAGTATCATTATTATAAATAATATTTTGATTAATAATATTTGTAGAGGAATATTGATTAGATGATATGAATAAAAACCAGGCAGAAAATATTAAATAAAATCCAAGAATCATACTATATTTCTTAATTAAAAAATTATTAATTTTATAATTAAAAATTAAATCAAAACTAATAATTAACCAAATTCCTAGAGATAAATTTAATAAATATGGTATATATGAAATATAGTCATAGTAAAAAATAGTTATATACATAAAAAATGCTGAAATAAACAATAAAATATATCGTATGTATTGGTCAATTTTAGATATTCTAAGCCATTCATTATAAGCTTGTAATGCAAAGAGTGAAAATATTATAGAGAAAAGATAAAAATTGTAGTTTATTAATATTAATATGATAAAAAAGAGTGCTAAACTACCTGTAATTATACGTTCACGCATTTTTATCGAGAGAAGTATCCTGTGTTGATAAAGCACCAAATTTTCTATTTATATTCTGATACCATTTAATAGCTTTATCTAGCTCATTCTCATCAAAATCTGGCCACAAACAATCTGTAAAATATAATTCAGTATACGCATGTTGCCATAGTAAAAAATTACTAAGTCTTTGTTTTCCACCTGTTCTGATTAACAAATCTGGAAAAGAAGATTTGAGA
>CAYFGJ010000116.1:0-1593 GCA_964342835.1 uncultured Ectothiorhodospiraceae bacterium | reverse complement strand
CATTTGAAAATAATAATATATTTGGATTAATTATAACTTTTGGTCTAATATCTAATTATCTATAAAATTATGAATAAGGAAGAAATAAAACATAATTGGCAAATATCGGAATTAGAAGAAATTTACAATCAACCATTTAATGATTTACTGTGGTCTGCACATCGATTACATAGAAACTATCATGATCCTAATAAAGTACAAATTTCTACATTAATGTCTATTAAAACAGGGGGTTGCCCTGAAGATTGTAAATATTGTTCACAAAGCGTTAAATATGATACGAATCTTGAAAGAGAAAAAACTTTACCCTTAACTGAAATTATATCTCAAGCCAAAAAAGCAAAAAGTAATGGTGCAACTAGATTCTGTATGGGAGCTGCATGGAGACATTTAACAGACACTAATTTACAAAAAATATCAGATATGATTAAAGAGGTTAAGAAATTAGGTTTAGAAACTTGTGTCACATTAGGTATGATAAATATGGATCAAGCTATAAAATTAAAATCATCAGGATTAGATTATTATAATCATAATCTAGATACTTCTAGAGAATATTATACAAAAGTTGTAACAACCAGAAAATATCAGGATAGATTAGATACGCTAAAATGTGTTAGAGATGCAGGTATTAAAGTATGTTGTGGCGGTATATTAGGTCTTGGCGAATCGAAGCTTGATAGGATTAAATTAGTACACGTTCTAGCAAACTTAAAAGAACATCCTGAATCTGTTCCAATAAATAAATTAGTAAAAGTTAAGGGTACTCCATTTTTTGAGAATGCAGATGTGGATGAATTTGATTTTATAAGAATAATTGCACTTACACGTATAGCTATGCCTAAATCATATGTTAGGTTATCTGCTGGTAGAGATACAATGAATGATCAAATGCAAGCTTTATGTTTTTTTGCAGGTGCCAATTCAATTTTTTATGGAGATGAATTACTTACCGCTAAAAACGCTTCTGAAATACACGATCAATTACTATTGAGTAAACTCAAGATAAGAACTGTCTAAAATCTATAAGTGACAAAATTATTTCAACAAAATATTAATCATAGCGATAATAGTTATTATCGTAAAAGAAAAGTATCTGATTCTGCTCAAGATGTATTGTTTAAATTGGGTAAAAAGAAATATATTTCATTTGCCAGTAATGATTATTTGGGATTAGCAAATGAAAAAAAAATAAAAAAAGCTTTTATAAAAGGTGTAGAAAAATATGGAGTTGGTACAGGTGCTTCACCATTAATTAGTGGTTATACTACCGCTCATCAGAAATTAGAAAAAGAATTAGCAGAATATCTGGGCTTTGAATCTTCTTTAATATGTAATTCAGGTTATCTAGCAAATATTGGTTTGATAAATGCAATTTCTGAAAAAAATATCTTAGTACTGCAAGACAAAGAAAATCACAATTCAATTATACAAGGATCAAGATTATCAAAAACTAAATTGATCAGATATAAACACATGTCAGAAACAGATTTAAAAGAAAAATTAAAAAATAATTTATCTTATAAAGAAAAAATAATTTTTACTGAATCTGTTTTTAGTATGTCTGGAGATATATCAAATATAAAAAATATT
>CAYFGJ010000115.1:0-1629 GCA_964342835.1 uncultured Ectothiorhodospiraceae bacterium | reverse complement strand
AATTATATGAAGAGTTATTAATTGGAGACAATGTTAATAAAACAGTACATCCATATATAATGTCTTCAAATGAAGAAAAACTAAGTTATGATGAAATTTTAGAATTTATAACAAAGTTTGATAAACTCTCATTAATGACTCCATTAGATGAAGTACATAAAATGTTATATCAATCTGTAAAAGGATATATACCTTATAAAGATAATGTCGTAGATATAGCTTCTACAAAAAAATAAAATATATTAATGACAAAAACCAGTCTCCTCGTTACATCTTACAAGGATGTTGCACTAACTAATGATTATTCTAAATCCACATGGATTGCTATGGATTATCTTATAACACAATTATTTCCAAAAAAAGAATTCCAATATTTTTTTAAAAATAAAACTTATAGTAATAATTTGAATTATATACCATATAAAATTGCACATAATTGGTACCGAGATAATAAGGGAATTGACATATCAAGTGGTCCTTATTCTGTAGGAATGGTGTTGGAGCATAGATTAAATTACATATTAAGTAATTTAATTAACTATTATTACGCATTTAAATATTGGGTCAACAAAAATGATATTATCTATGTACCCAAAACTAACAATACATTTTTCAATATATTATGTGATAACTTTATTGATAATATAAAATATATTGATGGAAATTATGAAATAAGTCCTCAAATAGATATATTTATAAAAAATAAATGTACCATAAGACCTGTTAATATTAACAAAAAATCTTATATAGCAAAACTTATTCAAAAAATGCTGTTTATTAAAAATACTAATAAGGTAATGGTTTTTCCAGATTGGACATATAAAAGTTTAAAACATAAAAATTACATATATTTTAATTCATATAATCTATTTAATGGTTTTTATATGGATAATAATTCTAATACAGAAACAATTGTTAATGATTCTATATCTAAGATTCCAGAAATTTCTAATACATTAGACGATATTATTTGCCAGTCTTTTCCAAACGATGATATAGAATCTTTCATTTCATTGATTAAGCAAAATATACAGTATGAGTATATCAACGCAATTAAGAATACAAATAGAATTTTTAGTCTTTTTGCAGATGTAATATCAACATATAAACCAAAATCAATTGTTATTCCAGATTATGGAATAAGTCCATGGTACAACATAATTGCACAAATTGCTGAAAACCATAATATAAAATTATATTCTGTAATAGATGGGTTTCATATCTTTATGCAAAGCTGGACAATAAAGAAAAATAGAAAAGGTGATAATAATTTAATAAAAAATTTTGTATCAATGGGATCAATGAATGATAGTTTTTTAAAAAAATATATTAGTCATGATAATGTTATCAATATACAGACACCGTTAGCTAATAATTTAGAAAAAAAGAAAAATATAGACATAATATATGATGCAATTATTCTAATGCCTTATTGTTGGAATAGCGTTAATGCTGATGATGATAAAAGATATAAATATCTTTTTGATGTTATTAAAGTATTGAAATCTATAAATATTAATAAAATAGCAATTAAATTCAAAGAAGGGAAAGTTATAGGACCAAATGATACTGGTGAAAAAATAGTAACAGAACAATTAATTAATTTAAATAAATATAAAAATATTAGCT
>CAYFGJ010000114.1:0-1696 GCA_964342835.1 uncultured Ectothiorhodospiraceae bacterium | reverse complement strand
ATCTAATGAATTAGATGATGCTCTGAATACTATAAAAAAAGTTAATAATCAAGAGAATCATATATTATTAGAATTATCTGGTGATATTTATTATAAGCAGAACAATATAAATTTAGCTAAAGATGCATATAAAAAAGTATTACTACACGAAATTACACCCAATAAAAGAAAATTAATAGAAAATAAATTATCATCCATACAATGAAGATATATAAGAAAATAATTATTTTTGTTTTACTATCATCAATATATAGTTGTACATATATTGAAAAATTATTTGATGAAAAAAAAGATACAACTCCACATATCACATCAAATAAATTAATGAATATTGAAAATTTATGGTCTACTAATACTGGTGATGGAAGATCAGATAATAGTACAGTTCTACAGCCATATTTTGATGGTATTAATACTATATATTCAGTTGATTATAAAGGAGTTGTTACTGCAATTGATATAAATAGTGGTGACAAATTATGGTCAACAAGAACTAATTATACCAATAATATAACATCAGGTATAAGTTATCATAATAATGTTGTTTATTTCGGATCACTAGATGCAAAATTATATGGATATGATATTGATTATTTAAAAAATAATGAAAGTTATTTTGACTCAATTGATATTACTTCTATTCTTACACAAAATATTTTAGAGCCAACAAAAGTGATACAACTTGATAGTGAAATAATTTCTCCAGCTGTTCTTATAGATAACCAAATTTTCTTAAAAACTAGTAATGGACATATATATGCTTATGATTTAAATTCTCAAGCGTTGAATTGGAAATACATTGGAAGAAATATTCCACTAAGCATCAAAGGAGCTGGAAAGCCTGTTGTTGACCTTGATAATATATATGTAGCAAAAGATGATGGAACAATGATATCTTTAGATCAGAATACCGGCAAACTAAATTGGTTGGCATATATTTCACCAAGATCTGGTCGTAATGAACTTGAATCTCTTAGAGATGTTGAAATGACACCGCTATTATTAGACGATATGATTTATGTTGGATCATTTCAAGGTAGTATTATTGCCATTAATATTAATACAGGTAATACTTTGTGGACTTTACCACTCTCAAGTTTATCCAATATAGTTAATGAAAACAGTAATCTCTATATTACAACAAGCGATGGTTATTTGTACTCTATAGATATATATAATGGAAACACTGTGTGGAAAATTGCGTTGTCTCAAAATCAAAAATTAACCCACCCAATTACTTATAATGATGTAGTAGTAGTATTAAATGAAAAAGGTTTTGTTTATTTGATTGATAGAAATGATGGTTCTCTCATTAAATATACGAAAATAACAAATGATATTGATTATCAGATTAATATAATAAGAAAGAATAACACTATTTATGTCTTATCAAAAGATGGTAAAATATCAGCTTTTATAATCAATTAATATTTATCATGAATAATAAAATAACAATAGTTGGTCGAACTAACGTAGGTAAATCACTACTCTTTAATAAACTTACTAAAAGCAAAAAATCATTAGTTATTAATCAAATTGAGACAACTAGAGATATAAACTCTGGCTTTATAGATTATAATAAAAAAAAAATTATTGTTTATGATACAGGCGGGATAACTGAATCTAATAATTTTATTAATAAATCAATTAAGGAGAAAATTAATCATAAATTATCTAAATCAGAATTAGTTTTATT
>CAYFGJ010000113.1:0-1703 GCA_964342835.1 uncultured Ectothiorhodospiraceae bacterium | reverse complement strand
TTAGATTTTTTATCGAGCCACAAGTGTAAGTTTTTTAAATCAGACTTGTATGAATCTAATGTATTTTTAGATAAACCTCTTTCCATCCAAAGGTTATCGCAGTATTGTTCAATGATATTTTCGTCTATCAAAATTTCCTTCGATATGGTTTGTTTTACATGTTATTTAAGATTGTACTATAATTTCAGTATATAATTAAATCAAATTATGAATGAAAAACTAAAGAATACATGTATGAATGAATTTGATCCATCTGCGATATCTCCTGAATATGCATTAAAAAAAATAAATAGAATAATTAAACCTATAAGTAAATATGAGAAAATAAACTTAAAAGATGCATTAGATAGAATAACTGCAGAAAGTATAAAATCGACAATAAACATACCTTCATTTAAAAATTCGGCCATGGATGGTTATGCAGTCAATTTGAATGATAGAAACTTTAAAAAGCAAAGAATACTTAAAGAGGTAGGTATTTCATATGCTGGGACACCATATAAAAAGAAATTAAAAAGAGGTGAAACAATTCGTGTGATGACAGGTGCTTTAATACCAACTAATGCTAATGCTGTAATAATGCAAGAAATGGTCAAAAAATCAGAAAATCTAATTACATTTCCTGAAAATATCAAATTAAATCAGAATGTCAGAAAAATAGGTGAAGATATAAAAAAATCGGAAATTGTGATCAAAAAAGGTAATAAATTAGATTATATTGATTTGGGGATAATTTCTTCAATAGGGAGGAAAAATATCAAAGTAGTGAAAAAACCAAAAATTGGATTTCTCTCAACAGGAGATGAACTTGTTTCTTTAGGAAAAAAATTAAAAAATGGACAACTATACGATAGCAATAGATATATGTTACATGGATTATTATCCAAATTACCAGTTATTATAAAAGATTTTGGGGTAGTAAAAGATAATAAAAAAGACTTAGAAAAAAAATTATTATTAGCAAGTAAACAATGTGACTTGCTTATAACTACCGGAGGAGTTTCAGTTGGTGATGCAGATTATGTTAGAGATATACTTAATAATATCGGTAAAATTAACTTCTGGAAGATTTCAATTAAACCAGGTAGGCCTTTAGCATTTGGAAAAATAAAAAATACTATTTTTTTTGGATTACCAGGAAATCCAGTGTCTGTTATAGTGACATTTCAAGTATTTGTCATATCTGCTATAGAAAGATTGATCAGCCAAATACATCAAGATAAATTTACAATTAAAGCTCAAACTAAATCCAAACTATCAAAGAAGAAAGGTAGAGTAGAATTTCAAAGAGCTATATTTAACCAGCAAGATGGCAAGTTTTATGTTTGCTCAACTGGATCACAAGGATCCAATCTTCTAAAATCACTATCTCAAGCAAATTGTTATATAAAATTAGATGAAGATGTTGATGTTATTAATGAAGGTGATATTGTTGAGATAATACCTTTCTCTACATCAATATGATAATCAGGAATTATCAAAATGTTGGAAAATTAAAAAAGATTATAATAATTTTTTATGATTTTTTACTTCTATTTTCAGTATTATATTTTGCAACAATTCCAATATTATTTTTCACTGATGGTAATGCAGTTATTGATAATATCTTTTATAAAATTTATATATTATTAATTATAATATTATATTATTCATGGTTTTGGGTTAATCATCAACAAACACTTGGAATGAAAGCTTGGAAGGTA
>CAYFGJ010000112.1:0-1754 GCA_964342835.1 uncultured Ectothiorhodospiraceae bacterium | reverse complement strand
TGAGATTAATAATCTAATTTTTCTTATGTATGCTAAATCTCTAATATTATCTGAATTAGTATTATCTATGATAAAATTAAGTATTCCATATGCTTCAGATATTTTGTTATCTTCAACTAAAATTTTTACCATATAAAGATTGATTAAATGCGTATATATATTACTAGGATAATTATCTGAAAAATTAGTTGCTTTATTTATGAGATAGTCTTTATCGCCTGATTTATATTTATCGATTGCAACTTGATAATCATAAGATAATTCTGCGTTTAAATTATCTTTTACATCTATATAGTATTTATAAGATAAAACTAATATTAATCCTAAACCAAATCCATAAAAAATATTTTTATAATTTTCTTTAATCCAAGAGATTAGTTTTTCTTCATCTTCTACGGATCTATCATTCATAATTAATTTTTTCCAGTAAGTTAGTTAAGTCTTTTTCAGATAATTTCTTATCTTGATTTTTTGTAGACAATTCTTTAACCGTATAAGAATTATCGCTCAATTCTAAATCACCAATTATAATTGCATATTCACAATTTGTTAAGTTTTTTGATCCAAATTGTAATACAGCTCTTAAACTTGTATTTTCATCTACATTATAGTTATAAAATTTAATATTAGAAAATTTATCTCTTAGTGTTTCAAACTTAATAAAAGATTGATGGTTATTTTCTTTTGATATATTGATTAATAAGATTTGAGGCTTTGTATTTAGAAAATTTTTATTATCTTTTATTAAATCTAGTAATCTTTCAACTCCAAATGCAAAGCCCATTGCTGGCACTTTAACGCCACCTATCTCTTCAACTAAGGCATCGTATCTCCCTCCAGCGCATACTGCATCTTGACTTCCGAGTGAAGCATGTTTCCATTCAAACACCGTATCGTTATAATAATCCAAACCCCTTACTATACTATTGTCCAAATGATAATCAATTTTTAATTCATCAAGTTTTCTTAAAACCATATCAAATCTATTTCTAGACTCATTTGACATTGTATCTATGAATTTTGGCAAATCATTAAATATAGATTTAATTTTCTTATCTTTACTATCAAGCAATCTCATTGGATTTCTAGATAAAGTATTTTTTTGTATCTCATTTAAATCGTTTTTATATTTTTCAAGAAATAATTTTATTGTCTGAGCATATTTATACCTGTCTTTCATATTACCTATAGAATTAATATGAAGTTTTATATCATTTAGATTTAGTTTTGCTTTAAATAGGCGTTGGCATAATGACAATAATTCTATATCACTATCAATTCCTGCAAATCCAAAGTATTCAAAACCAAACTGATAAAATTGTCTAAACCTGCCTTTCTGAGGGTTTTCATATCTAAACATTGGTCCGTTATACCAAAACTTTTTTTTCTTTATACCTCTATCATAGATTAAATTGTTTTCTAAAGCACATCTAACACATGAGGCTGTTCCTTCTGGTCTTAAACTAATTAGTTCGCCATTATTATCTTCGAAAGTATACATTTCTTTCTCAACAATTTCTGACCCTATACCAATTGACCTCTTGAATAGTTCTGTTCTTTCAAGTAAAGGTAATCTTATTTCAGATATACAATATTGGTCAGCAACATCATGAATGATTGATTCTAGATTTTTTAATACTTCTACATCATTTGGTAATATATCATTAATACCTTTTATTGATTTTATAAATTTATCAGACATATAATATTTTATTCTTTAAAAAAAAAAATTAATTTCAATTTTAGCATTTTCT
>CAYFGJ010000111.1:0-1935 GCA_964342835.1 uncultured Ectothiorhodospiraceae bacterium | reverse complement strand
TTTATGGGTTCATGAACATGAAAGTAATTTTCCAGAAGTTTACGCAATCCTAATCACAATGACAGGTAGTCTTATAATAATTGGTGCTCATTATAGAAATCGTCTTCTTTGTCAAAAAGAAGAATATAAATGTCACAAACAAGATTAGATAGTAAATTTATATCGTGGGTGAGTATTTCAAAAAAGCAAAATCTGATTTCTTTGCTGTAGTTGCAGTCACTTTTCTATTCTATTCAATAACATATGCTGGATCTCTTGCGGTATTTAACATCATTGATTTTTTTGTAATACCACTATTTATAGTCATTGTTTGTTTGGCAGAAGTAATAATTATTAAATTAGTAATATCTGACAAATACAGAATAGTTCAAAATTTAGCATTAGGATTAGCATTGTTTGTAAATATATTCGTTGTCAATCTTGGCTTTAATGATGATTTTATATCACTTCCATTTACACAAGAATTATTGGGTATGATTTTCTTTATAATATTATTTTTCTTGATATTCAATATTCTATATGAATCTAAAAATGTAAGAAAATATTTCGCATCCTTTGTTTTTATATTTTCAATTCTTAGTATTATGATTAATTTTTTTGTTTATCATGAATCAAAACATGCTGAATATAACTATGCAAATCAAAAAATGATCCCCATGGATAAAACAAAATTGAGGTCATATCCGGAATACGAAAAAAATATTAAATATGACATAAAACTAAATGATAAGCCCAATATAATTATATTAACTTTTGATGCATTAATAGATGAAAAAACATATCAAATTTTAACAAAACGTAATAAAAAAATATTTATGTATAAAGTGTTTGAAGAAAGAATGACTCCTTTAAAAAATCATTTTTCAGATGAAATTAGCACGAGACATTCATTATCAGCATTATTAGCGCTCACACCGGAAATTTTATACACACTCCCATTTGACCATGGTGCTAGAAGAGATTTTTCACCAAGATTTAGAATGTTTAATGGTCAAACACCAAGTCCATTATTTGAAATCTTTAAGAGTAATGGATATGAGATAAGTTCTTTTTTTGTAGATAGACATACTTTTGGAACTTTCAAAGGTGACTATGTTGATAATTTTCTAACTCTACCAGTTAGAATTGGATATGAATCATCCGTTTGTACCTTAATTGGTCACAGAACTAGATATATCGGCTTTTTTGGATACTGCGAAGTATTAAATAGAATAAAAAATATTATGGCAGAAGAAGATAATATTTTTTGGCAAACTTCAATGGGAGAAATGGAGTTTAATCATTATTATTTTAAAATACCCCAGCCCTATGATCTAACAAAATCATTAGACAACAAAGATAAACCTCAATTATTATTTGGACACACTATATCACCTGGACACATTGGTCCAAGATATTCTCCAAACTTTAGAAATAAATCAGACGGTTCTTATAGAGAATATGTGTTGCATTATGAAAGTATTGGTAAATATAATGGAGCACTCATCGAAAAAATTGCAGACCACTTAGAAAAGACTAATAAAAAAAGAGATACTATTGTGTATGTAATGGGTGATCATGGGATGATGTTATCTCAACGTATGACATGGACGCAAGATACTTTTGTTGATGAAAAATTTAGTTGGGATAAAAATCACAATCTTATTTATGGCAATGAAAAATCACTTTGGATTAATATAAGAGATAAAATTACCCAAAAGGAAGATCAGGAATATACCATATTGGATGACAAAAGAAGTGACAAATACACTGATAAAGTACTAGGCCCCGCTCTTGATAGTGATGATGTAATTATTAGACAATCAGAACCGTATCGTAGACTAGACAGATATTCCACATATGGGGGTTTTATCTCTGATCATAAGTGTGCAAAAAAAGCTGTTGAGAACAAAAAGAAATATGGATTGATTTTAGACATCATATACCTAGAATAGA
>CAYFGJ010000110.1:0-2052 GCA_964342835.1 uncultured Ectothiorhodospiraceae bacterium | reverse complement strand
TCGCATTTTTCATGACAAGCACATGAAATTTCCAAAACATTAACGCATTTTATGAATTGAAAATCAATGCGTTGACTTTATTATAATCTAATGTAAAAATTTCGGATCGTAATCCTAATGATTAGTAAAAGAATAATAAATTAACAAGCTTTGTCCTCAAAGTTCAAGAATTTAACACAATCTTCATCGCATTCTGATTTTGTGATAGCTAATGAACATTTAGCGTCAACTTTTTTTCCAAGTATATCTCCAATAATAACTGTATTTTCACCTTCTATTTCACAACCATCTATATAACTATCACAATCTTCAGAAATAGATAATTTATAGTTTGAATTCATATTTACTAAATAGCTTCTAATGCTCTCTAAATTTTCTAAGTCTTTGTCTGATTTTCCAAGATAATATGATGTTTTTGAATCAAATATATTTTCAGATTTAAGAATATTGTTTAGATTATTATAGCATTCAAATCCGGTATTTACTGCCACTACGTCTGCTTCTGCATTTACTTCACTTCTTTGAGCAAAATAAATACTTGAAAAAAATAAAAACATAATAATAATTACTCCAAAATAAATTTCTATCATACTTGATATGGAACCTTTACGCATCGTAACAAACCTCCACTAAAATATCTATATTTGATCTAAGAATTAAATTCATATCGGGAGTTTCACAATCTAAATTACCTTCTGAATATAACAAATTTTTATTCATATCAAAATAACTTACGTTATAATCGTCCGGATTAAATCCTTCAAAACAATTTTTATTGAAACTATCTGTTGGATTTTTATATCCGCTAGATTGAGTATAAAAATCTTCATAAAAATCAACATCGGAATAGCAAGAGTTTGTAATTCGTTTTCCCATAATAGCAAGATCTATTTCATCCAATTCATAATTGGCGTCAACCTTAATGCTTGTTAAATAGCTCTCTACAGAAAATAAACCTACCATTAATAGTATTACTGCAAAAATTACATAAATTATTGTTTGAAGTTGCATAAATCCTTTCATAGTTCTTTATTTATCTCCGTAATTAATCTACCATTATGTTCTTTTTTACTTATTGATATTACAAATGGATTTTCTATATAATAATTAGAATCTGTGTCTATTGTTCCTGCTGATTTTGAAATATATGGGAAAAAGGATTTTGAATCTAAAGGATTAAGATAATATGCTGCTCCAATTACGGGACCTGCTAGACCTGCCATTGGTATACTCAGTGCAGATATTGCTCCGATCATTATTTCAGATGAGTCAGTATCTGACCAAGAAGATAGATAACCAAGGGACCATAATGTTGTACATCCGGGACCATGTTGAGGAAATGCCCATAGTGCAACTCCGCAAGCAAGATATGGTATTGTTGCTACTGTTTCTCTAGGATTTATAGTTGGTTTCTGTAAATACTCTGGTATTACATCTTTAGATAAAAGTTGATTGTGAGAATCAATACATGCATTATCAGAATTAATTATGTTATCATATTCTTTTGTAACGCCAGTAGATCGACTAGCAGGCATAGCGAATATTCCTTCTAATCCTTCCGATAATCCTGGTATTAATCCAATAAATCCTGAGTCAAAGTCCGGATAATAAAGATCAGTCTCAGATTTACAATTAGGAACTTTTACATAATAATCTTGATCTTTAGATTTACATGAAATAGTCACTAATGATTCTTCGACTGCCTCAGTTGCAGTTTGAGCTTTATTTATGAAATATGTGATTGGTAAATATGTCCAAAGATAATCTAAGGAGTAAAAAGCAAAGGCTATAGCTCTATTTACTGGTTCACAAATTGCTGATGCAATTCCGAATGATGCTGCTCCTGCAGCTTTACATGCAGCATCTAATCCAACTAATGATACAAACTTAGCGCTTCCTTTGGTTATCGCTCCTCCAATTCTGCTTGCTTGTTTTTTTGCAGCAGTTTTTGCAGTCTTAATAAAATTAAGATTGTTTACAAATGCGGCTGTAGCAGTGACCGGTTTTTTAATATAATTAAATGTGGTGGCTTTTGCACCTCTATATTTAGCT
>CAYFGJ010000109.1:0-2365 GCA_964342835.1 uncultured Ectothiorhodospiraceae bacterium | reverse complement strand
TTGTTAAAGCAGCTTCTACTAGTTTAGATTCACCTGCTAATTCAGTTTGAAATACATCTAATAATAACTTACCTGTGACAGGTTTATTAAACATATATATTGATGTTAAATCTATATTATTTTTATTTATAGCATCTGCTAAAAATTGTGATTTACTTTCTTGTGTTCCATATTGCTGTGCATTAGCTGCAATAATTCTAAGTTTCTCAACTTCTAATAATTTTTGATTATAAGGATTTGTTGGTTCTTGTCTTAATATTCCATAACCATAAGCTGTCATAGTTGCTGTAGCCATATTACCAGTAAATCTTTTAATATCTTCTGGTATTTCTATTTTACCACCTGCAAATTCTTTTTCAGCTGTCATTAAATCTATTACATTAGTCATACCTGAAATATTACCTATTTGATTTCTAATACGATCTTGATTTAATTTAAAGTAATCTGCTTGGGGAATATAAGGATCATCTGAACCTTCTACTAATCTTTCTGGATCTAATCTATATGTAACTAATTCTTTTGCAACTTTATCTTTTATAGCATCAAAGCCATCACCTTTAAATAAAGTTGGATTATCTTGATATAATCCTGCTAATCTTTTATCCCAATCACCTGAGAATTGATCTGGTCTAGCTTTTATATATTTTAAAAATGCTTGATAGTTTTCATTAGCTTGTTTATTATCTGCTAATGTATTATTCCATTGTCTATTTGCTTCACTTACTGCTTCTCTTGTTTCATTATATTCTCTTTGAGCTTGAATGTTCATAGTATCAATTAGTTGATTACCACCACCCAAAAGTACATTCATAAAATTTGTTTTAAATCCCATAATTATATTCTCCCCATTAATCCAGTTGTTGGTTGTGCAGGAGTTTCAGGTGCAGGAAGTGCTGTACCTCCACTTCTATCTGCTTCAATAGCTAAATTATTTCTAGCCATTTCATCAAAAAATTCTTCGTCATTAACATCACCTAATGTTACTTTAGCAGGTATTTTACCTATTTCTGCAATAGAAGTAATCATCATTGCTATAACTGGTTCTAATAATTTTGCTACATCTACTGTCCATTTACCTTCTAAAAATCCTGAGAACGCAGTAATTTTAACTAGTGCCTCAATAGGTATTCCCATTTTTAATAGAACGACCACTCTTTTAGTATTTTCTTTTTTTTGTAATCTGTTATAAACATATTCTGCTGCACCTTCTACATCAGCAAATTGTGGTGGATGTTCCCAACCATAATTACCTGGAGTATCTGTCAATGATTGACCTGGTACTGGTGCGTCAAAGGGATTCATTGAGGGTTCTTTGTATACACTAGGAGCTTGTGGATTATCTAATCCAGCTGCTTGCCCTATAAAATTATCTTGTTCTGCCATATCTCTCCTTATCTAGATCCTAATCCTGATTTTTTATATGTTATAGTAGGTACTGACCCTTCAAATTGTTGTTTAGATTTTAAATATTGTTTAGTATAATATAATAATTGTGCGTATTTAGTACCAGTTGCTTCTTGAATATCTCCAAAACCTGATACACCTGCAGTTGATCTTGAAGCAGTTGTGCCATATCCACTAAGATCAGCAGTTCTTTGATTCATTCTCTGTGATGCCATTAAAGCTGCTCTTTCATCAGCATCTATTCTATCACTTGTAAAAGTTCGTACTGCTTCATACACATTTGATGGTGTTATATTACTTGTTGCCCAATTCCAAGCTGCACTTGCTGTATTTGTAACCCATTCCCACATATTTAATTCCTCCTATTTCTTTTTCTCTCCTGTTAATAATGCAATTCCAAATCTTCCAAGCATAGTATATAGTTGAGACTTTTGATCTTCATCAGATAAATCTAATGCTGTAGTTCTTTCTAATGCTGCTAGTGCTGCATTATGTGCTCTTGATGCTTCTGAATCTGAAGCTGAATTAACCCAAGATGCCTCATCTCTCCATTGTTGCCATAAAGAAGATAATGCATAGTTTGATAGGTTTAAAAGATTTTGAGCATTTAATTGATTAGTAGCATTTACTGTAGCTGTATTAGCTGTATTAATTGTTCTTCTCCATTGTACATTTGATTGATCAATAACTCTTTGATTCTCTACATTATATTTTTGTCTTTGATCATCTAATTGTGCATTGAATTGATTAATAACAGAAGCTCTATCACTATTAGCCTTGTCTACTGCTATTGAATTTTGTGCATTTAAAGCTGCAATTTTATTAGATTCTGCTGCTGAGAATTGATTCATAGCATCAGCTCTCTGTGCATTTTGTTGTTCAATTTGTTTTGTTAAACTATCATAAAATTCATTAACTTGATTCTGGCTTGTTGCATTAAATTGATATGCTGCATTTTGTG
>CAYFGJ010000108.1:0-2423 GCA_964342835.1 uncultured Ectothiorhodospiraceae bacterium | reverse complement strand
ATATAAATTGAAGAAATCTTCTAAATTATTTTTTATATTTTTCATTAATTAATTTATCTAAATGTTTAGAAATTTCTTTTTGAACAGAATCTTTATCTATACTTGTATATATTTTTATAACTTTATTATTATTATGAAAAATTGTTTCGTATGCTTTATGAATTTGTTTAAAATAATCAATACCTTTTGATTCAAATTTATCTGTATTTTGTCTCTTATTAATTCTTGTTGATGATATTTCAGGTGTCGTTGATAGATAAAAAATTATTGAAATATGTTCAGAAAAAAAAGGATCTAATAATTTGTGCATTTCTTGGACTGTTTTATTAGATTCTACAACTCCTTGATATACTAAAGTTGAATAATGAAACCTGTCACAAATTATGTAAGTTCCAGTATTTAACTTATTTTTAATATGTGAATAATTCACAACTCTAGCTGAGTGGAATAGTAAAGCTTCTGACAACGAATCTAAATTAGATTTACTATCAAGCAACATATCTCTGAGTGATTCACCAAATTTACTTCCGCCCGGTTCTCTAGTAATCTCATTTTTAATATTTTTTTCCGTTAAATATGATGAGATAAAATCGAGGTGAGTACTTTTACCCGTTCCTTCATTACCTTCTAATATAATAAATTTACCTTTGTTCATGTACTATAAATATACTGTTTTAGTATATTATACAGTAAATCATAAGACGAGAATTTAGTTTTTTTGATCTGACTGATAAATGTTATACCATTTATAGAATTAGTTATAAAACATGCGTCATATAAATGTATTTTATTTAATAAGATATCTTTAATTTTAACTTCAAATTTTTTATTTCGTAGATACGATATTACTTTATTCCTCATAATACCTTCAATTCCAGTTGATTTTATAATTGGTGTATAGAAAACTGGGTTTAAGTTACGTTTTAAAGTAACAAAGAATACATTGGAAGATATACATTCAATAATGTGGTTATTTTCATCTACAGCTATCATGTCACAAAATCTAGAATGGTTTTCTAGCTCTTTAGAAATCATTATTTGATCTAATCTATTTAAGTGTTTTATTTTAGAAAGATAGGCATTAGGTTTTAAGATATAATTAGAAATACCCAATTTTTTATCTTTATTAAAATTAAATTTATTTCGTTTTATACGTTTAAAAAAATATAAATTGGGTGATGAATTGTTATTTATTTTATATCCATATTCGCTATTACCTCTTGTATATATAATTTTAATAACACAATTTTTAGCTTTCCCGATAGATAAAATTATATTTTTTTTAATAATAGTTTCAGATGGTTTTGAAAGTCCTAAAATATTGCAGCCTTTATGCAATCTCTGTATATGTTCTTGTAAGAATAAAGGCCTACCCTCTTGAACAAGTATAGTTTCAAACAAACCATCTCCAAAATTAAATCCTCTGTCGTTTGAAGAAACAGTTTTTTTATTTACAAAAATATTTATAGATGTTTTAGACATCTTAGATTTTATTTATACTTTGAAAAAATTAGAGAACCATTAGTACCGCCAAAACCAAATGAGTTTGATAAGGCATAATTAATTTCTGTATCTATTGAACCAGATGAATTAAAGTTTAAGTCGCATTTTGGATCTTGATTAAAAATATTTATTGTTGGATGTATTTTTTGATTATATATAGAAAGTATAGTTGCTATTGATTCAACACCTCCAGCAGCGCCTAATAAGTGTCCAATCATAGATTTTGTAGAATTAACAATTAATTTGTTTGAATGTTCTTTAAAAATTTTTTTGATTGCGGCAACTTCAGCTACATCGCCAGCAGGTGTGGATGTTCCGTGGGCATTAATATATTTAATTTTATCTAATTCTAATCCAGCATCTACTAACGCATTTTTCATACATCTTGCTGCACCTTCACCAGATTCAGGCGGTAATGTCATATGATAAGCATCACTACTCATTCCATAACCACTTATTTCAGCATAAATTTGTGCGTTCCTTTTTAATGCATGATTTAATTCTTCTAAAACAATTACTCCTGCACCATCACCTAAAACAAACCCATCCCTATCAATATCCCAAGGGCGGCTTGCAATTTCAGGATTATCATTTCTAGTAGATAAAGCTCTGGCAGCAGCAAATCCACCCAAACCTAGTGGTGAGGTTGCCATTTCAGCACCACCACAAATCATAACATCCGCATGAGAATATTGTATTTGTCTAAACCCCTCTCCTATATTATGCGTTCCAGTAGTACAAGCAGTTACTATTGACAAATTTGGCCCTTTAAATCCATATTTAACTGATAAGTTACCCGAAATCATATTTATAATAGTAGCTGGAACAAAAAATGGAGAAATCCGTCTCGCTCCTGATGTTGTATATGTTGCATGTGTGTTTTCAATATTTGGCAATCCCCCAATACCTGATCCGATTGC
>CAYFGJ010000107.1:0-2497 GCA_964342835.1 uncultured Ectothiorhodospiraceae bacterium | reverse complement strand
TTACACATGCAACCAAGCAATAGATTTAGTATTGAGGCTGGCTTACAAAATGACAATACTATGGATTCTGATAGACAATTTATTAAATTGAATTATATTTTATGTTGCAACATAGATACAAACAAACCAATTGTTTTTGTTACACCTTATGCATACTCATATGAAGTAATAGAAAACAGATTCTTTGAAAGAGTACGTCGTGAAAATAATATTGTAAAAGGTGTCAAAGGTGCAGTTGTGGTAGGCAGAGGTACATAATGAGATATTTTCAATTTTTTATTTTTATGGTTTTGACATTTACTTTTTTAAATGTTTTTGCAGCAACAGCAACTCCAACTACCTATAAAACAACTGTAACAAAAGTCGAACTTTGTACTTCTTCAGACTGTTCTGATCCTGTAGTTGTTGGTTCAACTACAAAAACATTTAATATAGCATCTGCCACTATTGGTGGTGACGTAGGAAATTATATAAATGATTTTACATTAACTTTAGGTAAAACTTATACTCACATGCGGACAACAATCAATACTACTTTTAAAATTAAAGGAACGGTTGATGTTAGTGGTACAACATGCAATACCGTAGAGTCACCTACTGTTGCAGCTGCTAGTGCTACTGCCACTGCAAAAACAGTTAAGGACGGCACGCTTGCAGAAATGGATTGGGTAGTACCTGATGCAAATGGTGGAGGCGATTATTCAGATTTAACTAGTACTTATTCTACTAATGGAATTTCTAAGACTGATGGTGCATCAACATTTACTTTTACAGTTGCTATGACATCTTCTTATACACCAAAGGCGACGGATTCCCCTAAGATTCGGATGAGTTTTGATGTAGCTGATACTTTGGTAGCCACTACTAGTGGTACTACATGTATTATGTATATAGATCCACCGGTTCAAGCGGTTTCAATTTACAATTAATATGATAAGGCTAATTGTAATATTAATTTTTTATCCTATAGAAGCTCATGCATACATAAATCCTAGTACTGTCAGTCTGGTCATTGCTGCAATAGCTGGCTCAATTGCTGTAATTGGATATTATGCGAGAGTAATATATGAAAAAATAAAATCCTTTTTTATTAAAGATAAAAATAATAAATAGAAAGATTATGAAAATTCTTTCTTATTTTGATAAATGGATTAAAGTTTATGATTATCTTGCGCTCAAAAAATCAGATAAAGTAATAACGTTCTATTCAGAAGGTAAAAATTACTGGCCATATCTTAAAGGTATATTAGAAAATATTTTAAAAGAGTTTGATACTTCAATTTATTATGTTACATCAGATGCAGATGACCCTGGCTTATGTAAAGATAACAAAAATTATAATACATTGCTGATAGATGAAGGTTTTATGAGGGATTGGTTTTTTAAAAAACTCAATACACATATATTAATTACAACTATGCCGGATATAGATAATTTTCAGATTAAAAAATCAATTAATACAGATTATTATGTTTATACACAACACTCAATGATGAGTCCTAATTGTTCATACAGAAAAGGTTCTTTTGATAATTATGATATTATTTTTTGTTGTGGACAGTATATGATTGATGAAATTAGAAAAGCAGAAGAATTTTATAATCTTCCAAAAAAAGAACTGGTTAAACACGGTTATACACGGTTAGATACTTTAATAGATGAATATAAAGTTTTTAAAAAATCTAAACTAAATAATACTGGCGAACAAAGAATTTTATTAGCGCCATCTTGGAATGAAGGAGGTATTATAGAGTCTGAATTAACAGATAAAATCATACAATCATCAATCAATGAAGGCTTTCAAATAACTTTGCGGCCACACCCTGAATCATTAAAAAAATCTCCCCAAAAAATTAAAAAAATATTAGATAAATTTTCTAATAATAATTTTTTTAGATATGAAGATAATATAGTCACTAATGATAATTTATATAATTCAGATTTGCTTATCACTGATTGGTCTGGAATTGCTTTAGAATATGCTTTTGCACTCAATAAGCCCATTTTATTTGTTAATACACCACAAAAAATTCTAAATGATGATTATCATGTATTAGGTGCAAGAGCATTTGAAGATATGATCAGAGATAAAATTGGAATAATTTGGAATGGTAAAGAAACTATTACTGATGTTATTAAGAAATTTAAAAATATTAATTATGAAAGTGCCAATTATATATTTAATATTGGAAAATCTAATGAGGTTGCAGCCTTATACATTAAAGATTTAGTAAAGAAAATTATTTCATAAATTTTATTCGTACAATAAATCTTTATAAGGATAAGGGTCACTACCAGCAGCAAAACAATTTCCATTTAATTCTATACACTCTTTCGAACATGGACTGTGTGAGCGAATACATACAGGGTATGCTTGAGAATGAAGAGTTTTTTCTCTTTTAAAATCTTGAATATATTCTTTATTATTTGGTGTAACCACATAATCTGATAGACATGATATAAGATCATGCATCACTAATTGAGGCGTCGAATAGCC
>CAYFGJ010000106.1:0-2569 GCA_964342835.1 uncultured Ectothiorhodospiraceae bacterium | reverse complement strand
TATAAACTCATCTTTTACGGTAAGAAAGATTTCTTATGGGGAAGGCGTAGAAAGAGTTTTTCAATTACATAGCAAAATTATCGCAGATATAAAAATTAAAAGAAAAGGCGATGTTCGTAAAGCAAAACTATATTATTTAAGAGAAAGATCAGGAAAATCTGCACGTATCAAAGAAAAAATCAATTAACTAGTGTTAAACACTGTATTTATAGCTTTAGGTAGTAATAAAAATCATCCAATTTACCATATACGTAAAGGAATGGTACAGATAAATCACTTGAATGGAACAAGAATAGTTAAAAAGTCATCTCTATATATTACAGAACCATTAGGCTATAGATACCAACCAAAATTTATTAATGCGGTAATTAAAGTCCTAACTAATAAGGATCCAGAAGAGCTTTTAAATTTATTACAAAGTATTGAGCTATTACATCATAGGAAAAGACAAAAAAAATGGGGACCAAGAACGTTGGATCTAGATATTCTTATTTTTAATAATATCACAATCTCTACTCCTAGACTTATTATTCCTCATCCTGAAATGATTTTTAGATCTTTCGTGCTCATACCGCTTTATGAAATTACTAATTATAGATTTAATATTCCTAAATATGGTAGATTACTTAAATATTTAAAGAAGATTTAATAAGATGAATAATAAGAAAAAATTTATTGTTGTGGAAGGACCAATAGGTGTTGGAAAAACTACTTTGGCAACAAAACTTTCTAGCACTTTTAATAGCAATCTACTATTAGAAGATTTTTCGAATAATCCATTTTTACCAAAATTTTATGAAAAACCAAATCAATATGCGTTTGTTACACAATTACATTTTTTACTTGAAAGGTCAGATCAATTCTCGAAAAAAATAATTAAAGAGATAAAACAAGAATTTTTAATATCAGATTTTTATATTTCTAAAGATAAATTGTTTGCTGAGAACACGCTTAATTCTGATGAATTTAAATTATATATGAGATTATATGAATTATTTAAGTTGAATGTTCCAAAACCAGATTTAGTTATTTATTTGCAATCTACAGTTTCTGCATTAGTAAACAGAATCAAATCTAGGGGAATATCTTATGAACAAAATATAAGCACTGATTATTTGAAAAAAATAAATGATGCATATGCAAATTTATTTCACAATTATTCAGATTCGCCACTTTTAATAATCAATACTTCAAATGTAGATATAAATAATAGCGAAGATTATGATTTGCTCATCAAGGAAATTAGTAAAGATATTAAGGGTAAAAAATATTTAAATCCTGCAAATAATTAAAATATTATGTCTAAAAAAAATCTCAAGAATTTTCAGCAAATGAAAAAAAATAACATCGGCATATCATGTTTGACTGCATACGATGCTAGTTTTGCTTTGATTCTTGATAAAGCAGGCATAGATATAATTCTGGTAGGTGATTCATTAGGAGAGGTAATTAAGGGCGAGAAAAGTACACATAATGTTATACAAAAAGAAATGATGTATCACACAAGTTCTGTTAAAAAAGGCGTCAAAGAAGCTTATCTAATTTCTGATATGGTTATTAATTCTTATAATACAAAAAAACAGGCATTGAATCATGCTATGCAGTTAATAAATTCTGGAGCAGATATGGTAAAAATAGAAAGCACATTAAAACATTTAGATACAATAAAATTTTTAACTTCTAAAAAAATTCATGTTTGTGCGCATATTGGAGTTAGACCTCAATATAAGAAAAAAAACATGCCATATAAGAAAGTTGGACTAACAACTAAATCAAAAGAATTGATTTTAAATGAAGCACAAGCGATTGAAAAATCTGGGGCAAAATTATTGATTGCAGAATGTATTGATTCTCATTTGGCAAAAGAAATCAGTCAGAAATTATCTATACCAGTTATAGGAATTGCATCGGGCAATTATTGTGATGGACAAATTTTGGTTTTATATGATTTGTTAGGTATAAGTTATAATGGGTTACCAAAATTCATAAATCATAATTTTTTTAAAACCCAAGACATAAGATCTAGAATTAGTGAATATATAAAAAAAACAAAACAAAAGAAAAAATTTTAAAATTGAAAATTATCACCAAAATTCAAGAATTTAAAAATTATATCAGATTATTAAAAGATAAAAATAATATAATTTCGTTTAT
This sequence comes from uncultured Ectothiorhodospiraceae bacterium, assembly GCA_964342835.1. Classification (GTDB taxonomy): domain Bacteria; phylum Pseudomonadota; class Gammaproteobacteria. Next base: position 415 of record CAYFGJ010000106.1, on the reverse strand, counting down.
CCCAACAATGGGCAACCTTCATAATGGTCATTTAAGTTTAATAGATAAAGCTATGGAAATTGATTCAAAAAAAATTGTATCTATTTATATAAACCCACTTCAATTTAATAATAAAGATGATTTTGATAAATATCCTAGAAATATTGACAAAGATATAGATTCTTTAGTTAACAAAGATATAGAGTGTTTATTTATTCCTAATGAAGATATTTTAAAAGATGTAATTAGTATTAATGAGTTACCAAATGGTTTTAGTCAAAACTTATGTGGGAAATATAGAGTTAACCATTTTTTAGGTGTTTATAAAATAGTTTTAAAGTTATTTAATTTAATTCAACCAGATTATGTATTTTTTGGAGAAAAAGATTACCAACAGTTATTGTTAATTAAATTTTTAATAATAAAGAATAAATTT
>CAYFGJ010000105.1:0-2576 GCA_964342835.1 uncultured Ectothiorhodospiraceae bacterium | reverse complement strand
GAAGTTGAAATGAAAGAAAAGAAAGCTAGAGTTGAAGATGCTCTACATGCAACTAGGGCAGCAGTAGAAGAAGGTGTAGTTCCTGGTGGAGGCGTAGCTATGATTAGAGCTAGAGATTCGCTCAAAAAAATGAATGGTGACAATGCAGACCAAGATCAAGGGATTGCTATAGCTAGACAAGCTATGCAAGAACCTTTGAGACAAATTGTAACAAACGCTGGTGACGAAGGATCCGTTATACTTGCTAAAGTTGAAGAAGGCAAAGATTCTTTTGGATATAACGCTGCAACATCAGAATTTGGTGACATGTTAAAAATGGGAATTCTTGATCCAACTAAAGTAACTAGGACAGCTCTACAAAATGCTGCATCAATTGCTGGGTTAATGATCACTACTGAAGCCATGGTTACTGAGTTAGCAAAAGATGATGAAGCACCTGCCGGTGGAGCCCCAGCTATGCCAGATATGGGCGGCATGGGCGGCATGGGCGGCATGGGCGGCATGGGTATGTAATATAAATTTATATAATATTATTTAATTAAGCCTCTTACATCATCTAAGAGGCTTTTTATTTTCGAATAAATGATAAATAATATTGTATGGAAAAATTATGGACAAAAAATTATCCTCAGGATGTTTCAGACACAATAGGTGAAATAGAAAATAATTCTTTAATCGATCTTTTTTATGAAGCCACAACAAAATATTCTGATAATATTGCTTTCAGCAATATAAAATCATCACTTACATTCAATCAATTCAAAAAACATGCCGAAAAATTTGGTTCATTTTTACAAAATAATTGTAATTTAAACAAGAATACAAAAGTTGCAATTATGTTACCAAACCTGATGACTTATCCAGTTGCACTTTTTGGATCTTTTCTTGCAGGTGCAACTGTTGTAAATGTTAATCCGTTATTCAAAAAGAGAGAACTTGAAGATATATTGATTGATTCAGAAGCAGAAATTATTATAGTTTTAGATAAATTTTTTGATGAATTAAAACCTATTATAAATAAAACCAAAATTAATCATATAATAGTTTGCAAAATTACTGATTTACTTAACCCTATTATGAAGTTAATTGTGGGAACAGTTTTGTTTTATAAAGGAGAAACAAAAAAAATTGATTATCAAAATATAACCCATTTTAATGAAATATTAAAATCTAGCACTAAATTAATTCCAGTGAAACTCAATGGAGATGATATTGCATTTTTACAATATACTGGGGGTACAACTGGCAAATCTAAAGCTGCTGTGTTGACCCATAATAATTTATTATCAAATATTGAACAACTGAATTCATGGATTAATAGTTATGTTATTGAAGGTAAAGAGATTATTATAACTGCCTTACCCTTATATCACATTTTTTCATTGACTGTAAATTGTTTGACTTTTTTCAAGCTTGGTGCTGAAAATGTATTAGTTACAAACCCAAGAGATTTGAAGAGTTTTCTTAAAATTCTTAAATCTACAAAATTTACCGTTATGACAGCTGTCAATACTTTATTTAATCTATTATTAACTAGTAGTGATTTTAAAAAAATAGATTTTAAACATTTTAAATTTTCAGTAGGTGGCGGAATGGCAGTTTTGAAAGATACAGCCAATAAGTGGAAATCAATTACGGGAACGAATATAACACAAGGATATGGACTGACAGAAACATCGCCTGTGGTTACTATTAATATTATTAGTGATGAATTTAATGGAACTATTGGTTTACCGTTACCATCAACTTCTATTTCAATACGAAATGAAAAAGGTATTGAAGTTAATATCGGAGAAAAAGGCGAATTATGCATTAAAGGTCCACAAGTTATGACAGGATATTGGAAAAATGATATAGAAACAAAAAATGCTTTCACAAAGGATGGTTTTTTTAAAACAGGAGATATTGCTATGATAAATGATGATGGTTTTATCAAGATAGTAGATAGGAAAAAGGATATGATTATTTCATCTGGTTTTAATGTCTATCCAAATGAAATTGAAGATTATCTGGCCACGCATGATGACATAATAGAAGTGGGCGCAATAGGGCTCCCAGATAAAAATAGAGGTGAGAGTATAAAAATTTTTGTTGTTAGCAAAAACCCTAATTTAACAAAATCAGAAATAATTTCCTATTGCAAAAAAGGATTAACAATATATAAGATTCCAAAAACTGTTGTATTTGTCGAAGAGCTACCAAAAAGTAATGTTGGAAAAATATTGAGAAGAAAATTAAGAGAACTTTGATTATTTATTAAAACATATAATATGGTCTATCTTATGTTTAATTCCTATTATTTCATTTATTTCATGATTATGATGGCTCGGTGTATAACAAAAAACTTCTTGTCCATCTTTTAAAGATAATTTATATAAAAAATCTGAACCGTGAAATATTTTATCTACAACTTTGGCTGATTGTAAGGAATCATCATCATGTATTATATCATCCGGTCTAATTAATACATCAATTTCACTCCCAATAGAAAAAGAAGATGTATCTTCTTTAAAAATTCCAAATATAGTTTGAATAGAATTTTTTTCAATTACTTTTCCATTTATATAACTACTTAT
>CAYFGJ010000104.1:0-2780 GCA_964342835.1 uncultured Ectothiorhodospiraceae bacterium | reverse complement strand
GTAATGTCAGTAAGAATTGGAAGAAAAGAACCACCAAAAAAAAATAGTTCTCTAAATTATTTATTTGATCATTATTTTGAACAATTAAAAGAAAAGGGAATTGAAAATGAAAATGAATTTCATAAAATAATTAAAGAAAATATTACTAATGCCACTATAAGTGCAATTGTTGAAAAAATAATTATAGATTTTTTTGGTAGAAAGAAACCTACTGTTTTTTGTGAAGTAGCTGGCAATGGATTATTAGCAGCTGAAATATTGCAAAGTAATTATATAAATATAACTAATGCACTCTTGATTACAGCTGATATAGAAAAAAATATTAATTATAATAAATATTTATCCGAAGGTTTTAAAAAAACACTTGATGTAATAAATTCTAATGAAATTGGATTAAGTAATAATTATGATGTTGTAACTATTTTTAACCTTCATGATAAGATAGATGATGAAAGTAAAAATAAACTTATAAATAAATTAATGCAAAATTTGAATCAAGAAGGGTTAATGATTTTATATAATGAAAAAGATAGTGTAATAGCAAATATTCTCAAATCTAATAACAATTATGAACATTTTCATTATTCTTCCATAGTTGCAACCAGATTAAATGAAAAAAGAGATATACCTCACTATTCAGATATAATCTTCAATGAATTGAAAGATGAAAATAAATCGAGAAAAAAAGTAATAAATGTTATACAAAAAAAATGAATTTTACGGAACTATTAAATAATATAAGTAATATAGTTTGGGGACCTATCACCTTGACTTTGTTATTAGGAGTTGGCATATATTTAACATTTGGTCTCAAAGCATTTCCTATTACAAATATAAGCTTTGGTTTTAATTCCCTTTTTAAAAAAGAAAAGAAGAAAAGTGATGGCGATATATCTTCTTTTCAATCATTGATGACTGCTCTATCAGCAACAGTTGGAACTGGAAATATTGCTGGTGTAGCAACTGCAATCTTTCTAGGTGGGCCTGGTGCTATTTTTTGGATGTGGATAACTGCGTTATTTGGTATGGCTACAAAATATTGTGAAGCATTTCTAGCTATTTATTTTAGAGAAAAAAATACACATGGAAATATTATAGGTGGTCCAATGTATTATATAAAAAATGGTTTAGATCAAAAATACCATTTTCTTGCATATTTTTTTGCAATATTTGGTATGGTAGCAGCATTTGGAATAGGTAATGGAGTACAAGTTAATTCGGTTACACAAGTTGTTAATACAGAGTTTGGAATATCTAAATTTTTTATTGGCTTAACCATTTCGTTGCTTGTAGGTTTGGTTGTCTTGGGAGGTATAAAAAGTATTGGTAATATAGCATCAAAACTTGTTCCGATAATGTCTATTGTGTATGTAGCTGGAGGATTATTTATAATTTTTAAAAATATAAATATGATTCCAGATGTATTTATTCTTATTTTAGATTCTGCATTCAATTCTACTGCTGCTTCTGGTGGTTTTGCAGGGGCAACTGTATGGGCAGCTATTAGATTTGGTGTGTCAAGAGGTGTCTTTTCAAATGAAGCAGGTTTAGGTAGTTCACCTATAGCACATGCAGCAGCAAAAACAAATAATCCAATCAAGCAAGGTTCAATTTCTATGTTGGAACCTCTGATTGATACGCTTGTTGTTTGTACGATTACTGCTTTCGTTATTCTTCTAAGCGGAAACTGGATAAGTGGAATAAATGGAGCAGCTCTAACTATGTCTGCTTTCAATGAACAATTGCCTTTATTAGGAAAATACATTGTTGTTTTTGGTTTGACTTTATTTGCTTTCAGTACAATTATTGGTTGGAGTTATTATGGTGAAAAATGTGCTGAATTTATTTTTGGAGAAAAAATTATACCCATTTATAGGATAATCTGGATACTAATTATCCCGTTTGGAGCTATAATACAATTAAACCTTATATGGCTTATAGCTGATATTATGAATGGTCTCATGGCTCTACCTAATCTAATTGCATTATTATTACTTAGTCCTTTAATTTTTAAAAAAACAAAAGATTTAATGAATAATAGTAATACATAATAATGATTAATAAATTTAATAAAATGGAAATACATATAATTAATAGTCTTAAAGAAGATGATTATAAAAAGGATATTACTACCAAATTAATACCTAAAGATACAAAGGCAAAAGCAATAATAAAAGCTAAGGAATCATTTTATATATATGGTATAGAATGGATGAAAAAAGTATTTAAAATTGTAGATAAAAATTTAATCATTAAAAAAATTGTAAATGATGGTGATTATATAAAAAAAAATCAAATTTTGGCCAGTATTGAAGGCAATAATCATAATATTTTAATTGCTGAAAGAACAGCATTAAATTACTTACAATCGATGTCAGGTGTTTATGATAAATGCAAAAAATATCAGGGAAAAATATCAAGAAAGAAAATTAAAATATTACATACTAGAAAGACTCTACCATCTACTCGATTACCTTATAGAGAAGCTTGCATAGCAGCTGGGTGTATGCCTCATAGAAAATCATTATCTGATTCTATACTATTAAAAGAGAATCATTTGAAATTTATTGACGATTTTCAAGATGTCATTAAAAAAGCTCAAAAAACTCAAAAAAAAATAATAGTTGAAGCAAATACCTCTAATTTTGCAAAAAAAATTATTAAATTTAAAATTGATAGAATTCTGTTAGATAATTTTACTCCTAAAAATATTAAAGAAATTATGCGATATATGAAAAATTGTAAAGTTGAAATATCAGGTTCAATAAATTTATTAAATA
>CAYFGJ010000103.1:0-2786 GCA_964342835.1 uncultured Ectothiorhodospiraceae bacterium | reverse complement strand
GGTAATGCAGCGGCCTGCAAAGCCGTCAACGCCGGTTCGATTCCGACCTTAGCCTCCATTTTTATATTAAACTATCTGTAAATATGTTAGATTAAATTTCCAATATAGTTTGGAGGTAATATATGTCTCAAATACTTTTTTTTGGACGAGATAGATGTAAATATTCAAATCAGGCGAGAAATCATCTAGAAAAATTAGGTTTTAAAATTGAATATATAGCATCTAAAGATAGAAACGACAGTTTACCAAGAAATGTAAAAAATTGGCAAGGCGAGTATATATTTTGCTTTAGAAGTTTTTATATTTTACCAAAAGATTTAATAGATAACGCTCGTATCGCTGCAATAAATTTTCATCCAGGGCCACCAGAGTATCCAGGTATCGGTTGTTTAAATTTTGCATTATACGAAAATGCGAAATCATATGGTGCTACTGCGCATTTGATGAATGAAAAAGTTGATAGTGGTAAAATTATAGAATGTACACGATTTTCTGTGCTTAATGACGATAATGTAGATACGTTATTAAAAAAAACGCATAAAAAAATGTATGAGTTATTTTGCAGTGTTACAACAGGGCTATCATCTAACGGTGAGATTTATTTAAAAAAGAAACTAAAATTAAGTAAGAATAAAAAATGGACTGGCATAGTGAGAAAATTATCTGATTTAAATAAGTTCCAAATAATTGAGGCAAATATGACAAAAGAAGAAATAATTAAGCGAATCAGAGCATTTCATACAGATGATTATCCAATAAAAATTAATCTACATAAACACAATTTCATCCTAAAAAAATAAATATATTTCACTCATCAAAGTCAATATTCCTATGACATGTCTTTGGGGTTATGATATCTTATTAAGAATCACCAATAAGGGAGTGTTGTACAAGTGTTGCACAAAGAGTTAGATAAATGAGACAATCTACGATTATTGAACACACTCGCCCGGGTGGCGGAATTGGTAGACGCAAGGGACTTAAAATCCCTCGAGAGCAATCTCGTGCCGGTTCGACTCCGGCCCTGGGCAAGTCATCCTTATCTAATATGTAATTCAAAATATAATGAAAAAATTACTTTTATTAATTATCTTAATATCAGGTTGTGCAAAATCAATTGTACCTTTGCCTCAAACTGTAATACCTGAAATGAATCTTAATCCTTCTCCATCTGCAAACTATGGATCGTATCCTTCTAACTATCAAAAAATATTAAAAAATTTTCTTAAGGAGAATATTAGGAAACCTGATGATGCAAAGCTAGAATTTGTAAATAAACCTAGAAAAATTGCAATTACACATTTGGGGGATGATTATTATGGATATAGAATATGTTTATCAATAAATCAAAAAAATCCTAAGTCTATATATACTGGTTATAAAAATCATTTTTTTCTTATTAATGAAAATAAGATTACACTACATTTATTTGATTCAGGATTATTAAAGATACCATTTGAATTATGTGTTCATCGCTCAGAAGACAGAACCATGTATATTGATGATATTCCAGAAATATCTACACCTGATATTGTTCCTGAAGTTACAATAGATGAAATGGATGATCCAAATTTAATTAATAAAACTCCAACGAGAAAACGAGATAGTTCATATGCAAGAGACATTTATATATTGTGTAATATAAAAGATAAGGAATATACTTTCGTGTTTAATCAATCACAGAATATGTTAAGCGAATCAATTGGCACAGAAACAATTCCATTCGAAATAGTAGAATTTTCTAAAACTCATATTTTAGGTAAAATAGATGATAAAGAAATATTAATAAATAGAGTATCAGGTTCTATATATTATACAGATGATAAATCTTCAAATATTAAAGGATCATGTCAACTGCTTGATAAGAAAAAATTCTAAACCTAACTAATACAACAAGTTGCAGATTTTGAAAATTCAGATTATAGTAGAGAAATATCTTAAAATCAGAGAATTATGAAAAGTGATATTGAAATAGCTCAAGCTTCTAAATTAGAAAAAATAACAAATATTGCAAAGAAGTTAGATATACCTGAAGACTCATTAGAGCCTTTTGGGCATTATAAAGCTAAAATATCGATGGATTATATTAATTCATTATCAGATAGAACGGATGGTAAATTAATTTTAGTTACAGCAATCAGTCCAACACCTGCCGGTGAAGGAAAAACTACAACATCTGTTGGATTAGGTGATGCTTTAAATCATATAGGTAAAAAAGCTTTAGTAACTATAAGAGAACCTTCTTTAGGACCAGTTTTTGGAATGAAAGGTGGTGCGGCAGGAGGAGGGATGGCGCAAGTTGTTCCTATGGAAGATATTAATTTGCATTTTACTGGTGATTTTAACGCTATTCAATTAGCAAATAATTTACTAGCAGCAATGTTAGATAATCATATACATCATGGAAATAAATTAGGAATAGATCAAAGAAGAGTAACCTGGAAAAGAGTACTCGATATGAATGACCGTGCACTTAGGAGCACAGTTTGCTCACTCGGATCAGTTGGAAATGGTTTTCCTCGAGAAGATGGTTTTGACATAGTAGTGGCTTCAGAAATAATGGCGATTTTTTGTTTAGCAACATCTTTAACTGATTTAAAAGAAAGGTTAGGAAAAATTGTAGTTGCCTATACAAGGAAAAAAGAGCCAATCTTGGCTAAACAGCTAAATGCTCATGGTGCCATGACTGTTTTACTAAAAAATGCATTAATGCCAAATCTTGTTCAAACTTTAGAAAATAACCCAGCCATTATTCATGGTGGACCATTTGCAAATATAGCTCATGG
>CAYFGJ010000102.1:0-2790 GCA_964342835.1 uncultured Ectothiorhodospiraceae bacterium | reverse complement strand
ACCACCATTAGATTGAGGAGCAGATAAAATTCCTTGTTCTTCCATTGTTTCCACAATTCTTGCTGCACGATTATATCCTATTCTTAATTTTCTTTGAAGAAATCCTATTGAAGTTTTTCCAGTTTGACGTATAAGATTAACTGCATCCTCATACAATGGATCTTCCACTGATTCAATATCATTATTATCTTGTGTTTGTGTATCATCAAAAAGAATTGATTCAATATTATCTTCCTTATTCTTAGTTTTTAAAAACTCCACTACTTTTTTGACTTCATCGTCACTAACATATGCTCCATGAATTCTTTGTAAAGATCTTGTTCCTGGTCCCATATAAAGCATATCTCCATTTCCTAATAATTGTTCTGCTCCCATGGAATCAATAATAGTTTTGGAATCAACATATGATGACACATGCAAGGCCATTCTTGCTGATATATTGGCCTTAATTAATCCTGTAATTACATTAACAGAAGGTCTTTGTGTGGCTAAAATAAGATGAATTCCTGCTGCCCTAGCTTTTTGAGCTATCCTTGTTATCAATTCTTGAACTTTAACTGAAGACACACTCATTAAATCAGCAAACTCATCAATTACAACAACGATATATGGCAATTTCTTATGGTGATCAATTACATCTCCCTCGTTTGATTTGATTTCAAGTTTTTTACCAGACTGGTTGCTTTCCAAAATTAATTTATTATACGCCTGAATAGTTTTTACACTTAATCCATTTAATAATCTATATCTTCTATCCATCTCTTGAACACACCACCTCAAACCATTAGCTGCTTCATTCATATCCGTAATTACAGGGTGGTACAAATGAGGTATACCTTCATAAGTACTTAACTCTAACATTTTAGGATCTATTAATAACATTTTTAAATCAGATGGATCAGATTTGTATAAAAGACTTATCAACATAGAATGGATTGCAACTGATTTTCCTGAACCTGTTGTACCTGCTACTAAAAGATGAGGTAATTTATTTATATCAGCACAAACGGGATTACCTTGTATATCTTTTCCTAGTGCAATTGTTAGAGGTGCTTTAGATTTTTCATATTCTTTTGAAATAATTATATCTTTCAAAGAAACTACTTCTCTTTCTTCGTTAGGTATTTCAATACCAACACATGATGAGCCTTGTATAGTTTCAACAATCCTTACGCTATTAACTGACATTGTTCTAGCTAGATCTTTCGAAAGTTTAGAAATACTAGCAACTTTTGTTCCTATTTCAGGATTAATTTCAAATAATGTAACTATTGGACCTGGTTTTACTGATTCTACTACCGCTTTTATCCCAAAATTAGCCAAGTTGTCTTCTAATAACCTTGACATAAGGTTCAATGACTCATCATCATGAGTCATTTTTTCGCTCTCATGTTTTATTAAAAATTCTAATAACGGTAATCTTGATTTAGAATCATTAGTAAATAAATCATGTTGTTTTTCTTTAAATTCTCTTTGACTTACATGTTTTTTTTCTTCAGGTATTTCTACAGATGTTTTTGTTTCAATTTTTGTTTCAGTTTGTGATGGTATAGATAATTTTATATTTTTATTGTGCTTAATTTTATCATAATATAAAACCACTTTATCCAAATATGTTTTTATCTGAAATTTTGTTTTATATAAAAAATATTTGATATATTTAAATATAAAATCAGAAATTTGTTCTAGTGGTATGTTAAAAAATGTAACCGTAGAATAAAAAAGAGTAATAATTGAAATCAACAAAGTACCAAAACCACCTATAAATAAACCAATATGATTTGACAAATAGTTTCCAATGAAACCGCCATAATAATGAATATTTCCAGTCTCATCTACTAAAGACAATCCTATAAAGTGTAATAAAATACAAGAAGAGGTAAATATTAAAATTAGTAAACATGTATTTGTAAATCGCTTTATTGTTGTTGTTGTTGTGCTTTCTCTAAATGTTTGTAAAGTTGCAAAAAATAAAAAAAATGGAAGAATATATGAAAATTCACCAAAAATCTGAAAGAAAAAATGTGAAATATAAGCTCCAACTACCCCAATATAGTTATTTACGGTAGACGCGATACCAGAGCTAAAAAAATTTGGATCTGAAGAATCATGAGAGTATATAGATACAAATAATAATAGAGAGACTACTAGCATAAGAAAGCCAATTAGCTCTCTCTTTATTGGGTTAAGTTTATTATTATTTATAAACTTTCTATGTCTCTTAGCTTGTGCCAATTAACCCTCGTTTTCTCTATATTAATACATATATTGCTTTATTTCTATGATGCTGTTAAATAAAATTATGACTAAATATGATAAGATATCTATGTTATTTTGTTATATTTATAAAACTTGGAGATATCAAATCGATAAAAAACATGTCCAACTCTTAATATTAGGCTCAGGACCAGCTGGTTACACTGCAGCATTGTATGCATCTAGAGCAAATCTTAAGCCCATCTTGATTACAGGAATTGAGCCTGGAGGACAGTTAACTACAACTACAGATGTGGAGAATTGGCCTGGTGATTATAATAATTTACAAGGACCAGAATTAATGGACAGAATGAAAAATCATATAGAAAAATTTCAGACAGAAATAGTTTTTGACCATATAAAAGAAGCAAATTTAAATAAAAATCCATTTGAGTTAATTGGTGATCAAACATTATATACATGTGACTCTTTAATAATTGCAACTGGAGCTAGTGCCAAATATCTTGGTCTAAAATCTGAAAAAGAGTATTTAGGTAAAGGTGTATCAGCATGTGCAACATGCGATGGTTTCTT
>CAYFGJ010000101.1:0-2812 GCA_964342835.1 uncultured Ectothiorhodospiraceae bacterium | reverse complement strand
AGCTATATATGATCATATAAATATTCTTATAAATGGTTCTAATGATTGGGAATCCATAGGTACAATGTCTAAAGGAATTTATGATATTAGTAAAGATATATATTTTTCATTCCCGACTAAAATTAGTACAAGTGCAATAAATATAATAAACAATATAAATTTAAATGATTTTTCAATTAAACAAATAAAAAATTCTGAAGCAGAGTTATTAAAAGAAAGAGATATTATAAAAGATTTACTTAAATAGAATTAAATGAATCTTACAGGACTTTTTCCAATAAATAATTTTTTATCACTTTTATCAATTTTTATTATTCCAATAGCTATAGTCAAATTATTTATCACAATATTATTGCCATATATTTCTCCCGCCACTTCACCATTATCATCTAGAATATTTTCATCTAGTATTGATTTATCTGATTCTATATAGATAGGAAATACTCTTTTTTTTATTTTACCTAGATAATGTGTTCTTGCTACAACTTCTTGTCCCGTATAACAACCTTTTTTAAAACTAATTCCATTTAATTCATCTAAGCACAGAACCTGAGGTATATATTTTTCTTTATTTTTTAAATTAATTCTTGGGAATCTATCTATAGTATCTTTTATTTTTAGTAAATTTATTGAATTGAGATCTTTATCTATATGTAACATGGATAAATTATCTTTTTTTATAATAAAAACTATAGATTCAAAATATTTATTTTTTTCATTTATACAAATAGTTGATTTTTCTTTTAATTGATCTACATCATCATTATCTGATTTGTTATTTATATAACATAAAACTTCATATGATGATTCTATTTTAATATTAACTTTAGACATAAGAATATACATTGATATCTTTTCTATAAAATAATCTGCTATATCCTTATTTAGTACAATAATATAAGAATTTTCATTATTTTTAATAATTTTCATTGTTGAAATTACTTTTCCTTGTACAGTTAGGAAAGATGATATTTGAAATTTTTTGTTATTAGTCAGGGTAATGTCATTAGTTAGCTGACCTTGAAGGAACTTTTCACTATCCTCGCCATCTATTTTTATACAAGATAATTCAGGATCTTTAGAAATTCCAGTAATTCTACCTTTAATATATTCTGTAAACATTTCTACTTATATATAGTAAATTATTGATATATATAGATATAATGGATATATTATTATATATAACATTATTTTATCCAACCAAATTAATTATAATACATAATAAGTATATACTAATATAAATTACTATTTATTTAATATATTTTTGAATATAATAGCTGTGGAGAAAAAATATGAGCCATTCTAACAAATCACGCAAGCTTAAAAAAAATAAAACATCTAGGCTGAAATCGCAAAAAGAAATTGGTGGAAGAACAGAGGGGTTAGATCCAACTCGTTATGGAGATTGGGAAAAGAATGGTCGTTGTATTGATTTTTAAAAAAAGGATTTTTTATGACTATCACAAGTAAAAGACCTCTATCTCCACATTTACAAATATATAAGCCTCAACTAACATCAGTTTTATCGATAAGTCATAGAATTACTGGTGTTTTGTTGTCATTCTTTTCAGTAATGATTCCAATTACCTTATTTTTTATTTACTCTGGAGAACAATATTTTCTAGAATTTAAAGTTATTTTTAATAATATTTTTATAAAAATAATATTATTTTCTTTTATATTTTTTCTATTTTATCATTTTGCTAATGGCATCAGACATTTATTTTGGGATATGGGTTTAGGGCTTAGTCTTAAAACAAGCTATTATTCAGGGTATTTAGTGATATTTTTTTCATGCTTCGCTACATACTTCTATATATTTTTATTTAAAGGTTTTTAATATGGCAGTTACACATTGGAAAATTCAGAGAATAACAGCATTATTACTAATACCTGTAGTAATAATTTTTTTGGGTTACATGTTTGAGATAGGAAAATTATCATATGTAGAAATCTTAAACGACTTATCATCAACAACTGGATTAATTGTCATAATACTTTCAACATTGATATTGTATATGCACAGTTCTATGGGTATGGAGGTTATTATAGAAGATTATATACATGATATACTTTGGCAAAAAATATTAATCAATATTTCAAAAATATTGCACTTTATATTATTTATTTCTACTTTATTCTTAATATTTTTAATAAGAGGTAATTATTAGTGGCAGCATATGATATTCAAAAACATCAACATGATGTAATTATTATTGGAGCAGGTGGTTCAGGTTTAAGAGCAGCTATGGGACTTGCTGAACATTCAGTTGCTTGTATTTCAAAAGTTTTCCCAACTCGTAGCCATACTGTAGCAGCACAGGGAGGCATCAGTGGAGCACTTGGTAATATGGGAGAAGATGATTGGAGATGGCATATGTATGATACTGTGAAAGGATCTGATTGGCTTGGAGATCAAGATTCTATTGAATATATGTGTAAGAATGCTGTTGATTCAATTATTGAACTTGAACATTTTGGAGTTCCATTTTCTAGAACTGAAAAAGGAACAATCTATCAGAGACCATTCGGTGGTATGACTACAAATTATGGAAAAGGAATAGCGCAAAGAACTTGTGCTGCTGCTGATAGAACAGGTCATGCAATACTTCATACTTTGTATACTCAGGCATTAAAAAATAATGTAGATTTTTTCATTGAATATTTTGTATTAGATTTAGTTTTTCATGAGAACAAATGTATAGGTGTATTAGCTTGGTGTCTTGAAGATGGAAGATTACATTTTTTTCAATCTCATATTGTTATATTAGCTACAGGCGGATATGGAAGAGCTTATCTTTCTTCAACATCA
>CAYFGJ010000100.1:0-2849 GCA_964342835.1 uncultured Ectothiorhodospiraceae bacterium | reverse complement strand
AAAGAAAATAGTATTAGAATCACTCATGGCAATGAAGAGAGCAGGAGCAAATGCCATCTTTACATATTTTGCTAAACAAGCCTCAAAGTGGTTAACATGAAAAAATTTGCAGTAATAGGAAATCCTATTGAACATAGTTTGTCACCGAAGATTCATAAATTATTTGCAGAAGAAGCAGGTGACAAAATTGAATATATAAAATTGTTATCAACAAAAGATAATTTTACAAAAGATGTACATGAGTTTTTTACCAATCAAGGCATTGGAATTAATGTTACTATACCATTTAAAGAATATGCTTATAAAATATCTGATGATAATGATTTGAGCTCAATAATATGTAATTCAGCAAACACGCTAGTTGAAAAGAATGGAAAAATTAAATCATACAATACAGATGGTTATGGTTTTTTAAATGATCTTAAAAAAAAGTCAGTAGAAATAAATAAAAAAAACATTTTAGTTATAGGTGCGGGCGGCTCTGCAAAAAGTATTTTAGCGTTTATAGGTAATCAAAATCCTTTATCATTATCTATATTAAATAGAACAATAGATAAAATTCCTAAATTAATAGAAAAAATTGAAACTAAAACTAAAATTGATTCATATAGAGAAGGAATGGAATTTGACATTGTAGTAAATACAACACCTATTAGCATGTTAGACAAGGAAATATTATTCCCTCAAAATATTTTTAATAAAAATTCTGTATCATATGATTTGTTTTATGCTAAAAACAAAACAAGATTTCAGATTTGGTCTGAAAAATATGGTGCTAAAATCTCATTTAATGGAATTGGTATGCTAATTGAACAAGCAGCTTTATCATATCAAATATGGAATACATATCTTCCTGATACTAAAAATATTCAAAAAAAAATAGGTTTTTAACTACATATATTCGTTTTTAAGATCTACATAACTTTTTGCAGAGTATTTTAAAAATGTTTTTTCTTGATCGGTTAATTTTCTAGCTTTCTTTGCCGGGGACCCAATATATAAATAACCACCTTCCAGTTTTTTACCTGGTCCAACTAAAGAACCAGCAGCCAGCATACATCCAGATTCAATTATTGCACCGTCAAGTACTACACTACCCATTCCTATTAAACAAATATCTTCTATGGTACATGCATGTAAAATAACAGAATGTCCAACAGTTACATCATTTCCAATTGTAAGCGGATATTCATCGCTGTATTGACTTTTATGTGTTACATGCAAAATAGATCCATCTTGGATATTTGTTCTCTCACCAATTCTAATTGAACTTATATCTCCTCTCGCAACTGATTGTGGCCAAAGTGCACTATCTTTTCCGATTTCAACATTACCTATAACTGTTGCTTCCGCATCAATATATGCTGTGCTGTGTATTTTAGGGCTGTATTCTTTAAAATCTCTTATCATCAGATATATATTTCCTTCAATACTTTAAACATATATTATAGTCATAAAAACAAAAGGTAGGTAAATTTTTATGAATGAGAAAATAGTTATGAAAATTGGTGAATCATTAGTTGCAGGTGGTCCTGCGGGTACAGCTGCTGAACCAGAAGTTGTTGTAGGTGAATTAGATGGTCCTTTTGGTACTGCGTTTGCTAATTTATTAGGAGATCAAGTAAAAGGTCATTCAAAAGTCTTAGCTATTATGAATACTGATATTATGGTAAAACCAGCTACACTTATGGTAAGTAAGGTCACCGTTAATGATAATCGATATACAAACATCCTTATGGGTACCGTTCAAGCTGCAATTGCAAATGGTGTTCTGGATTCTGTCAGAAATGGTGACATACCAAAAGAAAAAACAAATGATATAGGAATAATTGTTTCAGTTTGGCTGAATCCATCTGTAGCTAAAGATGATAATTTAGATCATAAAATATTATTTGATATACACAGAAAAGCAACAGCACAAGCTATTAATAAAGCTATGAATAATAAACCTGATATTGATTGGCTTTTAGAAAATCAAGATTCCATCATACATAAATATTTTCAAATGGGGTTAGATGGAAAAATATAATCTCTATGAATAATAAAATTATTTTATATTTAAAATTAATGAGAGCAGATAAACCGATAGGTTATTATTTGCTCTTCTGGCCTGTAATTTGGGCATTCTTGATTGCTACATCAGGTAATCCAAATTTATATTATTTATCTATTTTTGTATTTGGTGTTTTAGCAACAAGATCTGCCGGATGCATAATAAATGATTATTTTGATCAGAATCTTGATAGAAAAGTTAATAGGACTAAAAATAGAGTTTTAGCAAATCAATTAGTAACTAATCATGAAGCTTTAATATTATTTTTTCTATTAATAATTTTTTGTTTTATCCTACTACTAATGCTTGGTTTAGAGATTCTATTATTTGCAATATTCTCTATAACATTACTCGTTCTTTATCCTTTATCTAAAAGGTATTTTAAACTCCCACAACTTATACTTGGTCTTGCATTTGGATCTAGCATTCCAATGATTTATATCCTAGAAAAAAATCTAATAGACCTCAACTGTATTTTGATTTACTTAACTACGGTATTATGGGCCATCGTCTATGATACATATTATGCTATGGCAGATAAAAAAGATGATTTAAAACTTGGCGTTAAATCATCAGCAATATTTTTTGGTGAAAATGATATTAAATATACTCTTTATATTCATTATATTGTTATCTTGCTTTTCCTTATTGTTGGACTAATAAACAATTTTAATATGATATATTATTTATTTATCTTTATAAGTTTAATGAGTGTTTTATATCAAAATTTATTAGTTAGAAATCGTCTGCCATATCAATGTATTGCAGCATTTGAAAATAATAATATATTTGGATT
>CAYFGJ010000099.1:0-2901 GCA_964342835.1 uncultured Ectothiorhodospiraceae bacterium | reverse complement strand
CATTTAATGCAGCTAAATGTGGAAAACCGGGAGCGCGTATTTTTAAACGATATGGTTTATTAGCTCCATCAGAAATTAAAAAAATACCAAACTCCCCTTTTGGTGCTTCAACAGAAGCATATATTTCAGATTTTGGAATACAATACCCTTCGCTAAATATTTTAAAATGATGTATTAAGGATTCCATTTCTAGTTTCATCTTTTCTCGATCTGGTGGAGCAAATTTTGCATCATCAATCATAACAGGTCCGTTATTTTCTTTAAGCCAATCAATACATTGTTTGATTATTTTTGTAGATTGTCTCATTTCTTCAATTCTAACTAAATAACGATCATAACAATCTCCTTCTGTACCAATAGGTATATCAAACTTCAGTTCATTATAAACCTCGTATGGATTCATTTTCCTTAAATCCCAATTAACACCAGATCCGCGTAACATTGGTCCGGTAAAACCAAGTTCAATAGCTCTATCTGGTTCAACTACACCAATTCCTACAGTTCGCTGTTTCCAGATACGATTATCAGTTAATAAATTTTCATATTCATCTATACACTTAGGAAACCTTTCAATAAAACTATCAATAAAATCTAGCAAACTTCCTTCTCTGTTATAATTAGACTCTTTAATTTGATCGTTATTCTTGATTGAAGATTTTTCATATTTCGGCATTTTTGAAGGTAAATCACGAATTACACCACCAGGACGATAATAAGTTGCATGCATTCTTGTGCCAGAAACAGCCTCATAGCAATCCATTAGATCCTCTCTTTCACGAAAAGCATATAAGAAAACAGACATAGCTCCTATATCTAATGCATGTGCTCCTAACCAAAGTAAATGATTTAGTATGCGAGTGATTTCATCAAAAAGGACTCTAATATATTTAGCACGATTAGGTATGTCTACATTAAGCGCTTTTTCAATTGCTAACACATATGCATGTTCATTACACATCATTGATACATAATCCAATCTATCCATATAGCCAATAGTTTGATTATATGGTTTGGATTCAGCTAATTTCTCAGTTGCACGATGCAGTAAACCGATGTGAGGGTCAGCATCTTTAATAACTTCTCCTTCCATTTGTAGAATTAATCGAAGTACACCATGTGCGGCAGGGTGTTGTGGTCCAAAATTCATCGTAAAATTCTGATATTCTTTCATTTTTCTCTTATTACTTTTGGAACTAGAACTCTAGGTTCTATATCTACGGGTTCATAAATAATTTTTTGTGACTCAGGATCATATCTAATTTGGATATTTCCAACTAAAGGAAAATCTTTTCTAAAAGGAAATCCAATAAAACCATAATCTGTTAAAATTCGACGTAAGTCAGGATGTCCATCAAAAAATATTCCAAACAAATCATAAGCTTCTCTTTCATACCAATTTGCAGCATCCCAAATTGATGTGACAGAAGGTATGGTGAGTGTATCATTTTTTATATGTATTTTAATTCTGACACGAAAATTATTGGATATTGATAAAAGATGATAAATAACAGAAAATCTATTTTTCATTCCTTCGTTTTCCATATCATCACTAAATTTAATTCGACCATGGCTTGTTGATTTTACACCTCGACTATAACCTGTAGATGTCGCATCCATGGTTTTCCATTCAGTTTTACCATATTGCATATAATCGACAGCACAGATATCTATTAATTGTTTAAAAAGTAATTTTTCATTATTTTTTAATGTAGACATTACATGCAAAATATTTTCTGATTCAATGCTATATGTAAGCATATCTTGATTACTTTCTTTAGTAAGGTAATCAGATAAATTTTTTAAAATTATTTGTTCCATAATTTGGTTTAATTAATTATTAATTTTTATTGTTTTTTGTTTTCTAATTTTATTTTGTAATTGTAGAATTCCATATAACAATGCTTCAGCTGTAGGTGGACAACCAGGTACATATATATCAACAGGTACAATTCTATCGCAACCTCTAACAACAGAATATGAATAATGATAATAACCTCCTCCGTTAGCACATGAACCCATCGATATAACCCATTTTGGATCAGCCATTTGATCATAAACTTTTCTTAATGCGGGAGCCATTTTATTTACAAGCGTACCAGCAACAATCATCACATCAGATTGTCTTGGGCTTGGTCGAAAAAGCATTCCAAATCTATCTAAGTCATATCTTGATGCTCCAGCATGCATCATTTCAACTGCACAACATGCTAAACCAAAAGTCATTGGCCAAAGTGATCCAGTTCTAGCCCAATCAAACAAACTTTTTGAATCAGATAGAACAAAACCATCCTTATGAATATTTTCTAATCCCATTCTAACGCGCCTTTTTTCCATTCATAAATAAAACCAACTGTTAAAATCAATAAAAATATCGCCATAGCTATGAGGCCAGTTAAACCAATTTCATGAATAACAATAGCCCAAGGAAATAAAAAAGCTATTTCTAAATCAAATATTATAAATAAAATAGCAACTAAATAATATCTAATGTCAAATTTCATTCTAGAATCTTCAAAAGGGTTGAAGCCACATTCATATGGTGAATTTTTTTCAGGATCTGGATTTTTAGGTCCTACAGTAAAACCCACACTTATCATTAATGATGCGAAGATTAATGCAAATAATAAAAAAATTAGTATTGAAAGATACTCTGTTAACATCTATTTCTCCTGCTATATTATATCCTAATAAACCCAGACATACTATATTATGATATTTATCATCTAATATGTTAGATTTTACAAAGTTTTTTAATATCTTTTTAAAAAAATTTTGAATAATATATTAGTAATTTAATAAAATAAAAAAATGTTACCAAAAAACCCTGAACACTATAATGAAATCAGCATTATTTATGAAATAATCTGGAAAAATTTAATCGAAGGCGTAAATGATAGGAAT
>CAYFGJ010000098.1:0-3115 GCA_964342835.1 uncultured Ectothiorhodospiraceae bacterium | reverse complement strand
AAAAATTATAGATCCAAGAATTAGAACAACTATTAAATTAAGAGTTCTAGGAAAAAATCAACAATTGATGAGAATTGATCATGAGGATAAAAATAAATCTAAGACAAAAAAACAATTAATGAGCCTTATCAAAGAAAATATCGCTGACTATGAGGGGATAATTATTTCTGATTATGATAAAGGTGTAGTCAAACCAATAGTGACAGATTTAATAAAATTAGCTAAAAAATTTAAAATAAAAGTTTTTATTGATCCAAAAGGGAATGATTTTAGTTGTTATAAAAACTCATACTTAGTCAAACCCAATCAAAAAGAATTTGACAACATTGTGGGTGAACCAAAAGATTTTTATGATTTTGAATTAAAAGCAAAAAAGTTAAGAGATAAATTAAAATTAGAAGCATTATTAATAACCAGAGGAAAAGATGGAATGTTACTAGTTCAAAAAAATAAAATTACAAAGTTTAAAGCCCAGCAACAGGATGTTTTTGATGTGACAGGAGCAGGTGATACAGTTATTTCTGTTTTAGTTTCAGAGATTCTTAAAGGTAAGAATATCTTAAATGCAGTCAAAATATCTAATATTGCAGCTGGAATTATAATACAGAAATTAGGAACAGCAAGTGTTTCAAATCAGGACTTAAAGAATGCAATTAACAAATGATAAGATTATATCTAATATTGATCAGTTGCAATCAATATGTCAAAAGCTTCGCCTTGAAAACAAGACAATTGTTTTAACTAATGGGTGTTTTGATATTTTACATTCGGGGCATACATATTTATTGAACGAAGCAAAAAAATTAGGCGATATATTAATTGTTGCTATAAATACTGATAACTCTGTAAAGAAAATTAAATCAGAAGATAGGCCAATTAATTCATTACAAGATCGTTCATATATCTTATCGTGTCTTAGTGCAGTGGATTACATCATAGCTTTTGATGAAGAAACACCAGAAAGATTAATTTGTACACTTTTGCCCGATATATTAGTTAAAGGAGAAGACTATAAAGGTAAACATATTGCAGGTGAAGAATGTATGAAAAGAAATAATAAAAAAATTATACTAGTTGAATTAGTTAAATCTAAATCTACTACAGATCTTATTCACAAAATGAAAGATAAAAATTAATTTTTCTTTTTCATTATTTCATCAATTTTTTCTAATACATCATTTGTTGTAATTAAGGACATAGCTTTTTTATTTCTAATTCTTTTACCCCATTTAACTTGTTTTTTGTTCTTATTCAGAAAAACCTCTAGTGCTCGGTCATACTTATTAATAATATAATCTTGATTGTTATATGGACCAGTTCTATCTGGATTGGATGTTGCAAATAAACCTATAATAGGTATTTTTAACATTGATGCTATATGCATAGTTCCAGAATCTGGACCAATGTAAAACTTACTATTTCTAATAATATTATATATTTGATGTAAACTTGTTTTACCTACAATATTATGTACAAAGCTTTGAGAATCAATTTTTTTTGACTGATGAATTTCATATGTGCTCGAACCACCTACAATAATTGATTCCAAACCATATTTTTCATATGTATATTTTGCCACAGAAATATAATTTTCAATTTTCCATTCTCTATAATTAAATCTCCTAATACTGGTAAATGGATTTAACACAATATATTTTTTATCAAAATTAAATTGATTTTTCTTTAAAGGATCTATATTTATGGACCAATCTAAAATTTTGTCATTAATACCTATATCTCTTAAGAAACAAAAAAAAGAATCTAAAACATGATAATTATTAGGAATATTAACATTGCTATAATCCAGCTTTTTTTTATATTTGACTAGAAATCCAACTATTTTAGATCTCAGTGATTTTTGCATATGCAAGAATATATCAAATGTTTCATTCCCAATCTTTTTTTGCATATCTAATATAGATCTAATATTTTTCTTTTTATCTATAATTACAAAATTAATTCTTTTCATATTTTTTACAAGGAGGTATTCTGTTTTACCTATAATCCATGTAATATCTGTCTTAGGAAAATAATATTGTATTGTTTTTATAATAGGTATCATGTGTGTTACATCGCCAATTGAGGACAATCTTAGTATACAAATTGAAGATATTAAATTTTTTTTATGAGACATATCATGAATATAGTGATTAATAAAATTAACAATCAGTACATATTTTATGATAAAGAGATAGGAATTGACATAGTTGAATGGTTTGAAAAGGAAAATTCTAATGATACTGGCAACAATACCGTTTCACTAGTTAATGATAATTCATGGATAAAAAAGCACTATGTTAGAAAGGGAATGGCCACATTCTTAGGTGATTATTATTTTAATACAAAAATTCAAAATACTCGTTCTTATAGAGAGTTTAGTTTATTAAATCATCTATATAAAAAAATACCTACTTGTAAACCAATAATTGGATGGATAAATAGATTTAAATTCTTTTATACTGCAAATTTAATTACAGAGTATATTCCATCAACAACATTAGAATCATATATAAAGTATGGCAAAACAGATCGTGATGATTGGATTAAAATAGGGAAACTGATAAAACGACTACATCAAGAAAATATTTTTCATGGTGATTTAAATATTACCAATGTTCTAGTTTCGAATGATAGCAACGCTACAGAAAAATTCTATTTAGTTGATTTTGATAAATCATACTTAATGGAACACATGCATGATAAATATAAGGTGTCTAATTTGAAGAGATTAGTCAGATCATTAAAAAAGAATAATTTATTTTCAAGAACCAATTTTGAATATTTAATTACAGGATATGATGAATTTAATGTAGATATGATTTTATAATTTTAGAATAATCTTTTAATATATTATTTTTTGAATCAGCTATTGCTTTAGCATTATTACCAATATGTTCACGTTTATTTTTCGATCTTAATAATTTATCAAATGTAGGTTTAATCATTTCTGAATTTTTAATCATTAATAGTGCACTTTTTTTTAAAAATTCTTCAGTTTCCTCTATAAAATTATACATAAAAGGTCCAACAACTATGGCCTTGCCATATTTTGCAGCTTCAATAAAATTTTGACCCCCATGATCAACTAATGAACCACCCATAAAAATAAATTCTG
>CAYFGJ010000097.1:0-3158 GCA_964342835.1 uncultured Ectothiorhodospiraceae bacterium | reverse complement strand
CTGCTAATGTTATGAATTGAAATTTATAACCCATAGCGCCTAATTCTTTTTGAAATTTAGCTATCTGATTATCATCAAGTTTTTTCTTCCAATTAAACGATGGTGAACAATTATATGCTAGTAATTGATCAGGATAAATTTTCTTTATAGCTTCAGCAAATCTTTTTGCAAAACCTAAATCTGGGACACCTGTCTCACACCAAATCAAATCAGCATATGGCGCATAGGACAATCCTCTCGATATTGCTTGATCTATACCATTTTTTACTCTGAAAAAACCTTCTTGTGTTCTTTCGCCAGTACAAAATTCTTTATCTCTTTCATCTATATCGCTAGTTAAAAGATTAGCTGCCTCTGCATCTGTTCTTGCAAGTAGAATTGTAGGAGTATTCATTACATCTGATGCTAAACGTGCGGCTATCAATTTTTGGACAGCCTCTTGTGTAGGAACTAAAACTTTACCACCCATATGACCACATTTTTTTGCAGATGATAATTGATCTTCAAAATGAACACCTGATGCACCAGCTTCTATCATTGCTTTCATTAATTCAAAAGCATTTAATACACCACCAAATCCTGCTTCTGCATCAGCAACTATTGGTAACATATAATCAATTGGTTCGTTACCTTCAGCTATATTTAATTGATCTGCTCTTAATAATGAGTTATTAATTCTTTTAACAACACTAGGAACACTATCGACTGGATATAATGATTGATCAGGATACATTTGCATACTTGTATTTGCATCTCCAGCAACCTGCCATCCTGATAAGTAAATAGCTTTTAAACCTGCTTTAGCTTGTTGTAATGCTTGATTTCCAGTTAAAGCACCTAAAGCATTGATGAAATCATTATTGTTAATTAAAGTCCATAATTTTTCTGAACCTTGCATGGCTAAACTATGTTCTATTGAAACACTGCCACTTAATTTTACTACTTCATCAGCTGAATAATCCCTTTTGACATTTTTCCATCTTTGATTGGTTTCCCAATCTTTACTTATATCTGTTGCAGACCTAAGTTTACTCATTTTTACCTCATTGATTTGTTTATAACGTTGGCGCAGATCATACTATTTTTTTATATATTTGACAATTTAAATATACAAAATTACCGAGATATTTTGTTAGAATTCCATATAATACTATAAAAACGTATACAGATGAGTATTTATAACAATAATAACAAAGTAATAGTTGCAATGTCAGGTGGAGTTGATTCTTCAGTTACAGCAGCTCTATTGAAAGAATCTGGGTATAAAATTGATGCATTGTTCATGAAAAATTGGGAAGAAGATGATGCAGATGAATGTATTTCAAAAAAAGATTATGAGGATGCTAAAAGATTATGTAAAAAACTTGGTATCAAAATGCATTTAGTGAATTTTTCAGATTCATACTGGAATCTAGTTTTTAAAACTTTTCTTAATGGTTTGAAAAATGGTATTACACCAAATCCTGATATTTTTTGTAATAAAGAAATAAAATTTAAACAATTCTTAAAATATGGTTTATCTTTAGGCTGCGATAAAGTTGCTACTGGTCATTATGCAAAAATTAATATAGTAAACAACTGTTACACTTTAAATAAACCATTAGACAAAATAAAAGATCAAACATATTTTCTTTATATGCTTAATCAAAATATTTTAAAAAACTTATTATTTCCTTTATCAGATATTAATAAAGATGATGTAAAAAAAATTGCTAAATCATTAGATATAGAAATTTCAAGAAAAAAAGAAAGTATGGGAATATGTTTTATAGGTAAAAAGAAATTTTCTGATTTTATAAAAAAATATATAAAACCAAATCCAGGATTAATTTGCGATGCAAACAATATGATACTTGGTAATCATGATGGATTGTTCAACTATACCATTGGACAAAGAAAAGGAATAAATATTGGTGGTAAAAAAAATTATTTGAATAAGCCTTGGTTTGTTTCTGAAAAAGATATCAAAAATAACAAATTAATAATAAGTCAGGATGAAAATGATTTATTGTTTAAAGGTAATATAATTTTGGATGATGTAAATTGGATTTCAAAAAATATTAAGAAAGAAAACCTTTCATGCAAAGCAAGGTTAAGACATGGTGGACAATTAATAGATTGTGCGATTACTAATATAGATAATCGTTATATTTTAAAATTAAATGATCATGAAAGAGCAGTTACGTTAGGTCAATCTGCTGTATTGTATACAAAAAATCAGTGCTTGGGTGGAGGTATAATAAAACAAAAATGTTTGGCAAGTATATAGAACAACAAACAATTGCATTAGGTGCATTACATCAATCTTGTTTAATTATAGAAAATATTGCATGGAATGGAGAATACTCTATTAATAATCTAGAAACTTTAATTAATAGTATACTTAAAATTGATTCAGCTTCTATAGAAGATATTTATGGTGAAGTATTTAATCTAAAAAATGGATTTAACCATCTGAGAGATGAATTGACAAATGTATCAAATAATAGTGAAACAAAAAAATATTTCAAATCATTGATTAATTTATCTTTTTCTCTTGATCATAGAAATGAAATAATTAATCATATTCAAGATTCAATAAAAAAATATAATGAATATATCAGTATAAATGACCCTAGTACCATTGAAAAATCTAGGAAATTATCCTCTTTGTATATAAATACTCTTAGTAAAATTGAACCAAGAATTGTTGTTACAGGAGATAATAAATATTTAACGGTTGAAGACAATGCTTCTATAATACGTACTTCTCTTTTTGCTGGTCTTAGAGCTGTTTATTTGTGGAAACAATATGGTGGAAATAGATTAAAACTTTTTTTTTATAAATCACAAATAAAAAAACAAATAGATACTTATATTAATAATTGATTATTTTTTTAAGTACAAAATTTAAAATTCCATCATTTAAAAAATAATTCCATTCCATTTCAGTATCAATTCTAATTTTAACCTTAAATTCAAAGTTTTGATCAGTTTGTATTGATACATATTCATTTGTCTTATTGATTGCAGATATTGTAAATGTTTTATATTTGTTTAATTCCAGAGTATCAAAATTATCATCATTGATAAATTGAAGTGGCAATATTCCCATCCCAATTAAATTTGAACGATGTATTCTTTCAAAACTTTGTGCAATAACAGCTTTTACTCCTAAT
>CAYFGJ010000096.1:0-3222 GCA_964342835.1 uncultured Ectothiorhodospiraceae bacterium | reverse complement strand
AAATACAAAAATAATAATTTCAAATCATCAAGCTTAAATTCATTATATATTTCAATATTATTAATAATATTATCAACTCTAATACTTATTAGAGAACTTATACAAAGCAATTTTACAATTGCATATGTAAGTAAATATAGCAGTTTAGAAACACCTTTAATTTATAAACCACTATTTGGGTCTCAAGGAAAAAATATACTAAAAATTACAAAATCTTCCGATATTTCTAAAATAAATAATGATTCTAGTATATATTACTTTCAAGATTTCTTGCCAACAACCCCATCTCACGATTATAGAGTTTTAGTTATACAACATGGCAATATATATAAAACATACTCAATGAAAAGATATGGGAAAAATTATATAAATAATTTCTCTCAAGGAGCAGTATGTAAAACAGTAAAAACTAATCATGAACTGAATGATATTGCTATAAGATCTGCAAAAGCATTAAATATAAAATTCTGTGGCGTAGATATTATAAAACATAATAATCAATTTTATGTCATAGAAGTTAATAGTATTCCTGCATGGAAGGGCATGCAATCTCTCATTAATGATAATATTTCTGATGAAATAGTAAAAATTTTTCTTAATCGAAATGACAAAAAAACTTCTCTATCTATTATTTAATGTTAAATAAAATTTCTTATCCAGTATTAGAAAGCAAAAATATTAAAAGACTGATTAAAGAATCTTATCTATATGCTTGTAAAAAAGATGTAGAATCTATTAAACCTGGTAATGTTTCTATAACTTCTCCACATAGAGATACTATGGCTAATGATTATATACAGAGCTCTATATATACTTCAGATATTTTAGTTGAAGACAATTTGACATTAGGTGAAAGAATTTATAATTCTATTTTAATTACTAAAAAAAATATTTCTACAAATACAAATCTAGGAATAATTCTTTTATGTGCACCTATCATACATTCACTCTTAACTTATAGAAATTGTCCTATTACGGATTCAATACTTCAAACTATCGATAATTCAACAATAAATGATACCTTGGATATTTGTAATGCTATTAAATTAGCTAACCCAGGCGGTATTGGAGAAAGCTCTAAATATGATATTTTTAACTCACCTCAAGAAAAATTATTTAAAATAATGAATCATTCATCTGAATACGATCGAATTTCTTATCAATACACACATAAATTTGAAGATATACTGAATTTGGTTGTACCTATATTAGTATTTGATAATACTAGATATAAAGATATCAATCTTGCCGTATCTATAAGTTTTATGAGAGTATTAAGCACCATTATAGATAGCCATATTAGACGTAAATTAGGAGATAAAATAGCAAAAAAGACTAGCAATCAAGCCTCTGATTTGATTAAATTATTAGACAGGGATGTTAGTCAGGATAGACTGAATCGGGAGATTGTAGATCTTGACTGCGATTATAAAAAGAAAGGAATAAACCCGGGGACAACCGCTGACTTAATTGTTACAGGCTTGATGGTTAAAGAAATCTTCAAGGGCACGATATAACACGCTTATGTCTTGTAACAAAAGGAAGCTAACCCACTACGATAAATTAGGAGATAATAATGGCAGTAGTTGATAAAGTATTAGTCGGTGAAGCATTAGTTGTTACTGAAGGTGGTGACAATGAAATATCACATATCGATTTACTTATAGGGCCACGTGGTTCTGCTGTAGAAGATGCATTTTGTAATACATTATGTAACAACAAAGATGGTTTTACATCACTTCTTGCGGTAGTATCGCCAAACCTAGCATGTAAACCAAACACTGTAATGTTTAATAAAGTAACTATTAAAGGTGCAACACAGGCAGTACAAATGTTTGGTCCAGCTCAAGCAGCTGTAGCAAGAGCAGTGACAGATTGTGTTGAAGATGGCACAATTCCTGCTGATGAAGCTAACGATATTTTTATTTGCGTTGGCGTATTCATTCATTGGGAAGCTAAAGATGATGGTAGAATTTATGATTATAATTATGAAGCTACCAAAATGGCGATTAAAAACGCTATAAGTGGTGAACCAAAAGCAGCGGATGTTGTAGCTAAAAAAGATACAAAACATCCATTCTCACCAAAATAACATAACAATTGCAAGAGTCAGTCTCTTTATAGGCTGACTCTTTCTTTTATAAAAGTAAATTTAGTTAATTTGTTTATATGTATAATAGAAGCAACAAGCACACCTTTAGCTCCTATTTTTTTAGCATATTTTATATCTAGAAGAGATTTTATCCCACCAGCAATATAATATTCGTTATTATATTTCTTTCTTATCAATGTTTTTGCTAAACCAAAATTTGGTTTTGATAGTGTTCCTACTTTATAAAGATCCATGATGATAATTTTCTTAGGAAATGATTTCACATATCTATGAATTGATTTTAATCCTAATAAATTCTTTTTGTAGTCATATGAGCATATATGATATTTAAATTTTTGTGATAATAATTCAAAGCCTTTAGATTTTTCACTACAATATATAGGAAAATAGTTTTTATAGTTTTTTCTTAGATTTATTATCTTTAATCCAGAGTCAACCCAGAATATAATTTTTGGATATTTGCTAAATAAATATCTATATAGATCATGATTTATATTATTTTCAATAATTGCATCTAAATCAGCAATATAGATTATATTAGGAGAATATTTACATATAATTTCATTTATGATTTTTTTTGGATCAGTGCTATTGTATAAATGAGAATTAATTTTTTTGTAATTGCCTCTATCACCCTTGTGAGCAGTTACCACATTATTATTCAAAATATCTATGACAGGAATGATGTCCATGACTAAAAGAATTTTATTATATGAATATGTTACAGGAGGTGGATTAATAAATGAAGCATTTAGATCAAATCTTTACAATGAAGCTAATATAATGCTCACATCAATGCTTAAAGATTCTGAAGATTGTAGCAAAATATCCTATCATTTCTTTTGTGACCATAGAATGAATTTATCTTTCAAGTCAAATGCCATTAAAATAGAAAAAAAGAATCAAAAGAAAATTTATAATAAAAGACTAATTAAGAGTTTTGATTATGTTATACCAATTCTCCCAGAATCAAAAAAAACTTTATATAGTTACGTTAAATTTTTAAATAACAATAATATTAAAAGTATTATTTCTACACCAAAAACAATATCAAATATTTCTGACAAATGGTTATTTTATAAAATCTGTATCAATTACAAAATAAAAAC
>CAYFGJ010000095.1:0-3228 GCA_964342835.1 uncultured Ectothiorhodospiraceae bacterium | reverse complement strand
TTGCTGATTTATTAGATATATCTCAAACAGAAGTTTATGAAGTAGCAACTTTTTATCACCATTTTGATGTGGTTAAAAATAATAATGAGAAACCACCTGTTTTGACTATTAGAGTTTGTGACTCACTAAGTTGTGAAATCAATGGGGCACAACAATTATATGAAAATCTTGAGCAATACTATAAAGGCACTGTTAGAGTACAAAAAGTTCCCTGCGTTGGAAGATGTATGTCTGCACCAATTGCAGTCGTCAAATTTAATCCCATAGATAATGCAGAACTTAAAACAGTTAAAAAAGCCGTAGATGAAAAAAAATATGAACCTGTAATACCAAAATACATAAGTTTTAAAGAATATTTATCTGATAATGGTTATAAAACATTTGAAAAAATTAAAAACGGTCAAATAGATAAAAATAAAGTGATTGAAGAATTAGATAAGTCTAATTTAAGAGGTTTAGGTGGTGCAGGTTTTCCAGCGGGAAGAAAATGGAAGATATTAATTGATC
Organism: uncultured Ectothiorhodospiraceae bacterium; assembly: GCA_964342835.1. Taxonomy (GTDB): domain Bacteria; phylum Pseudomonadota; class Gammaproteobacteria. The sequence continues at coordinate 2,721 of CAYFGJ010000095.1, read as the reverse complement.
AACCTGCGCCGAGATTATTAGCTATTAATATTGATGAAGGAGAACCAGGTACTTTTAAAGATAGATATTTTCTAGAAAGTAATCCGCATAAATTCTTAGATGGTATGTTGATAGCATCTGAAGTAGTTGGTATTGATAAAATTTATATTTATCTTAGAGATGAATATGCTGCATCTAGAAAAATTTTAGCTGATGAAATAAAAAATATAAAAAATCATTTTTCTAATGACATACCAGAAATAGAATTAAGAAGAGGTGCTGGTGCATATATATGCGGTGAAGAATCTGCAATGATAGAATCTATTGAAGGTAAGCGTGGGATGCCAAGACTTAGACCGCCATTTGTTGCTCAAGTTGGATTATTCGGAAGACCAACTTTAGAACATAATATGGAAACGTTATATTGGGTTAGAGATATTTTTGAAAAAGGCTCTACTTGGTTCACTTCATATGGACGAAAAAATAGAAAGGGACTACGATCATTTTCAGTAAGTGGAAGAGTTAAAAAACCAGGAGTTCATATTGCTCCTGCAGGAATTACTGTTAAAGAATTAATAGAAGAATATGCAGGGGGCATGCTTGATGGTCATAAATTCTATGCATATTTTCCAGGTGGAGCATCTGGTGGCATTCTACCAGCAAGTCTTGGAGATGTTCCTCTAGATTTTGATACATTACATGAATACGATTGCTTCATTGGTTCAGCAGCTATAATTATTTTATCAGATCAAGATAAAGCTGCAGATGCAGCTAAAAATACAATAAATTTTTTCAAACATGAATCTTGTGGAAAATGTACACCATGTAGAGTAGGAACTTCTAAAGCATCTGAATTAGTAAAAGATAATTCGTGGAATGTTGATCTACTTAATGATTTAGCTCAAGTTATGACAGACTCGTCAATCTGTGGGCTAGGACAAGCAGCATCTAATCCCTTAAAATGTGTGATAAAATATTTCCCAAAGGAGATCAAGATTGATAGCAAGACCTGAAGATTTTATAGATGACAAAGTCGTTCATATTACTGTCAACGGAAAAAAAATAAAAGCTTATTCCAGCGAGACAGTATTGGATGTGACTAAGAGAGAAAACTTAGAAATACCACATTTATGTTTTAAAGATGGTATGAGACCCGATGGAAATTGTCGAGTATGTATGGTTGAAATAGAAGGCGAAAAAGCTTTACAACCTTCATGTGTAAGAACTGTGATAGATGGCATGGTTGTTAATACAGAAAATAATAGAGTAAAACATTCACAAAAATTAGTTTTAGAATTGCTTACATCTGATGTATCAGAAAAAGTTTATTACAAAGAAAATGAATTAACTCTATGGTCTAGAAAATTAAATATAAAAGAAAAAAGATTTCCTGCCATGATTCAAAATAAACATGATAAAAGTCATCCTGCTATTGATGTAAATTTAGATGCTTGCATACAATGTACACGCTGTGTCAGAGCATGTAGAGAAGAACAAGTTAATGATGTTATTGGTTATGCTATGAGAGGCAATCATTCGGAAATTGTTTTTGATCTTAATGATTCAATGGGTGAAAGCACATGTGTAGGTTGTGGCGAATGTGTGCAAGCATGTCCCACTGGAGCTTTAATGCCATCTAAAAATGCTGGGCTAGAAAAACCAGATAAAAAAGTAGATAGTGTTTGTCCTTATTGCGGAGTTGGCTGTTTACTAACATATAATGTTAAAGATAATAAAATTTTATTTACACAAGGAAGAGATGGTCCTTCAAATCTGAGCAGATTATGTGTAAAGGGAAGATATGGATTTAATTATATAAACAATGAAGGAAGATTAACCAAACCTCTCATACGTAAACAAAGCGTTAGCAAGAATTTAAAATTAGAAGATTTTGATTTTAACAATGCATTAGAAATTTTTGAAGAGACTACCTGGGAAATTGCTTTAAAAAAAGCAATTGAAGGTTTTAAAAATATAAAAAACAAATCTGGACCAAATGCATTAGCTGGTTTTGGATGTGCTAAAGGCTCTAATGAAGAAGCTTATTTATTCCAAAAACTGATTAGAACTGGCTTCAATATAAATAATGTTGATCATTGTACAAGACTTTGTCATGCATCATCTGTGGTGGCTTTGCTAGAAATGATAGGGTCAGGTGCAGTTTCAAATCAAGTGGCTGATGTAGCTGAAGCAGAAGTGATTTTAGTTATTGGATCAAATCCAACTGTCAATCATCCAGTAGCAGCAACATTTATGAAAAATGCTTCAAAAGATGGAAAAATATTAATAGTTATGGATCCAAGGAAAAATGATTTAGCAAGACATTCAAAATATTATTTACAATTCAAACCAGATACCGATGTAGCGCTTTTAAATGCAATAATGAAATCTATCATAGATCAAAATTTAGTAGATGAAAATTTTATTAAAACAAGAACAAAAGATTTTGAAAAACTCAAAAATCATCTAACTGATTATACTCCAGAAAAAATGTCTAAAATTTGTGGTATTGATTCAGATGTTATAAAAAATATTGCAAAAATTTATGCATCATCAAAAGCTTCAATCATATTTTGGGGGATGGGAATTTCACAACATATTCATGGAACAGATAATGCTAGAGCACTGATTTCATTATCATTAATGACTGGACAAATAGGAAGACCTGGAACTGGATTACATCCTCTTAGAGGTCAAAATAATGTACAAGGTGCATCAGATTCAGGATTAATTCCTATGGTA
>CAYFGJ010000094.1:0-3331 GCA_964342835.1 uncultured Ectothiorhodospiraceae bacterium | reverse complement strand
AATTTTTTTAAGCATATCCACGTCATATTATAGTACTGATTCCTAAAGAAAAAAACTATTTTTTAATTACATGTTTTTTCACCAAATATGGGTTCAAGAGGTCTTCGATATGTACATATAATTAATCGTTTTTTATCAGATAAATAATTTTTTTCCGTATTATTTACATGGTATGAGTTTATACCTTCATCAAGTACTTGCAATGATAGTTTTATATTATCTAGCACTAGGTAATAATCAGATAAATAAAGCTTAGAATGATAAATATCATTTTTTTTAACATATATTTTTGATACTAGTCTCAAATAGTTAGGATTATATTTTTGATTATTTTCAATTGATTTCATTAAAGTAAGTGCTAATTCTAAGTTTTTATCATTTTCAATTAATGCTTCAGCAAGATAAAAAGGTATTGAATTATTTAATGGATATATATTTTTTAATTTTTCTAAAATATTAATTCCTTCATCAATACTTTTGTTTTTAATCAATGTTTTTGCATAGGAGATTGCAATATAAATATTATATGGGTTTTCGTCATATAATCTTTTCAATATTTTTATTGACTCTTTGAAATTAGATTGTCTATTCAATAGAAGTGCCTTTTTATACATATTATAAATATTTGTATCTTTTATATATGATATTTTTGATTGTACATCTGTAGTGTCATTTACATCTAAAATGACTTTAATAAAATTATAATCATTAGTACTATTTACAATTGGTTGATGTTGATGTGTTGATCGAGACCTTATTCTTGCAATTCTATTTTCATACAGAGGATGTGTCATAAAATAGGCTAGTGAAGTTTCTAACTTAGGTGTTGCAGATTGCATGAGTTCAAAAAAATTAGCCATTTCAGATACACTAAAATTTGATTTTTTCATAAGTGAAATTGCAAATTCATCCGCTTCAATTTCATTAGATCGTATTAAATTAATATTCAGTTGAGAAGACAAACCAAGACCAGATTGCATGGCAGCAATACTGGCTTGTGGATTACCAGAGAATATTCCTGCAATTACACCAACTATTATTGGAAAAGATAATCTAGAAGTATTTGCTAGCATTTCAGCGGAATGTCTCAAATTAACATGAGCAGTTTCATGTGCAAGTACACCCGCTAATTGAGATTCATTTTGAGTTAAACTTATCAAACCTGAATTTATTCCAATATAACCACCCGGTACAGCAAATGCATTTATCTGATTTGATTTTGTCACAAAAAATGTATATTGTCGTCTAGCATCTAGAGTATGTCTTGTTAGAATATTACCCAAATATTTGATATATGAATTAATTAAAGGATCGTTATTAATTAAATTATATTTTTGTAATCTGCGATAGGATGAGAATCCAATAATTTTTTCATCTTCTAAACTTAATACTTTCCCTAATGGATCACCAATATTAGGTAGTTCAGTTTCATCTGAAAGACTTGTAAAACTAAAAAATAAAATAAATAAAAATAATAATAATTTTCTCATTTTTAAATATGCTTATTTAAATATATATTAATCATAATAAATGTACTAATATATAATACCACATGAAAAATAACTTTTATGGAGTTACATATGACAGAATATAATAAAGAGCTTGATACAAGTGGATTGAACTGTCCATTACCTATTATAAAAGCAAAAAAAGAAATCAATGAAATGGAAATAGGACAGATATTACATGTAATATCTACTGACCCAGGCGCAGTTAAGGATTTTGAATCTTTTGCAAATCAAACTGGTCATCAATTATTAGAAAGTAATGAAAAGGATAACAAATTTTACTTTTTTCTAAAAAAAACTAAATAATGCGTGAAATCCTATCTTTATAATTTTTTTTCTATATTTGGTTTTATCAGTTTTTTAATTATTATTATATTTTTTAACTTAATAAGTAAAATTTCAAATCATGAAGAGTATACTTTATTGCCTAAATATGATGCCATAGTTATTTTATCTGGAAATCCAGAGAGAGCTATTTTCGCATCCCAACTTTATAAACATGGATTAGCAGATAAAATATTTTTAAGTAAAGAACAAAAAGTCATTAAAAACTATTTAATTTCTGAGAAAAATATACTTACATACAAGTATTATTTAAAGATACTATTACAAAACTCAATCCCTGAGAATAATATTATTTTGTTTGGCATCAATAATAAAAGTACAATAGATGAGGCAAAATCATTATCAGTTTTCTTTGATTCAAAAACTCTAAATATTCTTGTAGTGACAAATAAGTATCATATTTATAGATCTAAATTAATTCTACAAAAATATTTACCAAATAAAAATATACATTTTGTTTACCCAGATGAATTTAATGAAAAATGGTGGAAAGATAAATATCAAATACTGAATATATTTAATGAATTGTTTAAAACAATATTCTTCTACTTATTTACTGATTTTGATAATTATTTATCATTTTCCTAGTTATAACTCATTGAAATATATATATAAAACGTGCCGAATCATATAAAAAGATGTATTATGTACAAATTATTGAGGTTATATGAAGTTAAGCGGATCTGAAATTATAATTGAATGTCTTAAAAAGGAAAAAGTTAAATATATTTTTGGCTATCCTGGTGGAGCTGTTTTGCATATATATGATGCATTATTCAAGGATAAAGAAATAAAACATGTATTAGTTAGACATGAACAAGGTGCGACTCATGCTGCAGATGGTTATGCAAGAGCATGCAATAAACCAGGAGTAGTACTAGTAACATCAGGCCCTGGTATTACTAATTGTGTTACTGGTCTTGCAACAGCTCATATGGATTCTATACCTATGATTGTAATATCTGGACAAGTATCTAAACAATATGTTGGTAGTGATGCATTTCAAGAAGCTGATGCAACAGGTATAACTAGACCAATAACAAAACATAACTTTTTGATAGATGACATTAACTTAATTGCTGAAACTTTTAAAAAAGCGTTTAAAATTGCAACATCTGGAAGACCAGGACCTGTTTTAATTGATATTCCTAAAGATTTAACAGATCCAAATATTAAAATTAATTTTGAGTATCCTAAAAAAATTAATATTAGATCATACAAAGTACAAAAAAAAGAGAGTGATTCAAAAATTGAAGAAGCAGCAAAATTAATTTGTAATGCAAAAAAACCAATGATTTATACTGGCGGAGGTATAATTTTAGGTAAAGCTGATAAACAATTAAGTACGCTTGTGCACAAACTAAAATATCCTATAACCAGTACGCTTATGGGTTTGGGAGGATTTCCATCTTCCAGTAAAGAATTTCTTGGTATGCTTGGTATGCATGGAACTTATGAAGCTAATATGGCAATGCATG
>CAYFGJ010000093.1:0-3387 GCA_964342835.1 uncultured Ectothiorhodospiraceae bacterium | reverse complement strand
TTAAATTTATTAACAATATCTTTTATTTTTTTATTATCTAAAAGTATTTTTGAAGGCAATAATATATTTTTTTCATATTTAATTTTTTCATAATAATTGTTAAAGAGATCAGTATATTTTTTGAATCCTTTAAGAAAATCTTTAGATGTAATAATAATGGTATCTTTATTATTTGTCATATCAAATATATTTGTAGATTTGTTATAAAATAAAGGAAGTAGGTTATATAAACTAGGATGATACATTTTATTAGTAATTTTTTCGTATGCTAAATCTTCTAAATATTCAGAATCAAAATATTTTTTACAGTTTTTCGTATAATTTGATATATTTTCATCTGTAAGATTAATTTCTGTTGTAGAACATAAAACAAATTGATCTATTGATTTTAATGATTTTTGAGTATTAATATCGATAGATTTTATTGAATCTATAGATTCGTTATCATATATAATTCTATAAGGTCCATCTTCGGTAATAGGAAATATATCAATAATAGAACCTTGTATCCTAAATTCTCCTTTTTCCTTTACCTCTTGTGTTTTAAAATAATTCATTTGTTTGATATTTTGTATCAATTCATTAAATTTAGTTTTTTTATTTATTTTAATAAAATATTTTCTAATTTTATCAATAGCAGGTATATTTTTTAATATTGCTGAATAGCAACTAATTGTAATATTATTTGAATTATTTAATATATGATAATAAGTTTTTAAACGCTCAGATAATATATTTGAATCTAGGTTTATTTCTTCGTACGGTAGAGCATCATAGTCTAAAAATTTATTTATTTTAGTTTTTTTATCTGAAAAGCATTCTATTTCTTTAGATAAAGCATTAATTTCATTATTATTATTTACCACTACTATAATATTTGTATATTCTTTTATAATATTTGCAATAAATAAGCTTGCTGATGAGCCATATAGCCCACCTATTTTAATATTATTAGATTTTTTTAAAATTATGTTTTTCATAAAAAAAAGCAGCGCACATATTGGCACTGCTTTTTATAATAATAGTATTTGTATTATTTTACAGTATTAAAGCCAAGAATTTCCCAATTTTGCATACCACCACGATACCATTTTATTTTGTGTGCTGGATAGCCATATTTTAATAGACTTTTAATATTGTTTGGAGATTGACCACACCACATACCATTACAAAACATAACTAATGTTTTTGCATGATCATAGTAGAACAATCCGTTTTGTTCTTTAGCTCCAAATTTATCAGTCATTATTTCTGCTATAGAAATTGGATCAGCTCCTTTTGCTTCACTCAGATGAGTCCACGGTATATTTATTGCACCAGGAATAGTTCCTTTTGCAACCCAATCAGGCGTTCTAGAATCAATTATCATAATTTCAGAACCATCAGGCATTCTTTGCCCTTTACTTGCCATAACCGCATAATGAATTATTTCTTGCTCACCTATTGTCTCAATACCTGGTCTTAGATTCATTGGTTGAATACAAAATGGAGGACAAGGTCTTGATGTTTTTGCGAAAGCTGGATTAACTGTATTTTTATTGTCTTGATTTCTCATAAATCTATGTGAACCTGCGCGAACAGCAGTTCCCATTTCATGAGAATATGGACCATCACTTTTAGAAATTCCGACAGGCTTACCTGCAACTACAGGACTAGCATTTAACGCAACCACTATAGCGATGAGACTTAATACTCCGAAAAAATTACTTTTCATATCTCCTCCTTATTAATTATTCACAGTCTGGTTCTTCATCATCTGCACTTTCAGTCTTTTCATCAGCATATATCATTTGTTGATATTTTATTTCAGATGCATTGACTCCAGTGAATACGAAAAAACATATAAATAACAGTGTTAATACTCTCAATATCATTATATTTTCCCTATGTTTCGTTAAACCAGCTGTGTCTAGTATTCTATACTACAGTATATATTTAATTTATTGAACAACTTTTGTTGATTATAGTGTATGTTTTATAAGGAAAATCGTTATAATCCTTACTATATATCCTTTTAATATGAAATTTTTTATAGCACAAAGATTATTAAGATCACAGAAAAATACTGGATTTATTTCAGTGATATCTAAAATATCAATAATTGGAATTATACTAGGCGTAGCTATGTTAATTACCGTACTATCTGTAATGAATGGTTTTGAACATGAATTAAGATCAAAGATCTTAAGTTTTACTTCTCACATTACTATTTATGACAAGAAAAACGATTCCGTTGCTTTTAATAAAGTAAAAGAACAAATAATTTTATCAGAAAATATACAAGGTATAGCTCCATACATACAAAGAGAAGGATTAGTTACATCAAGTAATAATACAGCATCAGTATTAATTAGAGCAATAGATCCTGAAAGTGAAAGAAATGTTAGTGCAGTTTCAGATAATATTATCATGGGACGATATAAAGATTTTAATAAAAATGAAAACGGTATTATAGTTGGAGTAGGTGTAGCAAATAAGTTGCTAATTAGTGTGGGCGATGAGATAAAATTATTTTCTCAAATTCGTTCTACTAATTCTTCTCAGGTATTAAACTTAAATAAAAAATTTAAAGTAATTGGAATATATGATATTGGATTATATGAATATAATAATTCATTTGTATTTATTAATTTAAATACAATTACAGAAGCTTTTCAAGGAAAGAATAATTTATCTATTGATGCATTTAGAGTTAAATTAAAAAAACCATTATCTGCTCCTTATGTTAATGCAGACTTATCTAAAAAGTATAATAATATTTTTGTTCAGGATTGGACACAAACTCATATAAGTCTTTTTACAGCTATAAATAATGAAAAGAGAGTTATGTTTATAATACTTACACTCATAATTGCTGTTGCGGCATTTAATATAATTTCATCTTTACTTATGTTAGTTGTAAATAAAGAAAAAGATATTGCTATTCTTATGACATTAGGAGCTTTTAAGACTACTATCATAATGATTTTTGTAATCCAAGGTTTATTACTAGGTGTAACAGGTATTGTTTTGGGAGTTATTCTAGGATTGATATTATCTCATAATATAGACGTTATAATAAGAAGTATAGAAAGTTTTTTTCAGATAAATTTGTTACCTGCAGAGGTATATCATTTATCAGAGATTCCAGCCATTATTAATTATACTGATATATTATGGATTATTGGGATAACATTTTTATTATCATTAGTCTCAACTATTTATCCTGCACTCAAAGCATCTAATATATTACCATCAAAAGTTTTTAGGACTTCGAACTAGATGTTAAAATGTAAAAATATAAACAAATATTATTCAAATCTCATTACTAATGAAAGACAGACAGTATTATCTGATATTAATTTAACAATTAAACAAGGAGACATAGTTGCATTGAAAGGACCGTCA
>CAYFGJ010000092.1:0-3408 GCA_964342835.1 uncultured Ectothiorhodospiraceae bacterium | reverse complement strand
AGGTTCATCAACTTTTCTGTTTCCTTGTAGTACTGTACATATATGAAGATCTATTGGGAACTGCGAGATTATAGTATGAGTTGGCTCACTTCCATAACAGTCATTATTGTTTACAGGATGATCACAATAATCACCACCCAATTGGCTTTCTCCTTGAAATAAAAAACATATAAGGTTTTTATATAACAAAGTAAGAAATGTAAAATCTGTTAATATTCGTTTAAGCATTGCATTTTCGGTATATGCTTTACACTCAATACCAATAACAAATTTTTTATCGATAAAAATATGCTTATCAACAGATAAGTCATAGCTAAAATTACCTATTCTAGGTATATGATTATTTTTTTGAGCATAAGTTGTATTAATAGGTATTTGTATTTTACTAGAATTAATTTCAATTCTACTTTTTTTGCCCCCTAATTCTTGCCACGATATCAAAATTAATGAATGAGCAATTGTTTCCCATAATTTTCCTTTCTGAGCTCTAATTACACCGCCATATGCTCTATCTTTAGTACTTTTTGCTTTTGATTCAGCACCTTTAAGTACTGTTCTATAATGATGTATAATTTCATCAATTGTATTCAGCATATTTATAATAATTTTATTTGCTTTAACTCTTCTTTTATTCTTGTTTTTGCCGTTTTACAGTAATCCTTTGATATATCTATACCTAAATATCTTCTTTTTAATTGATGTGCTACTAAAGTTGTTGTGCCCGCCCCATTAAATGGATCAAGAACTATATCATTTTTATATGAAAAAAGTTTTAATACTCTTTCGACTAACTTGACAGGAAACATTGCCGGATGTCCATATTTAGACATATTACTTTGAGGTGCAAGTGCCCATTTAGCATTTACCCAGCTTTTAAACTCCTCGTCTGATATATCTATATCTTCTTTATTTCCTGATTTTTTAAGATTACCTTTGCAAAAAATTTCTAAAAACTCCCATGTATATTTTAAATATGGACTAGAAGGGCTTTTCCAGCTCCCCCAAGCAGTATATTTACAATTGTAATTATTTTTCTCCCAAAGTACTTCACCTTTCCAAATCAATCCTTTATTGAAGAAAAAATTACTTATTATGTGGTGTGATGGAATATAATCAGAAAACAAAGGTTGTACATTGACAACAATTCTGCCTCCATATTTAACAACACGTATACATTCGTCAAATATCTGAAATAAAGTATCAAAGTAGTTCTTCCAAACATCTGTATCAACATGACCAGAATAATCTAATCCAAAGTTATATGGTGGCGAAGTAACTATAATGTCAATGCAATTATCAGGTAGTTTTTTTAAAATTTTTAAGCTATCACCGGCAATAATCTTATTTTCATATTCATGCGGAAGTTCATTATTAGTAGAATTGAATTTTTTAGAGTAACTTTCGAATCCTAGGCGATTCTTTTCTTTGGTTTTTCTTTGTTTAACTTTTCTTTCATCGTTGTATCCTTCATAAATTCTTTTGCCATTTTTAATACCATAACTTTTAGACATATTAGTACTACTCCTACCTATCCATTATATATGAAGGCGATGAATATTATAGACTCTATCCATCACCTTCTTTTACAAATACACCATCAATCATTTTTCCTTTACGATCTTTAATATCATTATAAGCAACAGATAGACACTCTTTAATTGTTAAGTTATTTCTTACCATAATATTAATTAAAACAACCATCATGTCTCCAATATCATCTCTAATATCCTTGTTTTTACACAAACTATCAGATAATTCACCTGCTTCTTGCATAAGTTTCATGTATTGGTCTTTATCAGTACTGCCTTCAATAAGGTTTCGATCTTTGTGCCATTGTCCAATTAACAACTCATAGTTGTTATCATCATTTTTATTATCCATAAAGTAATTATACCTTAATTTATTAAAACTGTTATGGTTAAGATATGAACAAAATATTAACAATAATATTGATTTTATTTACGCATAATACTTACGCATTTATGGCTGGTATTGATGAGAGAAGAGATACTCATGGTGAATTAGAGATAATAGGGGCGTATATACCTATGGAGACATTAGAAATGATGAATACTGGATATCTAAAATTTAAGAATGTATCTAACAAAAAAATAATATTTCATCAGTTTACATCTCCTGTGTGGGATTCTATCGAAATTCACAATGTTGAGGATAGTGGAGATGTATTAGAAATGAGAAAAATGGATAAATTAGTGATTCCAGGAAAGAGCACTGTCGAACTCAAACCAGGGAGCATTCATTTAATGTTAATAGGCCCTCGTAGAAATATCAAAGAAGGTGAAGAGATTCTAATGATAGGACAAGATTCTACTGAGCGAAGATTTATGCTTAAATTTCTTGTTATTAAAAAATAACAGAATAAATACCTCCCATTAAATGTATAAAAAAAACAAAGAATTCGATATAACTGATATTCTTAGAAATAAGAGTTACGCAGAGCCTTCAGTATTTCAACCTGCAAATCTCTTGCGTGAATCAAGAAGACAAAATGAAATCCCTTTAGGAGAAGTGCCAAGCGTTTGCATTCTAGACCCAGATGGTAATCTAGCAGATTATCTAAATAGTAAAAATAGAGCGACAATAAGCAAATTTTGGGCATGCTACCATTCTCATCTATATACATTTAAACTTGGTGAATTAACAGTAGGAATAATTCCACGTGCTGTAGGAGCTTCGTACGCCGTGTTGATAGCTGAACAACTATTTGTGTCAGGTTGTGAGCTTTTAATTAGCATAACTTCTGCTGGTATTATCAAGGAATCAAAACCTAATAAAAAGTTTGCTCTAATTACACAGGCAATCAGAGATGAAGGAACAAGTTATCACTACTTGCCCAAAAACGAACCGTCTGAACTTTGTCAAAAATTATTTAAAAAACTAAAAAATAACGAGAATCTTTGGTTAGAGGTAAAAAGTTGGACTACAGATGCACCTTATAGAGAAACACTATCTGCAATAAATGAAATGAAGAAAAACAATGTAACCTGTGTAGAAATGGAGGCTTCTGCATTATACGCATTCGCAAAAGCAAAAAATAAAGAAGTTGTTTGCTTTGCACATCTAACCAACACAATGGCACAGAAAGAAGGTGATTTTGAAAAGGGAGAAGATTATGGAAGCCCAGAAACAATTAAGCTGATTGAAGAGATTATTACAAAACTAAAATGTAAATGAATAAAATACTTCCCATAATATAGACTATTACTATGTTAGATGAATTCAAAGATTTCTGGTCACGATACAAACCCTACGATCTTCATCCTGATGATAAGGCTCATATTAATAATTCAAAAATAACATCAAAGATACAAAAGAATCCTGATAAATATTTATTAAATCTAGAAATATCTTTTTTGAATAAAACATTTTCTAATAATCTAAAAGATG
>CAYFGJ010000091.1:0-3490 GCA_964342835.1 uncultured Ectothiorhodospiraceae bacterium | reverse complement strand
TGTCTTTAGTAAGCTCCATATTAATAGGTATTATAAATTAAATAATGGTAATATATAATCTTTTATATAGATGGAGTTTATATGGTTAAAATTGGAATATGTGGTTTAGGCACCGTAGGTCAAAGTACTTTAGAGCATTTGGTAAAATATAAAAATATGATTCGACCTAATACAGCTGCTGATTTTGAAGTAACTCATGTTGCTGATCTTGATGTTGAGTCTAAAGAAATGTTTGGAGCAAAAATAACAACCACTAAAGATGCTATGAGTATAGTTAATGATCCTGATGTATCAATTATAATTGAATTGATTGGAGGGAAAACTATTGCCAATGATGTCATATTAGAGTCTATAAAAAGAAAGAAACATGTTGTAACAGCAAATAAAGCTCTAATTGCAGAAAATGGAAATAATATATTTAATTTAGCAAAAGAAAACGGTGTTTATTTTGGATTCGAAGCATCAGTAGCTGGTGCAATTCCGATTGTACAATCATTAACACGTAATATGCTCAATGAAAAAATATACTCTATATCTGGTATTATCAATGGCACATGCAATTATATACTTGATCAAATGTCCTCTAAAAATTTAAGCTTTCAAGCAGCTTTGGATCAAGCACAAAAACTTGGTTATGCAGAGGCCGATCCAGCATTCGATATTAATGGTAATGATGCGGCACACAAAATTGCAATACTCGCATCACTAGCTTATAAAATACCATTATCGTATAAAGAAACCTATATAGAGGGTATAAAAAATATTACTTCACTAGATATTAAATATGCTTATGAATTAGGATATAACATCAAACATATAGGAATAACAAAAGAAAATAATAAAATAGTAGAGTTAAGAGTTCATCCTACGCTTGTTCCTAAAGAAAATATACTATCTCAAGTAAATGATGTCATGAATGCTATTTTAGTTAATGGCGAAAGATTTGGATCTTCAATGTTTTATGGACATGGAGCAGGTGGTGCTGCTACTGCTTCCGCAGTGATCTCTAATGTTGTTGAAGCTATTAATTTTAATATGAATACTGATAAAACAAATTTAAACATCAGTCATTTGATAGGTAGTGAGAAAAGAAAAATACAAAATATTGATGATATTACAAACTCTTTTTATTTACGTATACAAGCTGATGATGAACCTGGAGTAATGGCAGAAATTACAAATATACTTGCATCAGAAAAAATTAGTATTGAAGCTGTAACCCAACATGAACCTGAGAATGAGGAGTCTATACCCATTGTAATGATTACAAACGATGTAACTGGATCATCTATCAATAAGGCTGTAAAACAGATTGAATCTCTAAATACTGTTAAAGAGAAAATTATCAGCATACGAGTTTTAAAATTGAATGGATAAAAAACCTTTAAAATATATTAGTACCAGAGGACACAGTAAAAAATTAGATTTTAAAGATGTTATTTTTGAAGGTTTAGCACCAGATGGTGGATTATATATACCTGAAGAATGGCCTAAAATTAGTAATTCTTTATTAAGCACATTTCCTAAAAAAATATATCAAGAAATAGCATATGATGTTATCTCAATGTATACAGATAATTCAATTAATAATGATGAATTACAAAATATAATTAATTTATCATATAAAAATTTTGAATCTACTAATATTACTCCGCTTACCAAAATTAGTGATAAAGAATATTTACTTGAACTTTATCATGGACCAACTTATGCATTTAAAGACATTGCAATGCAATTTATTTCTCAGTTAATGAGTTTTTACCTCTCAGAAAATAATAAAAAGATAAATATATTAGGAGCTACTTCAGGTGATACAGGTGCAGCTGCAATAGAAGGTTTTAAAAATATTGAGTCATCAAAAATTTTTATGTTACATCCATATAAAAAAATATCTGATATTCAGCGCAAGTTTATGACTACAGTAGACTCAAAAAACGTCTATAATATTGCCATCAAAGGTAATTTTGATGATTGCCAAACAATTATTAAAACAATATTTTCTGATATAAATTTTAAGAAAAACAAAAATTTAACTGCGGTCAATTCCATTAATTGGGCAAGAATTATGTGCCAAATGGTATATTATTTTTATGCTTCTAGTCGACTAGATAATATTAAACATAATATCTTGTATTCTGTCCCAACAGGCAATTTTGGTGATATTTTTGCTGGATATATAGCATCTAAAATGGGACTAAAAATTGGAATTCTTAATATAGCAACAAATGAGAATGATATTTTAACTAGAACCTTGCAGACTGGAGTACATCAAACAAGAGATGTAATTTCTACTACTTCACCAAGTATTGATATACAAGTTTCAAGTAATTTTGAACGTTTATTATATGATATTACTAAAGATTCAGATTTAATTAATTCAATTATGAATAGTTTAAAAAACAGTGGAGAATATAGCATTACATCAGAAGTAATATCTAGTATACAAAAATCATTTTCATCATATACAGTCAGTCAGACTGAAGCAGCAGATACAATTAAAAAACTATTTACTGAAAAACAAATATTAATAGATCCTCATACAGCAGTTGGTCTTGCCTCATCTAAAAAGTGTAAGAATGACCATGATTTGTATGTGACATTATCTACTGCACATCCAATTAAATTTAGAGACACTATTGTTGAAATAATTGGTGATAATAAAATAAAAACTCCTAATAATGTTTCTTCTCTGTTTAATATGAAAGAAAAATTATATATTATGGAAAATGACTGTGATGAAGTAAAAAAATTTATTGAAGAGAATGCATCATGAATATAAGAATAATTTTACTTTTTTTAACGATATTTTTTTTGTATTGGATTAATAAAAAAATAAATAAAGAGTATGATTATATTCGTTACATCATAAAAATTTTAATAATTATCTTATCATTTTTATTATTATTTATACTTGCGCAATATTTTATGGGTAGTAGTTTACTTATCTAAAAACTTCTCAGCATCTAATGCTGCCATACAGCCAGAACCAGCAGAAGTTATTGCTTGTCGATATATTGAATCTGAAACATCTCCGGCAGCAAATATTCCTTTGATGGAACATTGGGTTGCATTACCTGAATTTCCACTTTTTATTTTTAAATAGCCAGCAGAGTCCATATCTAACTGATCTTTAAAAAGAGAAGTATTGGGTTGATGACCAATTGCTATGAAGACTCCAGAACATTCTATTTCATTTGTATTATTTGATTTTTTATTTTTTATTTTGATCCCAGTAACTTTTTTGGTATCACCTATAATGTCTTCTAGCGTTGAATCCCAAATAATTTCTATTTTTTTATCTTTTACTTTTTGTTTGATTCTATCTACCAAAATTGCTTCTGCTCTAAACTTATCTCTTCGATGAATCATTGTTACTTTGGATGCTATATTAGAGAGATAAAGAGCTTCTTCAGCTGCTGTATTACCACCACCTACAACAATGACTTCTTGGTTTTTATAAAAGAAACCATCGCATGTTGCACATGCTGAT
>CAYFGJ010000090.1:0-3625 GCA_964342835.1 uncultured Ectothiorhodospiraceae bacterium | reverse complement strand
ACCTTCTTGAGTTGGTTTATTGTAATAAGGTGTAACTAATAAACAAGCATCAGCACCTAATTCTTTTGCTTTTTGAGTTAATTCTATAGCTTCGCTAGTAGAATTAGCTCCTGAGCCAGCAATAACTGGTATTCTTTTATTTACGATATCTAAAGTTCTCTGAATAACTTTAGAGTGTTCATTGAAATCTAATGTAGCAGATTCGCCAGTAGTACCGACGCTAACGATAACATCTGTTTTATTGGATATATGAAATTCTATTAATTTTTCTAGAGATTCAAAATCTAAATTTCCAGATATATCCATTGGTGTAGCTATTGCAACCATACTTCCTTTAAACATATATACCTCGTTTTATATTAAGTTCTAACATTTATTTTTGGCCAAATGTTTAAAAGAGTGTTTAAAAAAACTGCAAGAGGTATAGCAAAGAAAACTCCCCAAATACCCCATATCGATCCAAAAAATAATATAGCTAATAAGATTGCGAATGGATGTATATTGACAGCGTCAGAAAAAAGAATTGGCACGACAACATTTCCATCAATAACTTGGATTAAAATATGAGAAACTATTATAATCCAAAAATCTGATGTTAATCCCCATTGGAAATATGAAACAAAAATAATTGGTATAGTTACTACAATTGCACCTACATAAGGAATAATAACTGAAATTCCACATAAGAAACTTAGTAGTAATGTATATTTTAATCCAATAAGACCAAATATTATGAATGATGCAAACCAAACAATTATAATCTCAATAAACTTGCATCTAATATAATTCCCAATTTTTATATCTAATTCTTTATATGTTTTTTTAGTTAAATCTAATTTCTCAGGAAAAAAACGTTGGAACCATCCAAAGATTTGAGATTTATCATATAAAAGAAAAAATATAAGTATAGGAACAATTAACATATAAATAATTATTTCAACCAAACTTCCTGCTGAAGATAAAGAACCTGTCAAAATGGTTTTACCAACAGTGGTGATTTCGTTACTTATTCCTAAAAAAATGCTATCAATTTGAGCTGGTGTAATTAGATTATTTTCTCCAAAAGTTACTCCGATAAGTCTTTTACTCTCAATAATTATATCTGGAAGAGATGTTATTAGGACTGTCAATTGTTCTAACATTAATGGTATCAATGTAAAAATTAAAAACATAAATAAAAATAAAAAAAGTAAAAAAACTATAATGACAGCTTTTTTTCTTTCTAATTCTATATTATCTTGAAATCTTTGTACTAAACCTTCTAGCATGTATGCCAATATAACTGCTACTAATATTGGAGCAACAGTTGAAAGTAGTATATAAGTTATCAAAGTGGCAAATAATATAATCAAAGCAAGTGAAACTTGATTAGGGTCAGTTAAATGACTATCGTACCATTCTTTGAAAAATTTAAGCATAGGATTTAGTGAAAATCTTTTTCATAAATTGCTTTTTCTATAATACCTATAAACATGCTAAACTAAAACAGCTATTTATAAAATATATGAGATAAAATAACAATATTATTAAGAATGAAAGCTTCAATCTTCCCAATATTCACTCTCAAAGATGATCCAGCTGAAGCTGAGATTTTAAGTCATAAATTGATGATAAAAGCTGGTTTAATCAGAAAGCTGAATTCTGGTCTGTATACTTGGTTGCCACTGGGTATGAAATTGGTTTCTAGGATCTCAAAAATAATTATAGAAGAGATGAATAATATTGGATCTGTAGAAATATTAATGCCTTCTATTCAGCCAGCAGATCTTTGGAAAGAATCTGAAAGATGGGATCAGTATGGACCTGAATTACTGAGAATTAAAGATAGACATAAAAGAGATTTTTGTTTTGGTCCAACATTTGAAGAAGTAATAACAGATGTAGTCAGAAAAGAAATAAATAGTTATAAACAATTACCTTTAAATTTGTTTCAAATTTCAACAAAATTTAGAGATGAAATCAGACCAAGGTTTGGTGTAATTAGAGCAAGAGAATTCATAATGAAGGATGCATACTCCTTCCATTCAAATGAAGAATGTCTAAATACAACTTATGAAAAATATAAGTCTGCCTACATAAATATATTTAATAGACTCGGGTTAGATTTTAGAATGGTGGAAGCAGATAGTGGAAATATTGGAGGTAACGAATCCCATGAATTCCATGTTATAGCAGAAACAGGTGAAGATGATTTACTATTAGATGATTCTATGATTGGGATGAATATTGAAATTGCTAAAAAGAAATATGGCACTAAAGATATAGAGAAAATTATAAAAGAAAAAAAATTAAAACATGTTAAAGGAATTGAAGTGGGGCATATTTTTAAATTAGGAGACAAATATTCTGAAAAAATGAAAGCTATTATCAATACAAAAGAGTCTCAGAATATAAATATATTAATGGGCTGTTATGGAATTGGTGTAACACGAATTATAGCTGCAGCAATAGAACAAAATAGTTCTAGTAGTGGCATTATATGGCCTAAAGCATTGGAACCATTTAATATAGTTATAGCTGAAATAGACAGTCAAAAAAATCCTGAAATAAAAAAATATAGCCAAGAAATATATCAGGCAATCTCTAAAGAAAATAATATAGAAATACTATGGGACGATAGAGATTTGAGGTTAGGAAACAAAATCAACGATTATGAGCTTATGGGTATAAAGAAAATTCTAATTATTGGTAAAGATGAAACTTCTAACAAAACAATAACTTTAAAAATTGGAGACGAAAAAAAATTAATTCCTTTTAATGAGATCGCGACATATTTTTCAGATTAATTTAATCAAAATAGCGATAATCTTGTTGTGACTTATGTTGTTCGATAGCCATTTTAGCCTGATTCAATGCTTCATTAGCATATTTTATAGACATTTTGTAATTTTTTTTATCATGTGCTGTTCTAGCTTTTTTTATAAGTTTTCTCGTTCCTCTCCATTCATTTTTTAATTTTATAGCTTTACTATTTGCTGCTCTTGCCTGAGAAATAATTTTCTCTGATTCTTTTTTGCTAAAATTGTTAGAATTATCAGCATAAACTGAAAGAGATAAAATAAAAAATATAGAATAAATTATTTTTTTCATGTTTTAATCAATTAAAAATTTCCTATCAGTTTCTTCTTGGTATCCAATTATCCAAACACCTCGATTTTTTGCATGTATTAGAGCTTTTTTATATAAAGCTTTATTTACATTAGCCTCTATTATGAGATTTTGTCCTGGAAAAATCAAATCCGCATCATAGATTGTATCATTATTATATTTATAAACAATTGGCCATAAAAATGGATTATTATAATATTTTAACGATATATCCCATAAAGTATCTCCTGTCTCAACAGAATGATAAAATTTGTCTTTTACAACTGGTGCTGATGAAAAAGAAGTTTGTCCTTCTATAGGGGCATAAGGCAAATTAATAAGTGAGCAATTAGATATTATTAATGTAATAGTCAGCAATAAAATTAATTTTCTAAAAGGTTTTATTTTATGTCTCATATAGAATATCCTATAATCAATGGTAGACATTCTCATTCTATATTACTCTGTTAATGAATCAACTAAAAAAATGGCTCGATTAATTTCTAGAGGTGTTGAATCAGTTGATGGTGCCAATGCT
>CAYFGJ010000089.1:0-3629 GCA_964342835.1 uncultured Ectothiorhodospiraceae bacterium | reverse complement strand
TGAATGAACCACCAGGTAACCGTTTGAGAGTTGCTTTAACAGGATTAACTATGGCTGAGCATTTTAGAGATGAAGGCAGTGATACGTTGTTATTTATTGATAATATATATAGATATACGCTTGCTGGTACAGAAGTTTCTGCTTTGCTCGGTAGAATGCCATCAGCCGTTGGCTATCAACCAACTCTTGCTGAGGAAATGGGTGTACTTCAAGAGAGAATTACATCAACTAAAACAGGTTCAATCACCTCAATTCAGGCAGTCTATGTACCTGCAGATGATCTAACGGATCCATCTCCAGCCACTACATTTGCCCATCTAGATGCAACTGTTGTATTATCAAGACAGATTGCAGAATTGGGAATTTACCCTGCTGTTGATCCACTTGATTCAACAAGCCGACAATTAGATCCATTAATACTTGGGCAAGAACATTATGATACTACTAGATCAGTACAAGGTGTTTTACAAAAATATAAGGAGCTTAAAGATATTATTGCCATTCTTGGTATGGATGAACTATCTGAAGATGATAAATTAGCTGTTAACCGTGCTAGAAAAATTCAAAGATATTTATCTCAACCATTCTATGTTGCTGAGACTTTCACTGGTAGTCCAGGAAAATATGTGTCTTTAAAAGATACCATTGCTGGCTTCCAAGGCATTGTAAACGGTGATTATGATCATCTTCCTGAACAAGCATTTTATATGATCGGTACTATTGATGAGGCTGTTAAAAAAGCAGATGAGTTAAAATGAAAAATGAAAATACTATTAAACTAGAAATAGTTAGTGCTGAAGAGGAATTATTTTCAGATAATGTAGAAATGGTATTCGCTCCTGCTGATATGGGTGAAGTTGGCATCACACCGAAACACACACCACTAATCACAAAACTTAAACCTGGTGATGTGAGAGCACAGATATCACAAACTGAAACTAAATCTTTTTATATAAGCGGAGGCTTATTAGAAGTACAGCCAGATATTGTTACTATTTTATCTGATACTGCAATAAGAGAAGATGACTTAGATGAAGAAAGAGCAAAGGAAGCTGAAGAAAGGGCAAAGAAAGCTATGGAAGATTCTGGGACAGACATAGATGTAGCAAAAGCTAAAGCGGAATTAGCACAAGCTGCAGCACAATTAAGGCTTATTAAAAAGCTTAAAAACAAAAAGTGAAATTTACAACTGTGATTCTTGCGGCAGGTCAAAGCAAGAGAATGTCATCTCTCAAGTCTAAATTGCTTTTTAAAATTGCAGGGAAATATATAATAGAACACGTTCTTGAAACAGTACATAGCATTAAACCATCAAAGGTAATTTGCGTCTTAAATAAAACATCAGCTGAACTAGAAGACTTTATTTCTAGTTATAATGTAAAACAAACTTTCCAGAAAGAAACTAACGGTACGGCAAAGGCACTCGAAGTAGCGCTATCTGCAAAAAAAACAGAACCAAATAATATTGTTCTTGTCTTATGTGGAGATGTTCCATTTATTAGGAGCGGCACATTACAGTCAATTTTAAAAAAAATGACTAAAAGTGATCTTTGTCTGGGGACTATATCTTTAGATGATCCATATGGATATGGAAGAGTTTTGAGAATTAATAAAAAAATTGTTAACATTATTGAAGAAAGGGATGCCAATAGAAAAATAAAAAATATAAAAGAAATAAATACAGGCATAATTGCTATTAAAGAAGGGGTTTTGAGGAAGTATCTTAAGCAAATAAAAAACAACAATAATCAAAAAGAGTACTATCTTACTGATTTAGTTAATTTATTTAGCAGAAACGGATTCAAAGTCACATCTCATTCAATACGTGATACGGTAGAAGTTATGGGGATAAATTCAAAAAAAGATTTAGTAAAACTTGAGAGAAAGTATATTCTTAAAAAAGCTCAAGATTTAGTTAATAAGGGAACTTTAATTAGAGATATAAATAGAATAGATATCAGAGGATCTTTAACGGTTAAAAAAGATGTTGATATAGATGTTAATTGTATTTTTGAAGATAAAGTTAGCATTGGATCAAACACAACCATTGGACACAATTGTTATTTAAATAGATGCAAGATTGGAAATAATGTTAATATCAAACCAAATACTATCATCTTTGGTTCTACTATTGGTGATAATTGTACTGTAGGACCTTATGCGCGTATTAGAGCTGGTACGATAATTAAGAAAGAAGCACAAATTGGAAATTTTGTAGAAATAAAAAATTCCTCAATAGGAACCGGAACTAAAATAAATCACTTAAGTTATATTGGAGATGCTGATCTAGGTAATAATATTAATATCGGCGCAGGTACTATAACTTGTAATTATGATGGACAAAAAAAACATAAAACCATTATAGAAAGCAATGCATTCATAGGTTCTGGAACAAAATTAGTTGCACCAGTTAAAGTAAGCAAAGGTACATATATTGGTGCGGGCTCAACCATTACCAAAGATACAGTTCCTGGAAAATTAACATTAGCAAGAAGTAAACAAGTAACCATAGACAATTGGAAGAGCAAACCTAAATCCGGAAAAAAATAATGTGTGGAATTTTTGGCGTTGTTTCTTCTAAAGCTGTTGCAAATAATTTAGTCGCAGGTCTAAAGAGATTAGAGTACAGAGGGTATGATTCAGCTGGTATCTCTGTAATAAATAAAAACGAAAAATTAAAACGCATAAGATGTAAAGGCAAGGTAAGTGATTTAAAAAAACTCTTACGATCACATTCTTTAGATGGTAAATGTGGTATTGCACATACACGTTGGGCAACACATGGTATACCTAATATTAAAAATGCTCATCCTCATAACTCAGGATGTATATCAATAGTTCACAATGGAATAATAGAAAATCATGAAGAATTAAAACGTAATTTAAAAAAGAAAGGTTATGTTTTTTCATCGGATACTGATTCAGAAATTATTTCACATCTAATACACTCAAATACCACCAATAAAAAAACATTTGTAAAGACAATCCTAGATTCTGTCAAACTTCTTAAGGGGACATATGCATTAGGAATCATAAATGAACATTATCCAAATAGAATTATTGCTACATCACATGGAAGCCCACTATTGATAGGTTTGGGTAATACTGAAAATTACATTGGTTCTGACATTCAGCCTATTTCTCCTCAGACAAAAAAATTTATTACATTAAATGATTTTGAAATTGCTGATATATCAGCTACGGATGTTTCAGTTTATGATAAAAAAGGAAGGAAAATAAAAAAATCTTTAAATCATTCATCTCTTAAAGCAAAAGATATATCTAAAAGTGGTTATAAACATTTTATGCAAAAAGAAATACATGAACAAAAAGATATTGTTGGAAATATAATTAATAATTATTTAAGTACAACGAAAGTTCTTCCTAATACATTTGGGCCTAAATCTGATCAATTATTAAAGCAAATTAAAAATATTCATTTTGTTGCATGCGGAACTAGTTTCAATGCATCGTTAGTTGCAAAAAACTGGATTGAAGAATTAACTAATATTACTTGTACGGCAGAAATTGCAAGTGAATATAGACATAGACAAATAAATGTTCCAAAAGATACATTGTATGTTGCTATTTCTCAATCTGGTGAAACTGCTGATACCGTTTATTCAACT
>CAYFGJ010000088.1:0-3728 GCA_964342835.1 uncultured Ectothiorhodospiraceae bacterium | reverse complement strand
AAATATTCAAAAAATAAATTTGCAGCTGCACCTGTCGTTATTTCAAAAGATAATCTTCAAAATAATATCATAAAATATATTTTTGTGAATTCTGGGAATGCTAATGCATGCACCGGAATTATTGGTCATAATAATGCACAGCAATATGCAAGAAAATTAGCTGCAAAATTAAGTTGTAAAAGTGAAGAAATATTGATTTTCTCAACTGGTATAATAGGAAAACAACTTCCTATGAATAATATACTCTCTTCTCTTCACAACTGTAATTTAGTATTTAAATCAACATGGGAAGAAGCTTCACAAGCTATAATGACTACAGATAAGTATAATAAATATATTCATAAAAAAATGACCATCCAAGGACAGCAAATTACAGTAAACGCTATTTGTAAAGGTGCTGGAATGATAGAACCAAATATGGCAACAATGCTAGCTTACCTAGAAATTAATATAAAACTTAGTAAGTCAGCTATAAATAAATTAATTAAGCATGTAGTTGACAATAGTTTTAATAGAATATCTGTTGACGGTGATATGTCTACAAATGATTCATTTGTAATTATAGCAACTGCAGATACAGAAACTATTGATTATGATGTCGATTTAACTTCCTTTGCATTATTAAAAAAGAATATAACAAAAATATGTCAAGATTTATCTAAAATGATCATAGCAGATGGCGAAGGTGCTACAAAAATTATTGAAATTGATGTAAATAATGCCCAAAGTGAAAACCAAGCAAAGAAGATTGCATTTGCAATAGCTAACTCAAATCTTGTAAAGACTGCAATGTTTGGTTGTGATCCAAACTGGGGTAGAATTTTAGCTAAAATGGGTTCAGTTAATGTAGATCTAGATATTACTAAAATTACATTATTAATAAATAATCATATGATTTTTTCAAGAGGAGAAATAGATCGTAGGTGTAATCATGATGTTCTGGAACAATCTATGCAAAACAAAGAAATATTTTTAAATATAAATTTAAATTCAGGTAGATCACGTTTTAAAGCCTTATGTTCAGATCTTTCACATGAATATGTAGATACAAATTCTAAATATACAACGTGAAAAGATTAATAATTAGTTATATGAGATAATGAACATAAAATATATAAGAATTTTTGATTATAATATAAACCCATATATAAGATGTCAAATATTTAGAATCAATGATAGTATAATTAGATTTAGAGATTTACATAAATCTAATCAAGATGAATTAAAAAGATTTATATCGTTTACTAAAGATACACCTTTTACCTGTATAGTTGATTATCCTTTCAATAAGTCTTTTGAAGGTAGATATAATGGTATTCATTTAAAAAGTAAATTTTTATATAAACTAAAATCCCTTGATAATAAATTAAAAATATATTCAGCATCATGTCATAATTCTGAAGAAATTGAATTGGCAAATAGACTGGGTGTAAATTATATAACTATATCACCCGTAAAATCATCAAAATATAGTAAAAATAAAAATTTAGGATGGATTAAATTCAAAGAATTATCAAGAGTTGCTAATATGCCTGCTTATGCGCTTGGTGGAATGAATCCAAATAAAAATGATTATAAAATCTCATTATTAAATGGAGGTATGGGTATTGCAGGAATGAAATTTTTTTAAAGTATACATTTACTCAGACCAAATGTTATATCTTCTTGATAAGGTATAAATTTATTTTTGTCATTCTTTGTCATAAACATGATTGTCAGTCTTTGTTTCCCAACACTGATCTGTGGAAAATAATAATGATCTGTGGTTAAAGTAATTCTGATTAAATAAATCTTTTTTTGTAAGTCCATTTTTTGTAAATAAAAACCTTTTTCAGCAAATGCATCGGTATAAGTTGCAGACTGTCTTATTATTTCAAGAACAAAATTAATACTTTTTTTTATAAATTCTAAGGGTTCTATCCAGAGTTTAATTTGATTTGATCTGAAATGACTATCTCTAGATAGCCAAAATCCAATTGTGGAAGGTTGTACCGTTGATCCAGTATTTTTAATAATTGTTTTGAATAATTCATCACGTTCATATATATCTAAAAAATTAGTTTTTACGGTATATAGATCCTTCAATAATATTTCCTGTTTTTCTAAAATTGAATTAACTTTTGAAGTATTTGCATCAGGATGATCTTTTGCTTTTTTGAAGATAGTATAATGTGTTTCAATTTCTCTTATTAATTCTGATTTTATATCACTTCTTGATAAAATTTCATACAGTTCTGAAAAATAATTCATAGCTGTATAAATTTCAATTACAGATTCACTCCCTTGAAAATAGGTTATATTGTTAAATAGTGATTCTATCCTCAAAAATTTTCTAATTCTTTCTTGAACAGGTTCTTCATAAACAACTGTATGCGCATCAGATATAATCATTATTAATTCTCTACTATATTAGATCTATAAAAATCTTTAAATTCTTTTCTCAACTGTTTCATAGTACCATTATTAGTAATAATATAATTAGAATTATTTTTATAAAACTTTCTTGTTTTTTGTAATTTATTCAGTTTTTTAAAAATTCCTATTGAATTATTACTTTTTTCAGCTCGCCTTAATTCTCTTAATTTTGTTTTTGAGTCTATCATTATTACTTTATAAGATTTTTTAATTTTCTTACATGTCTCAAGCAATGGTATTTCTAATATTATTTTCTTAACTTTTGTATTTTTTAAAAAAACGTTTATTCTAGCATAGAACTCTTTATGAATAATTTTTTCAATATAATCTTTATTCTTTTTTGATTTTATTAATTTATTTCTTAATAGAATAAATGAAATAGATTTATTATTATTTAATATACTATTATCAAATTTTGTTATTAACTTATTTTTTACTCTTTTATCTGATTGTAGGATTTCTTTAACTACATTATCAGCATTAATATATTTAAATCCTTTTTTTTGAAATAATTTTGAAACGGTTGTTTTACCAGAACCAATTAACCCTGTTATGATATACAATTTCAATTTCATACAGTTATTTTAAAAATATTGTTAATAATATACCAATTAACATGATAATTGATAGAATCATTAAAAGTGGCGGTCTTCTAGTCATTTTATTTTTCCATATCCTTGCATTTATGCTTAATAAATTCAGATTGTGGCATATATGTATCACAGTATTTACAATAGGCCATATTATTTTTAGATTTTCTATTTAATTTAGTATTTTTTCTAGTCAATGATTTTATAATAAAATATACTAGTATTATTATTATCAGAATTATTATAATGCGCATTTTATTATACTCTTAAATAAACCAATGTTTATTATAAACCATAATCTAAAAACGAGGCATATAATTTATAAACAATGAATGTTTTTTGTAAGAAATTGATTAATTAATAGAATTAATATATGGAAAATATAAAGAAAATTGAATATATTTGCAAATGGATTACTGATTATGTAGATACCATGCCTGTTTCTGCTAAATCATTAATAGTTGGAATATCTGGTGGTATTGATTCATCTTTGACAAGTACTCTATGTGCTAAAACAGGAATTCATACAATTGCAGTTAAACTTCCAATATCATCTGATAATCCAAAAAATTGTGATTTGCATGCAACATGGTTAATAAATAATTTTAAGAATGTTCAATGCTTAGAATTAAATTTAACTAATATATATAGTCAATTCAAAAAAATATGTGATGAACATCAACTTCATAATGATTTAGGGTTAGCAAATTCAAAAGCTAGATT
>CAYFGJ010000087.1:0-3922 GCA_964342835.1 uncultured Ectothiorhodospiraceae bacterium | reverse complement strand
CAGGGGTTTTGTAAACCTCAGGTCGTCAGTTCGAATCTGACAGGTGGCTTTTTATATTATGAATAAAATACCTATGACAGTAGAGGGAGTCGACAGACTCAAGAAAGAGCTATCAAAATTAAAAACGACTGATAGACAAGAGATCGTTGTTGCCATAAAAGAAGCTAGAGAAAAAGGTGATCTAAAAGAAAATGCTGAATATCATGCTGCAAGGGAACAACAAAGCTTCATAGAAGGCAGAATCAAAGACATAGAGGCAAAACTTTCAAATGTACAAATTATAGATATAACTAAAATACCTAAAAGCGATAAAGTGATTTTTTCATCTACAGTTGATCTTATAGATTTATCTAATAATAAAAAAATAAAATATAAGATTGTTGGTGAAGATGAAGCAAATTTAGATGAAGGAAAAATTTCTATAACATCTCCGCTGGCAAGATGCATAGTTGGTAAAAACAAAGGTGATATTATTGAATTAAAAACCCCGAAAGGAACAGATGAATATGAGATAAAAGATGTTAGATATATATAATTGAATAGATATCTTGAAGTTAATAAATTTCTAACACATAATTTAAGTATGAAAATAATCAAATCATTTTTTTTTATATGGTTAATAACAATGACTAATTATGTTAATGCATCATGTCCGCCATCTTTAGACTTTGATATTAAATTGCTCGGTGAGAATAAATCTATAAATTTATGTGAAAAGTTTTTAGGAAAAGTAATTTTAGTTGTTAATACAGCAAGTAAGTGTGGATTTACTCCACAATATGAAGGATTAGAGAAACTATATCAAGAAAAAAAAGATAAAGGTTTGGTTGTTCTTGGTTTTCCTTCACATGATTTCTACCAAGAACCGGCTACAGAAACTGAGATTAAAGATTTTTGTAAACTAACTTATGATGTAAAATTTCCAATGTTTACCAAAACAAATGTTAGAGGCAAAAAAGCCCATCCATTTTTCAAATTACTTGCAGATGAAACCAACAGTAGCCCCAAATGGAATTTTCATAAATATTTAATCGGAAGAGATGGAACGGTAGTAGATAGTTTTTCAACAGTAACCGGACCTGGTAGCAATAGAATAATAAAAAAGATAGATGAACTTTTAAAAACTTCTTAAAATTTATTCGAAAATATAAGCTAAAGACATTAATACAATATTTGGATCATATTGATTTCTTATAGATAATTGCTTGGATATTATATGGCCATAACCACCACTTATAATTAATAATGGTTTTTTAGATTGAGTCTTACAAAAATCTCTGAATGACTTTTCAATTGATGATACAACCATCAATGTATATCCTTTTTCAATTCCTTCTTTAGTAGATTTTGAAGGTTTGAGATTCGAAAATGAGTATATGTTTTGAAATTTTATATTTTTAAGATGATATACATTATTAAAAGAAAGCTTATAATTATTAACTCCATTTAATATATATCCTCCAATATGTTGCCCAGAATTACTCACGTAATCAATAGAAATAGCAGTACCACAATCTACTAAACATAATGGTTTTTTATATTTTAAATAAGAACCAACTATTCCAGCCCACCTATCACTACCAAGATTATTTGCTATCAAATAGGCATTCTTTACACCTAATAGTTTTTTTGTTGATTTAAATTCAATTAAAGGACAATCGAATATAGATCTTAAAATATTAATATAATTTTTCAAAACTTTATTGCCAATTACGCTTGTAAAAATAATTTTATTAATATTATATTTCTTATAATTATTTATAAGAATTTTTCTAAAGCTTTTTATATCATTATCAATATTTTTGATTAAAAATAGTTTACTATTTTTGCAAAGTGCTGTTTTTATGACACTATTTCCAATATCTATAAGTAGTTTGGTTTCAGTAGTTCTATTTGTTTTCATATTCTTTAATATTTTTAATTAGTTCTCCAGTAATTTCAGCAATCAATATATTTTTATTATTTTGATTTAATTGTAAATTACCAGCTAGATCAGTGATCTTATTTAAATAATTCTCTGGGATACTTAAATTAATGCCTATACCAATTATAGAATAAAAATTATTTTTATCTATGATCAAGTTTTCTATCAATATGCCACAAACTTTTTTACCAGAGCAAAATATATCATTTGGCCATTTGATTTTCAAATTAAGGCCTCCAAGTTTAATAAACACATCTCTAATTGTTAAAGCTACAATTCTACTTAGTTCGTTTGATTCATATAAATTTTTTTGTATTTTTAAACATAAACTGAAAGTTAATGAATGAAACGAGTAATTAATCCAGGTTCTTCCCATTCTACCCCGTGGGTACCTCTGATGATTTGTTAGAACTAAAATAGGACAACAATCTCTTATATATTTAAACTTAATATAATTATTGGTTGAGGAGACATAATTTTTCAAAAAACATTTAACTGTATTTGTAAGGTTTTTTTTAGAAATATATTTCTCAACTTCTTTTATATCTAACATATTTTTTGACATGAATTTATCTATAACTTATGATGTCATTGCTATAAATTATTCTACAGGAAACAACATAATATAAAATGGCTATTAAATGGTTAGAGTGTGAAATAACTGAACGCACAACATGGACAAAAAACCTATCTTCAATTAAATTTAGAGGTAATGTTCCTGCATATACTGCTGGACAATTTACTAAAGTTGGTTTAGAAATAGCGGGAGATATCGTATCAAGACCATACTCTTATGTGAGTGTTCCAACAGATGATTTTCTTGAAATTGTATATGTTACTGTTCCTGGTGGCTACTTAACTCCTGAATTAGATAAATTAAAAACTGGCGATAAAATATATGTTATGGATAAAGCCTCTGGTTTTTTTGTAATGAATGAAGTTCCTGATGGTAAAAACCTATGGATGATTGCAACAGGGACTGGATTGGGTGTTTTTATTTCATTACTCAAATCTAAAGATCCATGGGAAAAATTTGAAAATATTATTCTTATTCATGGTGTGAGAGAATCTGCAGAATTAATTTACACAGAACAAATATCAAATTTTAAGAAAAATAACCCAAAAAATTTTCAATATATTTCAAGTGTGACAAGAGAAATTAAAGAAGGATCTCTAAATGAACGTATAACCCAATCAATCAAAAATGGAACTTTAGAAAAAATGACTGATATAAATATTAATAAAGATTCTCAATTTATGGTTTGTGGAAATCCAGATATGATTAATGAAATTTTAAAATTATTAGGTAATAATTATGGTCTTGAAAGGAATCGTCGTAGTAAACCAGGAAATATAACACTAGAAAAATATTGGTAATTATTTAATACCAAGCCAGTCATCATAATTAACCCATCCTTGTTCTTTATAAGCTACATTGGGTAGAGCTGGAATATCTTTTGGTTTGTTTTGCTTATTTCTAGAACACCATAAATCCCATTCTTTTCTATTTTTAAGTTTAAGTGTTCGTGCAAATTCTCTTGCCTCAATAAAATTCCTAAATTTCATTAAAAAAACTGTTTTATTCTGATTCATATAATTACTATATCTTAATATTTAATATTAAAAAAAGCTCCCTAAGGAGCTTTTTTTTTAAGCTGACGGTGTCCTACTCTCACATAGGGAGACCCTATACTACCATCGGCGCTGTACAGTTTCACTTCTGAGTTCGGAATGGATCAGGTGGTTCCTATACGCTATTGCCATCAGACATATATTTTTAGAAAATGTACAAAATTTTTAGAGCTTATTTAATGTTATAAGATCAAGTCTCACGATCAATTAGTACTGGTTAGCTCAACTTGTTACCAAGCTTCCACACCCAGCCTATCAACGTCGTAGTCTACAACGGATCTTCAGGGACCTTAAAGGTCCAGTGATATCTAATCTTTGGTATGGCTTCCCGCTTAGATGCTTTCAGCGGTTATCACAACCCTATAT
>CAYFGJ010000086.1:0-3931 GCA_964342835.1 uncultured Ectothiorhodospiraceae bacterium | reverse complement strand
GCATAATAATTTAATTAATAACATTAATTTTTGATCCATCTTTTAATTTTTCTTGTCCTAGAAAGATAATTTTGTCTTTAGCATTCAATCCTGATTCTATCTCTATCATGTCTTGTGATCTGATACCTATGGAAACTTCTTTCAGTCTAGCAATATCATTTTCAACAATATAAACAAAATGATTAGAATTAATATTTATTAGTGCTTCTTCAGGTATTAAGTAACTATCTTTTTTTTCCAATAATATTAAATTAACTTTCATAAAAATACCTGGTCTCAAGTAGTTTTTTTTATTATTAATTAAGGCATAAACTCTAATAGTTCTGGAGTTGGTATCAATGCGTGTATCTATGAAATTTATTTTACCTTCATATATTTCATTAGGAATTAAATCTGATGTGGCTGTAAATTTAATATTTTTATTCAGATAACCGATAATTTTTTCTGGTAAATTAAACTCAAGTTTCATAATGTCATTATTATCTAAAGTGGTTAATAATCTTCCTCTTGTAACTCTTTCTCCTATGTTAACTCTGCTTAAACCAATATATCCATCAAACGGAGAAAATATAATAGTTCTTCCAACTTTATCTGCAGAAATTATTGAATAGAGTTGTTGCCCTTTAATTACTTTTTCAGTCTCTTTGAAATGTATTTTTTCAATTATTCCATTAACTTTTGATGTAATTTCAGATGATTTACTTGCTTCAATTGTAGATAATGCTTGATAACTTTTAATTGCAGGTCCTATTGTTATAGATGTGGCTTTAACTGAAACTATTCTTGCTTTATCAGCGAATTTAGAATAATACATATATTTTCCATACATACTAAATCCACCATATAACAAACCAATAACTAGTATGAGTATAATTAAACGAATTGGTTTGTCGAGTGTGAAATAATCTCTTATTCTATTCAACATTTTTATCTAACCATATTATAGATGCAATTCTACCTGTATTATTAGATCTACGGTAAGAATAAAAAAGATTAGAATTATCAAAAGTACACATTTTTTCAAAAAAGATTTTTGATACTCCAGATTTTTTTAGAATTTTCTCAGCTGCTAAATTTAAATTCATAGACCAATATGTATCATCTATTTTTTTAAAAATATCTGGTGAAATATCTTTCAGTTTTGTATAAACATCACTACGTATTTTATAATTGTTTTGAGATATTGTTGGTCCGAGATGAGCAATGATTTTTTTAGGAGATACTTTTATAGTTTTAATAAATTTTTGAATTATACCTTTTTGTAATCCTCTCCACCCAGCATGAATTACTCCAACAAAACTAGCATCATCATCTGTAAGAAGTATAGGTACGCAATCTGCCGACAAGACAACACATACTATACCAGGTGTTTTTGTATATGAAGAATCTGCTACTATATCAATTTTTGGATTCGTTAGATGCTCAATTTTAGTTCCATGTATCTGTTTCATCCAATTAGGTTCTGATGGTAAATTTAATGTTTGTGTTACATCTTTTCTATTTTTTTTAACTGCTATATACGAGTCACCAACATCATAACTCATATTTGCATGTTTATATTTACCTTTACTAAATCCATCTATACGTGTTGTAATATATGCATGTACATTTGTAGGTGCATTCCAAACAATTTTTTTTACTTCAACTTTGTTCATTCTCTTGTCTCAATATCGTATTTACTTTCTTAAACTCTTCTGGTTCATCACAACTAAAATGCACTTCTTTATTAGTTGAAGGATGCTTCAAACTCAAATATTTTGCATGTAATAAATGTCCTTCAAAATTCATAAAAAAATCCTTCAAATTTGTATTATAGTTAAAATTACTTACTTTGAAACCATATAATTTATCTCCTAATACAGGATGTCCTATATGTGCAAGATGTACGCGTATTTGGTGTGTTCTACCAGTGATTATATTTACTTCTATTAATGAACTTTTAGTATATTTCTCTTTAACATATATTTTGGAAACAGCCTCTTTCCCTCTTTGAGTAACAGCCATTTTTTTTCTATTAATCTTATGCCTACCTATTTTTTCATTAATTACGATATTCGTAGATATAATATCTTTACATAAAGCTATATATTTTTTTGATATTTTTTTCTTTGCCATTTGATCAGATAATTTGTAATGTGACTGAATATTTCTTGCTATTATTAATAAGCCAGTAGTCTGTTTATCTAATCTATGAATAATTCCAGCACGTGGTACTGTTTTTAATTCCGGATAATGATACAAAAGTCCATTTTGTAATGTTCCATTATAATTGCCAGGTGCAATATGAGTCACCATGCCACTCTTCTTCTCTATCACTATAAAATCTTCATCTTCAAAATGAATATTCAAAGGTAGGTTCTCTGGTATTACATCTAATTCATCTTGATGTGATATTCTAACCTCTACAATAGATTTCTTTTTTATCTTATCCTTTGGTGAACAATATTTTCCATTTACAGTGATATTTTCATTGTTTATCCAGTATTTGATTTTCGAACGAGAATATTCAGGTAATTGAGAAGCAATAATCCGATCTAATCGATCAGAAGTACAACTATCAACTTCAAATTTGTAAAAAGTCTGATTTTTCATGATATATTTGTTATATTTTGATTATAATAAAAAAATGAATTTAAAAATACTTCTTATTGTTTTATTAATTTCTTTTGGTTTCAGTAGTTGTTCCTATTTTGATGTGTTCAAAGATAAAATTGATACTACAAAAATGATGAATGCTAAAGAATTGTATGATGAAGGTACGGCTTTTCTAGAAGCAAGAGATTTTCCAAATGCTATCAAATTTTTTGAAATTCTAGAATCAAGATATCCTTTTGGGATATATGCTACACAAGCAATGCTTGATTTAGCTTATGCGAATTATGCGTTTAATCAAAATGATGAAGCTATAGCTGAATGTAATAGATTTATTAGATTATATCCTAATCATCCAAATGTTGATTATGCTTTCTATTTACGCGCATTAGCAAACTTTCAGAGGGAACAACCTTTCTTAGCTGACTTTCTAGCACAAGATGTTGCCAAATATGATATAACTAAACTACAGAAATCGTATGAAGATTTTTCTATTGTTACAAATCGTTTTCCAAACAGTAAATATGCAGAAGATTCCTTGAATAGATTAATATTTTTAAGAAATAAAATGGCAGCACACGAACTATATATTGCAAAATACTATAATAAACGAGCAGCGTATGTAGCTTCAATAGCAAGAATTAAACATTTGTTAGAAAACTATAGTGGTACACCGAGTACTGAAGAAAGCTTAACTACATTAATTGATAATTATAATAATTTACAGATATATGATTTAGCGTATGATTCAGCTCGAGTGTTAAAGAAAAATTATCCTAACTATGTTATATCAAAAAAAAATAATACTGGTGAAATCATTATATCTAAACTTCAAACAAAAGATGTAACAAAAACAGAACCAATATCTAATGAAAAAGAAAGTAGTTATTGGTCTGATTTCTTATCAATTTTTTCATGGTAGATTATTCATCTTCAAACTTACAAACTGGTATAGGTTTCATTTTGTGTAAATTCTTATTTCTTATCTTCTCGTAACCACTTTTATGTGGACTATCATTATTTGACATTGCATCTTCTATTTGATCATAAGTTAATCCAAGTTGATCTTCATCAGTTCTACCGTCATCCCACAACCCGTCAGTTGGATTTGCATCTATAATGGATTTATGTATTTTTAATTCTTTTGCTAAATTCTTCACTTCAGATTTTTTTAAATCAGCAATAGGAGAAATATCAACTCCACCATCACCATACTTTGTAAAAAATCCAACACCAAAATCTTCAACTTTGTTACCTGTACCAATAACTAATCCGTTAGTAGATGCTGCAATCTGATATAATGCAAGCATTCTTAATCTAGCTTTTGAATTTGCTAACC
>CAYFGJ010000085.1:0-4208 GCA_964342835.1 uncultured Ectothiorhodospiraceae bacterium | reverse complement strand
CCCCATTGCATACCCATATAACAGTTGATTGCATATAAACCTTGAGCTACAGCACCACTTCTGTCGATATTAGCTTTTTCAGCACATATTATTTTTAAGTTTTTACCCCAATATCTTGATTCAAAGGTAGCTCCAGTACCTGCCATTCCTCCACCAACAATTAAAATGTCACAATTTTCATGAACAGTTTTTATAGCCATTAGTAATATACTCCTTGTTTTAATTTTCCAACTTTTTTCATTTCTGGTAAACCATCTTCACTTGTTACAACTTCTCCAGTTTTAAGATATTTTGGTTCGTTATAAAGTAATTCAGATTCATATACTTCATTACTAGGTGTTTTTTCTTCAGATAGTTTTGGTATACATTCACCCCATGGTTTTGTGGTTATCGGAGAACAAAAATTTTTCTCGGTACCATTTCTAAACTTAATTTTCCATGATATTGTTCCTTTTTCTTCTTCTCTTAATACACGAACACTATGCCCTAAAGGTGCAAAATCTGCATAACCACGTGCATCTATAGCATTCTGATCACACGCTTTAACACATGAATAACACTCCCAACACATATTTGGTTCTATATTTACTGCACGTCTAAGTGTTTTATCTATATGCATAATATCTGAAGGACATATATCAACACACATCCCACATCCATCACATTTAGTCATATATACAAAAGTTGACATTTTATATTCTCCTAATTTTA
This sequence comes from uncultured Ectothiorhodospiraceae bacterium, assembly GCA_964342835.1. GTDB lineage: Bacteria > Pseudomonadota > Gammaproteobacteria. The sequence continues at coordinate 3,497 of CAYFGJ010000085.1, read as the reverse complement.
ATAATTCCTTGGTTGTTCACGTCTTATACCTAATCCAAACTGTTTTGGTTTATCTGCTGGTTCAGGTAAATTACTTCTAGAGCCATCCGCTTCTGCTAGATGTTTTTGTATAGCAGCACCTGGCTTATAAAACATATGTGCAAATTTAGACCAATACACACCTCCAAACAAAACAATATTTGAAGTTACAAATAATATAAAAAATAATGTTGACCATCCAGTTGCACCAAGTGTCTGTGTAAAAGACCAAAGTAGTGCAGTAGATTGTGAAGCTAAAAGCGATAAAACAAATAAATCAGCGAATATCACATGATACCAAGGGTGACCTTCAGCAGATACGTTAACTCTAATAACAAACCAAAACCAAAAACCTCCTATACATGTCATTATAGCGCCTACGTGCCAAAGAAGTGGCAATATAGAGGGTGTTGTTACTGATGGGGTTGAGTAATTAAAAATCATTATAAAAGATGTAACCCAAAAAATTATACTTCCGTACATACCTAACAAGTGAGCTGTTCTACGTTGCATGGTACAAAATTCTGATGATGTTAGGATGTCTGAGGCAACTGTTTTAGCTATAATTGTGACTTTTTCTCCAGTAGTGACAGCGCGTTTTGCTGATTGTTTTGCTTTTTTTGCATTTTCAAAAAAATATTGAGCATTTTTTTTGTGAATCATATCGAGTACTGTACCTACTATTACCAGTATTATCATAGCAATTACAAATATTTGCATAGCTATAGATGGTATATCGCCCGAAAGTATTGAAAACGGATTGATAGTTAACATAGTTTATTCATTCTCCCTTGTATACTATAAGCCTATATTTATATGGCTCTCTGTCTATCTTACTCATGCGATTATAATAGATTCTGACTATATTAGGAATTAATTATTTGCAAAAAAACAAAATTTTATACATTTTCTTTAGATTGATAATAATTCATTAGTATGTCTGCCACTTCTTTTCTAGCAAACTCCTCAGGTAAATCCATTCCATTAGATAACATTTCTCTAACTTTTGTTCCTGATAATAATACAAAATCATCTTTATTGTGATCTTCTACATCCCTCATCATAACTACTTTATTTAATTTTTTCGAATAAGCCGTATGATCAGCTGAGAAGATTTCTATTTTCAAAGATTTTTTAACAATTTCCATGTCAAAAATTTCTTGTGCTTCAAAAGCACCATAATAATCTCCAACTCCAGCATGATCTCTTCCAATTATTAAATGTGTACAACCACAGTTTTGTCTAAACGTTGCATGGAGTAATGCTTCTCTTGGACCAGCGTATAACATGTCAAACCCAAAACCAGAAATAATTGCTGAGTTTATAGGGAAATATAATTCTACCATTTTTCTAATAGCTTGATTCCTTACGTTTCCAGGTATATCACCTTCTTTTAATTTTCCTAAAACCATATGAATAAGAATTCCATCAGCTTGAAGACGTTCTAAAGCCATTTTACATAATTCTTCATGAGCTCTATGCATTGGATTTCTAGTTTGAAATGCAATTATTTTTTTCCAACCAGTTTTTTGAATTTTTTCTCTTATTTCATATGCTGTTGCAAAAGTATCTGGAAATTCATCAGGGAAATAGCTAAAATTTAGAACCTTAATATCCCCAGAAATTAAATTATTGCCGAGTGATAGAAAATTTTTTACACCTGGATGGTTTACATCATCAGTTCCAAAAATCTTTTTAACTAGATTATTTATTTCATCATCAGAAAGTCTTTCTATTGCACTGATTTTTTGTATTGCTATGACAGGATTATTATCAATATTGGGGTCTAATAATGCAATTTCATCATCAACGCTAATATCTGTAATATCGTTAGTGATATTGAGTATAGGTACTGGCCAAAAAATACCATCTAATGTTTTCATTTCATCAGCAACTGAGAATGCATTTTTTTTATTCATAAACCCTTTTAAAGGCGTAAAATAACCTGCACCTAACATCACTATATTTGAAGCGGCGGCTGAATTAACAACAATTTTTTTAAGTTTTTTTGCCTTATCGATTAAGGCTTTCTTCTCAGTATCATTAGTAATTATAAGGGGATTTAATGTTTCCGCCCCATGAGGCTCTATCAAATTTTGCATAAAAATTCCATATTTTTTTGTGTATTTTTTAATTGATTATATGTAAATGACTGATATTATATGTCACAGCTCATGATATCTAAAGAAGTTAATTAAACTTTAACACAAAAAAAATATAAATATTTAATATAGGAGAGATATATTAATGGAAGAAATACTAGAAATAAGAGATGGTTGTCAAACACCTGAACAATTATTAAAAAGTAAGGCGTTTGCACGCTATTTAGATATTTATAAAAAACAATTCATTAAAGAATTAAAAGCTCGTGTCAAAACAGATCTAAAAGAAGAAATGGTGCATAAAATTGATTATATAAAATCTATAGATGCAGCGTCTTTTATATCTATTCTTGAAGGAGCAACACCTTTTTCAGGAGATGAGTTAATGAAACATCGTCAAAGTATGATGTTTTTAGATGGTTTATTTCATCATTATAGAACTAAATCCTATACACGTTTAGTTCGTCTTCACAATGAAATATTGGAGTCAAATATTACAGCTGAAAATATTAAAGACAAAGTAACAGATAAGGCTAATGTATTATCGGATTTAATTATTGAGACTCGTAGAATTTTGCTAATTAGAGTTGGCTATAATGAAGGTGTAAGAAGAACGAAAGGGTTAGATTGTCACCCTAGTGTTACAGCTGGAGAAATGTCTGGTCACTATGTTAAGTTACCTGGTGATTATTCGTCATTGAATCAAGTACCTTTGACTACTACTGCAGATATGAGGACTGGAGTATATTACAAAACACATGCAAACAAGAGAGCCTATCCATTTTTTTCACTATCGCACAATCCTTTTAAAAATGATTTATTTAAACCTGAAGAATATGTAGCTATTCCATTTGAAATCGGTGCATGGAATATCTTATGTTATATACATAAAACTAGAGGCTATATAGAAATAGAAGCTGGGCTTTTAAACCTATTTCCATTTTCAAAAGTTGAAAACGTAATTGAAAAACAACCAGATGGAATATTTATTTTAGGGTGCCCACATTCAGACATGAAAGATTTGGGATATTATCATGATAAAGAAAATGATTTGTTGGTGGGTCTAATTCCAGGATTAGATGATTGTCAATATTTTGGATATGGGAAAAAACCAATGCTAACACTTCATAATGTTCTATCTATATTAAAAGGTGATTTACCATTACATTGCGGTGCTACAAGATATGTTGTTAGATTTGATGAAAAAACAAATGAACCATACATTTTTGATTCATTAATCAAAGCTGATGATATGGGAAGAGCTGTATTAGGAAGCGAGGATAAAAAAATAAATGGAAATGGAAATGGAAATGGTAATGGAAATGGACATGACAAAGAGGCCAAACTATCGGATATCGATATGATGTAAACTTATTG
>CAYFGJ010000084.1:0-4307 GCA_964342835.1 uncultured Ectothiorhodospiraceae bacterium | reverse complement strand
GAAAATGGAGCTAATATTCTTTCAAAACCTTTTTGTGCCAAAAGAAAATCAAATTCAACTTGATTATTATTGTTATCATATAAGGTATTATTTTTTATATACCAACCATTTTTATCAAATATTTTTTTCGCTTTGATTAAGTTTTCTCTCATTGATTTAGGAGAATTTGTCGTAGGAAGAATTTCTTTTGTAGTAATTTTTGATAATGATATATCTAATGACTTAGCTAGATTAAGTTCATTTTGAGAAGAAATAACAGATGCTGATAATTCACTATTACTAAAATAACTTTCACATCTTTTGTATTGGTTGTAGAATAAATTTTTATTTGACCAATCAAAATCAAATGCTAAAGTTATAGCTTTTCTGATTTCTTTGTTTTTAAACATATCTTTCCTTGTATTAAAAATAAAACCTTGAATACCGGCATTATTTTTATGAACAAATTCCCTTTTTATTATTTTATTATTTAAGAAATTTGGTCCTGTATAATCTCTAGCCCATCTTTTTGAATGATTTTCAAAAATTAAATCATATTCTCCTGCTTTAAAAGCCTCTAAACCAACAGTCATATCTTTATAATATTTAAAAAGTATTTTTTCAAAATTATACATACCTTTTCTTGTTGAAAAATTATTAGCCCAATAATTAGGATTTCTTTTATATATAATATATCTGCCAAATTTATAATCTTCTATTATATATGGTCCACTTGCTATTGGTTTATCAAGAATTGTTTTATCAAATTCTTTTCCATTAGTCCATTTTCTTGAGAATATAGGTATATCTCCTATAATCATATGTAATTCTGGATTCTTCCTCTTAAACAAAAATTGAATTTTTCTGTTACTTAAAATATTAATATCTTCTATATCAGACCAATATATCCTGTATTGTGGATGTGCAGTTTTACCTGTCAACATTAAATAAGAGTGTTTGATATCAAATGAGGTTACCAAATCACCGTTTGAAAATTTTGCATTTTTGTTTATGGTGAATGTAACTGAAAGTCCGTTCTTAGCTAATTCATATTTTTCTGCTAAATGACCATAACTTGATGTTGGCTCATCCAGACTTCTTTCCATTAAAGTTTCGAAGACTAAATTATTAAGTCCAACAGGAGCAAGAGATTTTAATAAAAATGGATTTAATGATTCAAATGTCCCAAATGCAGATAATTTAATGGTTCCACCAAGTTTGGCATTTGGATTAACATAGTCAAAATGAGAAAAATTTTTTTCATATTTAGGCTGATATCCAATAGCCATTGAATAATCAGCATATGATTGATTAACTACAATAAGTCCAGTGAAAAAAACAATTATATATAGTTTTAGTTTATTATTCATTGGATGATAATAATGTTATAGTAATATGATATTCTATAAACTTAATAAATCAAAATATAATAAATGAATCTAGATAATAAAAAAGCCCTGGTTATAGGAATTGCAAGTAATAGATCCATAGCAGCTGCTATTGCTAAGGTTTTAAATAATTATGGAGCACAACTAATATTGACATATCAAAGTGAAAAACTAAAAAATAGAGTTTTAGAAATAGGACAAGAAATCAATGAAAATATTGAATGTCATCCATGTGATTTAACATCTGATCAAGAAATTAATAATTTGTCTGCTTTTGTGAAAAAAAAATGGGGAAATCTTGACATAATTATACATTCAGCTGCTTTTGCACCAAAAGAACTTTTAAGTGGTGATTTTGTAGATAACATAGATAGAGAGGGTTTCAATATAGCGCACGAGATTAGTTCATATTCATTTTCTGCATTAGCTAAATCTTTTAAAGAAATTTTAAATCCTAATTCATCCCTAATTACACTAAGTTACTTGGGTGCTGAAAAAGTTATACCTAATTACAATGTTATGGGACTTGCTAAAGCAAGTTTAGAGGCCAATGTGAGATATATGGCTAACTCACTAGGAAACAATAATATACGTGTAAACGCTATATCGGCTGGACCAGTAAAGACTCTTGCTTCAGCTGGTATTTCTGGTTTTAATAACATATTGAAACATGTTGAATCAAAAGCTGCCCTAAAACGAAACATAACTTTAAATGAAGTAGCTAATGTTGCAGTCTTTTTATCTAGTGATTTGTCATCTGGTATTACTGGACAGACAATATATGTAGATTGTGGATATAGTATTAATGGATTTTAATTTCGACTTAGATAATCATCGTTATATATTATTTCAGCATTCTGTTTAAGATTCTGATAATACCAATTAAATTCAGATTCACTTCGTGTATTAATTATAAAATTTGAAAAAGAATCATCTAGTTTAGCATTCATTTTATCTGGATAATTTATAGATTTAATAGATACTAATAAAACATCCTTATTCTTTAGATTAAATTTAGAAAAACTTTTATTAAGATTAGAAGAAAATATTATTTCTTTGTACTCTTGATTAAAACTATTAGTATCAATACTAACTTCAAATGGTGTTACTTTATATAAAGTCTCAGAATTATTATTATTTAATTCGATAAGCAAATTATTTGAATTTTTATTAATCTTATCTGATGTTTTCAAAGCTACAAGTAATGCTTGAATTGCATCGCGTGCGTCATTGATCTTAAGTTGTTCTGGTTTATAATATTTATCCATTACTGCAACTAAAAATCTATCGTCATTAACATATATTGGATCTGATAGTTTATTTGTATTAACTATTTTATCAGAAAATAGAATGTTTCTTATAAATTCATAATTGAAAATACTATATCCTTCGTTTTCTGATATTAATTTAGATTTTATTATAGGAATATTCCATTCAATAGAAAGATCTTCTATTGATTTATCTCCAACGAATACATCTTCCTTAATTTTTTCTGATAGATCATAGTAAAGCCTTGTTCCATGTTCTTCTTTATAATCTTTAATGATAATGTTTCTTACTTCATTTAACTTTTTATCATAACTCTCAGATTTATCTAATATTGATATTAGATGATATCCTTTATCAGATTCAATAATTTGTGAAATTTCTTTTATTTTTAGAGTATTTATATGAGTTTGTAAATATGAAGGAATTTCATCAATGAAAAATTCACCTAAATAGCCCTTATTATTAATTGTTTCTTGATCATTAGAGTATTTTTTTGATACAACAGAAAACGAATTATTATTATTTAGAGATTTTCGTGCCTTAATTGCCTGTTCTTTGATATTATCTCTATCTTTATTTTTATCAAATTTAAATAAAATATGATTGATTTTATATTTTTCTGGTTCGTTATAAACTCCATTAGCAAGATTTGCAGTATAAATATCTTTAATTATTTCATCGTTTATAGCAATTTTATTAATAATGTTGTTTTTATCAATATCTAAATATCTAAAGATTCCTTTTTTTTCAGACATAAAGCTATTTTTGTTCTTATTATAATAAGCTGTTATTTCATTATCATTGATTATTATATTTTTTCTAACATCATCATATTTTAATAGTACATACTCACCTTTTCTTATATGACCTCTAAATTTTTTTAGATCGGTAGTCTCAGTTTTTGTCAAAAATGATGTATCAGTTATAGCTGATTTTAACTGATTTGATATACCAGTTCTATAAAGATAATTTTCATATTCTTTAGATGACATACCAAGAGTAAATAATTGTCTTTTATATAAATCTAAATCAAATCCAACTTCAGTTTTAAAAGCATCTGTATTTTTAATTTCACTTATTATTGATTTGGGGCTATATACTAAATTTAATTCTGTAGCATGATGATTCATTAATAATGATCTGAGCAGATAATCTAAAGTAAGTTTTTTTATAAATTTATTTGTATATATATCAGGAATATTACCTTGATAATTCTTTTCCAAGATTTTTCTATATCTAAAAACTTCTTGTTCTAATCTTGGTATACTAATACTTTGATCGTTTACAACCATTGAATAACTCTTTTGATTTGTTCCAAAGTCACCAACACCTAAAAATATTAGAGGGATTGCTATTAATATAACAAGCACAAATATTATCCACCCTTTTAATTTTTCTCTAATAGCATTCAACATAAGCAATCATATACTATATTTATTACGGAGACGAAGGGACTCGAACCCTCGACCTCCTGCGTGACAGGCAGGCGTTCTAACCAACTGAACTACGCCTCCAAAACTAAAAATATAGTAACATTTTTTAAAATTTTCATAAATAAAAAGAAGCAGACAATGCTGCTTCTTTTAAATTTATCTCTGGGTGCTGTAAGAGTCGAACTTACGACCTCCGCCTTGTAAGGGCGGCGCTCTAACCAGCTGAGCTAAGCACCCC
>CAYFGJ010000083.1:0-4333 GCA_964342835.1 uncultured Ectothiorhodospiraceae bacterium | reverse complement strand
AAACAATTTTAATATGTGTAGATCATGAAGGGGGTAGAGTCCAACGATTAATTCATGGATTTGAATTATTGCCAAGCTTTGAGAATATATCACAAGACAGTAATAATAAAGAATTGAGTTATGAAATAGGTAAAAAAGGATCATATGATTTGTTAAACGTTGGTGTAGATATAAATTTTTCACCAGTTATTGATATATATGGATCAAAAAATAATGCTTTGCTCAAAGATAGAACTTTTGGAAGTTCCATAAACAACACGATAACTTTAGCTAATGAATATATTAAATCTACTCTTTTAAATAAAATTATACCCGTACTTAAGCATTATCCAGGACATGGGGTAGTCACTGGTGATACACATATAGAAAAATGTGAATCTCAATTAAAATTAGATGACTTATTAGATGTTCATTTGAAACCATTTATTGAGCTATATAATAAATATAATATTCCTATAATGACTAGTCATATACAATTATCTAATTTAGATATGAATATTATAACCTATTCTAAATATTGGCTAAAAGAAATACCTAAAAAATTATTTCAATCCAAACCTTTCTTTATTAGTGATGACATAGAAATGAAAGCTGCACTTAAAAAGAATAATAAATCTCATAATCTATTATCTGCACTTAAATCTGGATGTGATATGGTAATAATTACAACTATGCAAAATGATACAGTTATAAAATCTAAGCAATCATATGAATATTTCAGTAAAAATTATTTGACTAAAGAAGTAATTGATTACTATGAAAAGATTTATAATAATAATAAAATAAACATATCTGTTATAAAATAATGAATGAAATTTTAAATACTATTGTGGGCAAAGAAATCTTACTACAGACATTGTTAATCATAGGTTCTGTTGTTGTTTTATTATTTCTAAAGAATCAAATTATACTGTTTTTAACTGGAATATCAAAAAAAACAAAAACTGATATCGATGATATAATATTTGAATCTATAAAAAAACCTACTACTTATTTTATTACTCTAAGTGGTTTATTTTTTATTTATTATATATTTGAACAACATTACAAATATTCATTTAAACTTCCACTCAGTCAACTTTTTTATGTATTGTTTATACTTGTAATTTCTTGGATATTAATTAGAATTCTTGATAATTATCAACAATCTAAATCCTATTTAAAAAACTTAGAACAGAATGATGACCCTAAAATAATTTCTCAAACTCATGAAATTACTATAAGAATAATAAAGATCATTATTATTGTATTAACTGTATTGATTATTATGCAGGAATTTGGTTTAAGTATTACTGGAATTCTAGCATTTGGTGGGGTTGGTGGATTGGTTGTTGGATTAGCAGCTAAAGATTTACTCTCTAATTTTTTTGGTGGTTTAATGATTTATTTTGATAGACCATTTAGAGTAGGGGAATTTATAAAATCACCAGATAGAAATATCGAAGGTATAGTTGAAAAAATTGGTTGGAGATTAACCGTAGTTAGAACATTTTCAAAAAATGTTCTTTATATACCAAATTCTGCTTTTTCAAGCATTATTGTAGAAAATGCTACTAGAATGACTAACAGACGTATTAATGAGATAATAGGGCTTCGCTATGATGATATTGATAAAATCCCAAAAATTGTTGATGAAGTTAGATCTTATCTTGCTAATCATAATGATATTGATCAAACAAACAAACCAATAGTTTTTTTTAAAAGTTTTTCACCATCTTCATGTGATTTTTTTGTATATGCATTCACAATTACAAAAGAATGGAGAGATTTTCTCCGAATAAAAGAAGATGTATTATATAAAATTTCTGATATTATCATAAAAAATGATGCTTCAATTGCATTCCCAACAACAACTATAGACTGGAAACAAGATAATTGATTATCTAGTTCAATAAATTAGAAAATTCTTCAATAAACTTACACTGATCTTTGATACTAGAAAATGCTTTAATATATTTTATTTTATAATTGGTATAAATTTTTAAATCTTTATCATTATATATCTTTAATATATCTTTCAAATCTATTTCAATTGATTCATGAAACTCAAATAACGTATCATTAATATTCATTTTAATTGATTTAAGTTTATAGGCGTTAATTTTTATTTTTAACTGGGTAATTAAAAGTAAATTTTCTAAAAACTCTGGTATGTTGCCGAATCTATCAATTAATTCATGTTTTATATCTTCTAATAATCCAACATTCTTACACATAGATAATCTTTTATAATAAGTTAGACGTGTATACACGTCATTAATGTAATCTTGTGGAATTAATGCAGAAAATACCGTTTCTATTTCACAATTATCATTGTGTGTTTCTTCTATACCACTTTTGAGGAATTTAATTGATTTTGATAACATTTCTGCATACATTGCATAACCAATTTCATAAATTTGTCCACTTTGTTCTTCGCCTAATATTTCACCAGCACCTCTTATTTCTAAATCATGAGTTGCTAATTCTAACCCTCCACCCAAACTATCTATTGAATCTATTGCTTCAAGTCTTTTCATAGCATCTTTAGTTATTTTAGATTGATCTTTTATAATGAAATATGCATAAGCCTGAATGATTGTTCTTCCTACTCTTCCTCTAAGTTGATGTAATTGTGAAAGTCCAAATTTAACAATATCATTGATAATAATAGTATTTACATTAGGTATATCTAGACCACTTTCAATTATACTTGTGCATAATAAAATGTCATATTTTTTATTTAAGAAATTATTCATTTCATTTTCAATTTGTTTAGATTTTAATTGACCATGAATTATTCCAATACTTACATATTGATTAATTCTTTTTATCTTTTCTACTTCATTCTGCATACTTTTGATGTCATTATGAACATAATAAATTTGACCACCTCTTTGTATTTCTCTTTGTATTGCATCAGATATTATTACCTCATCCCATTCCATGATTGTTGTGTCTATAGATTTTCTACCACTTGGAGGAGAACTAATAATACTCAAATCTTTAATTTGTGAAAGAGCCGTATTCAATGTTCTAGGTATTGGTGTGGCACTTAATGTTATAACTTCAATATTATTTTTTAAATTTTTAATTCTTTCTTTTGCGGCTACACCAAATTTATGTTCTTCATCAATTATTAATAATCCTAAATCTTTAAATTCTACATTCTTATTTAATAAAGAATGAGTACCAATCATAATATCTATTTGTTTTTTTCTTAATTTATCTAGAATATTTTTCTTTGATAACAAACTGTGTAATCTAGATAATTTTCCAATAATTATTGGGAAACCATCAAATCTATCTTTAAATGATTTATAATGTTGTTCAGCTAATATTGTTGTAGGTACAAGTATCATAACTTGTTTATTATTAACTGCAGCAATAAAAGATGATCGCATAATTATTTCTGTTTTACCAAATCCAACATCGCCACAAATTAATCTATCCATTGGAACAGATGAATTCATATCTGAAAGAACTTCGTTAGTAGTTTTGTTTTGATCATCAGTATAAATAAATGGAAATTCATCACAAAACTTTAAATATTCATTGTTATTAATTTCATATTGATATCCATTTTTTTCCATTCTTTTTGATTGAGTTTCTAATAATTCAACAGCAATATCATTAATCTTCTTTTTTGCTTTAATTTTAGTTTTTACCCAATGATCAGAACCCAAATTATGCAACGGAGTATTTAATCCGGTATGTCCAACATATCTTTTTAAAAGGTTAATTGATGTTACTGGTATATACAAAGTATCCTGATTAGCATATTCAATTTTTATTAATTCTGTTAATCTTCCCTCTATATCCATATTTATTAAGCCTTTATATCTTCCTACTCCATAACTATCATGAACAATAGGATCATTTATCTGAAGTGATGAAATGCTGCTTATATAATCATCCAATAAATTTCTTCTTGAAGATGATTTTGGGGTTGATATTGACCTAAAACCAAAAATATCTTTTTCAGATATAACTGTTATTTTTAATTCATTATCAATAAAACCTTCATTTATAGATTTGTCTAGGAGACATATTTTTTGCTTGGATTCAATAAATTTATTATAAAAATTAATTTCTATATAATTAATTTTATATTTTTTTAAAATTTTTAATATTTCAGTTCGTAAGCTTACTCTATTAACACATAATAATACTTTATATGTTGTATTTTGTATGAATTTTATAAAATTAGAAAAAGGTTCTTTATAAGTATTATTTATAATGATTGAAGGTAGTTTTTTAATATTTAGATTAAAGTTTATTTTATTCTCAAGAATCTTAAGTGGTGATATTTCAATCTTATTAAATTTATTGGATTTCCATTTAATAAAATCTT
>CAYFGJ010000082.1:0-4348 GCA_964342835.1 uncultured Ectothiorhodospiraceae bacterium | reverse complement strand
AATAATACTAATATAACTTACAAACAAGCTTTAATCAGATTATTATTTTCTATATTGGGTGGTCATATACTTTGGTTAGTCAATAACAAATCATTGCAAGATATTTTATCTAAGACACAATTGTTACAAAAAAATCTATTGTAACCCAGACTCTAGTTGCCTTCTATATAGATATATACCCAACATGATAAACAAAGCATTCGGTAATAGAATATTTATAAATGGGAAAAAGCCAATAACATTAGCTAAATCAGGTAAAATTGATGAAACTACAAAAAAGATTATACCTATAAATAATCCTACAACAATTCGTTTTCCCAATGTTGCATCTCTATATTTACCAAAAAGAAACGGCATTGCCAAAAAAAGCATAATAATTGTAGAAAATGGCTTAAATAATTTTTCCCAAAAGATCATTTTTTGTTCAGTATCATCTAAATTATTATTTTCTAAATAATGTAAATTATTTAAAACATCAAAAAAAGATATATTAACAGGATCAGATACTCTGATTCGTATTAATTTTTGATCAATAAATTTTGTCTTTATTTGTTCATCATAGAATTTGACTTGTATAGGTTTGGTTAGTAAATTTGTTTCGGTTATGTGGGTTAATTTCCATTGATTTTGCGAGAAATTGGCTTCTTTAACTACTTCGGTTTTTAATAATTTATATGCGTCATCATAATGATATATTGTAATATTTTCCAATTTATTGCGTGAATATATTTGTTTAACTGTAATAAATTTATTCTCATCCTTAAACCACGTTCCATTAGGATTGTGTATTAAAGTCTTATTGATAGCAGAATTTTTTACAAATTCAGCATGTTGTGTATACTTGGGAACTATAAAATCACATAAAATATAAAATATTAACGAAAGAAAGAAAACTTGTATTAAAATAATCTCTATAATTTTTTTAACAGAAATTCCTGAATTATGTATTGCAATAAACTCTCTATCTGCTGCCATTGTTCCCAAAGATAGCATAGTACCAATTAATATTGCATATGGAAAAAGTTCAAATATACTTTTTGGAATAGTATAAATAATATACTTCATCATTATATAAAATGAATAGTTTCCTATATTTAAATCTTCAGATTCTGCAGTAATAGATAAAAATGTTTCAATTGATAATAAGACTAACAAACTTAATGTAAATCCATATAATAATCTTCTAAATAAATATAAACGTAATATTTTCATTTAACTTCTTGTAGGTATTTTATTTTGATCTAGATTATAAAAATATAATAATAATAACAGTACAATAATGTGCACCCACCAAATACCAAAAATAGACCATGTATGACCTAATATATACATTTTTTTTGCAATGGATATACTAACAAAATAAAGAAAATAAAATATAGCAGAAAAGAAAATTTTATCATATTTTCCTTTTTTGGGTGCTGAATAACTTAAAGGTATGGCAAAAAATCCTAGAATTATAGTTGCAAATGGTAAGAAAAATCTTGCTTGTAATTCAGCTTTATCTTCAATTTCTGCACTAAAAAATAAATCATAAGTACTTTTTGCTATAGATCTACTATTAATATAATCAGGTAATTCTTGAGAAAGCTGAATTGCATGTTCTTTATATTTTGTAATTCTAATTTCATTATTATTAACCATCTCGTGTATAGAACCATTATGTAAAATTAAGAATTTTCTATCTTTATTATCAAATGAGTAGTTAGCTGTCTTAGAAGTTTCAACAGTTTCTTTTGTATATTGGTCCTTAATTAAATTAATAAAAACTCCTTCCATTATATTCTTATTTAATGTTTCAACAAAAAAAGTCGAAGTTCCTCTGGCTGAAGTATTGAATTTTCCTGGTTTAATATTATCAACTCTTTCTTCATTTTTTAATCTATGTTCAAGTTTATAACGATATTCAGATGCTATAGGCGTTAGATACAAAGTAAATAATGCAACTACTAAACTAACCGGTAAAATTATTGATGCCATTATCTTTGCCACATCAATTGGTGATACACCAGAAGAAAAAATAACTGCCATTTCGTTGTTATTGTATAGTTTTCCTAAAGAAATAATTATCCCAAAAAATAAGCTTACCGGGATAATATAAATAGAATACTGGGTAATTTTAATAATAATTGTTGGCAACAATAAATAAGTCGGGAAATTTCCTATAGATGCTTCTTCAATTAGCCTCATCATGGTATTTGATGATAAAATAATCATAAATATTATAAAAACGGTAATTACTGAGTATATAGTTTCAATTAAGATATATTTATCGAGAGTTTTGATCATATTTATATATTTTATCTAAATTCTACAAGTTTTTATAAAAAATGTTAATCTAATATGATATTTTATGTATTTATTTAGTGGTGGATAATATGGACTATTTTGCAATTAATAAACATGATCAAAAGATAAATGTAAATTATAATCTGATAGGTATTTTTTCAGACAAAAAACTTCTCAAAAAAATCAGTGATTCTGGTATTTATCATAATATCAAAGAAAGTCTGAATAATAATGAGATTTCAGGGCAATTGGGTGAATATCAGATATTTCATGATAATTCAAAAAAAAATAGATTGATATTATTTGGCCTTGGATCAAAAAAAGATTTTACTCCTATTTCTCTTCAAAAATCTTTATCACTAATTATAAGAAATATTATTAAAACTAACGCAAACTCTATATGTTTAGATGTTGAAAATTTAATCTTAAAAGATAAGGAACCTGCTATCAGAGATATAATTATAGCCATTGAAACTGCTTTATATAAATTTAAAAAAAATGATTCTTCTAAACCAACCAAACTAAAAAAATGCTATTTACGAAATCTAAATAAAAAAGCTATTGTTGATTTTAAGAAAAATGTAAAAATTGCTACAGCCATCTCTAATGGTATAAATAAGGCTAAAGATCTAGGTAATACTCCACCAAATATATGCACACCTACTTATTTGAGTAATCAAGCTAAAGAATTACAAAAAAAATATAAATCTTTAAAAGTTGAAGTTCTAGATGAGAGAAAAATGGGATCTTTGAAAATGGGATCTTTGTTATCTGTTTCTCGTGGCAGTAAAGAACCTGCTAAGTTAGTTACTATAAAATATTTACCTATTAAAAATAAAAAGCCAATAATATTAGTTGGAAAGGGTATAACTTTTGATACTGGAGGAATATCGATTAAACCATCGGGTGCAATGGATGAAATGAAATTTGATATGTCTGGTGCGGCATCAGTATTAGGAACATTACAAGCATGCGCAGAAATGAATATAAAAACAAATGTAATTGGTATACTTGCTTGTGCTGAAAATATGCCTGGTAGTAGTGCAACTCGTCCTGGTGATGTAGTAAAAAGCATGGCTGGTATAACTATTGAAATACTCAACACTGATGCAGAAGGAAGATTAGTACTGTGTGATGCACTTACTTATGCACAAAAATTTAATCCAAAATTTATGATAGATCTGGCGACCTTGACTGGTGCATGTCTAGTTGCATTGGGCAAATATCCAAGTGGCTTATTTTCTAATGATCAAAAACTAGCAGATTTATTAAAACAATCAGGTGATAGAACAGGTGATAGAGTTTGGCAGTTACCATTATACACAGAATATTTTGATGAACTTAAAACAAATTTTGCAGACATTCAGAATATTGGAGGTAGATATGGTGGAGCCATTACAGCAGCTGCTTTTCTCGCAAAATTTACAGAAGGATATAAATGGGCACACCTTGATATAGCTGGTACGGCTTGGAATACAGGACCTGCCAAAGGATCTACTGGTAGACCGGTACGATTATTAACTGATTTCCTTTTATCTAATCAGTAAATTGAAGAAAATAGCTTTTTTTTATATACTTAAAGATATAAATGAATATCACAATAGTGTTTGTCAAATTATAAAACAATATTACAAAAGAGAATACAAAATAGTTGTTGTTACAGATGAGGATGATTTGATAGAACAAATAGATTCCAATTTATGGAAATTTGAACAAATTAGTTTCATACCGCATACAACATATAAAAAAATAGATCTAACTGCGCCCATCATATTATGTAAAAAAAATAAAATACCGGAAAATTATGTAAATTCTGATTTTGAGGTTCTTATAAATCTTAGTAATAATTTTCCTGAAGATTACGAAAAATATAAAATTATTATAGAATTTGTTCTACCTGATGAAAATATGAAAAAAAAATCAAGAGATCACTATATTAAATACAAAAAGTACAATTATGAAATTATACATGAAGAAATCATAGCTAATGGATAAACAATATAATCCAAAAAAAATTGAACAAATAATCTACGATACTTGGATGAAAAAAGATTGTTTTAAA
>CAYFGJ010000081.1:0-4590 GCA_964342835.1 uncultured Ectothiorhodospiraceae bacterium | reverse complement strand
AGAAGGCAAAAGAGGTATGCCTCGAATCAAACCTCCTTTTCCTGCCATAAAAGGACTTTTTTCTAAACCAACAATTATAAATAATACAGAAACATTAGCAACCGTACCTAAAATTATATTAAAAGGTGCTGAATGGTATAAAAATCTAGGAATTAATAATGGGGAAGGTGTGAAAATATTTTGTATGAGTGGAAGTGTTCAAAAACCAAATAATTTTGAAGTACCACTAGGCACGCCATTTTCTACTCTTATAGAAATGTCTGGCGGCGTTTTAAATAACGCTAAACTCAAAGCTGTCATACCAGGAGGATCTTCGGTACCAGTGATAAAAGGTGAGATTATGTTGGATACTAATATGGATTATGATTCAATTCGTCAAGCTGATTCTATGTTAGGGTCTGGTGGTGTAATTGTGATAGATGAAACAAATTGTATGGTTAATATACTACATAGAATTTCACGATTTTATTATGGTGAATCTTGTGGCCAATGTACGCCATGTAGAGAAGGAACAGGTTGGTTATATAAAATTTTAACAAATATTATAAATGGACAAGGATCAATTAACGATTTAAACGAGTTGCAACGTATAGCTGGATTGATAGAAGGTCATTGTATATGTGCTCTAGGAGATGCCGCTGCGCTCCCCGTCAAAAGTTTTTTAACTAATTTTTGGGATGAATTTGAATATTATATTGATAATAAAAAATCTATGGTTGTAGGGTAATGGAAATATTTATTAATAATAAATCATATACAGCTAATGAAGGTGAAACAATTATTCAAATTGCAGATAAATTTGGAATAAATATTCCTCGTTTTTGTTATCACAAACATTTATCGATAGTTGCAAATTGTCGTATGTGTTTAGTAGATATAGAAGGAAGTGAGTTTGCTCAACCTGCTTGCTCTACTTTGGTTAGAGATGGTATGAAGATAAATACTCATTCAGTCAAAACGCGAAACGCGCAAAAATCTACAATGGAATTTTTGTTAATAAATCATCCTTTAGATTGTCCAATCTGTGATCAAGGCGGCGAATGTGAATTACAAGACGTATCTTTAGAATACGGAGAAGATCATTCAAATTATTTACAATATAAAAGAGTAGTTGTAGACCGAGATATTAGTCCATTAATATCAACTGATATGACAAGATGTATTCATTGTTCTAGATGTGTACGTTTTGGAGAAGAAGTTGCTGCAACAAAAGAATTGGGTCTACTTGATAGAGGAGAAAACATGAAAATTGATTCTTTCATTGAAAAAAATATTAATTCAGAATTATCTGGAAACATGATCGATTTATGTCCTGTAGGAGCATTAAACAATAAACCTTATCGTTATACTGCTAGAACATGGGATTTAACTCAGAAAAAAGGTATATCTCCGCATGATTGTGTTGGTTCAAATATATTTTATCATACCTACAACAATAAAATTGTTAGAGCAGTCCCCGCAGAAAATGAAAATATAAATCAAACCTGGCTTTCAGATAGAGATAGATTTGGATATGAAGGTATTTACTCTAAAGACAGATGTAAACAATCAATGATAAAAAAAGATGGAAAATTATCTATATGTGATTGGGATACTGCGATAAATACAATTAGTAAAAATTTAAATAATTTGAAGAAAGAAAACAAAACAGATTCACTTGGATGTCTTATATCTCCTCAATCTACTTGTGAAGAATTATATATGTTTCAGAAAACTTTTAGATTATTTGGAATAAATAATATAGATCACAGAACAATAGAAAGAGATTTTGATTATCAAGAAGATTACCCTGTAATGCCTACATTAGGATGTAATATTAAGGATTTTGATACATATGACAATATCGTCTTTGTAGGAACAAACATTAAGAAAGAATTTCCTATATTATCAACTAGAATGATTCAAGCACAGAAGAAAAAAACGAAAATTTTTACAATAAATTTACAATCATCTAAAGAAGATTTTACTCCAGAATTAAATTTAGCGATGAGAAATGATCAATTAAGAGAATTTCTCGAATATTTGGTTGATAAAAAATATAAACCAGATTTTATAGAGGATGAAAAAATTAATTGCATTTCTTCACAAATCAAAAGTGATAAGAAAAATCTTGTAATAGTTGGCCCATCTATAGGCCAGTTACCTAATCAAACTGAAATCTTATATTATTTAAAGAAATATTCTAAAAAAATTAATTCTGATTTTGGTTATTTAACTGAACATTGTAATAATACTGCAGCATGGTTATTAGGAGTTTTACCTCATAGATCATTATTAGGAGAAAAAATCAATAATTCAGGTCTCAATGCTTATCAAATGATTGAGAAAAAACTATCAACATATGTATTTTATAATTTAGAAATGGAATGTGATTTTTGGGATAATAATCTAGTTGAAGATGCCCTTAAAGAATCGAATTTAAACATCTTTTTTACTTCTTTTTTAACGCCCTTTGTATCTAAGTACGCAGACATAATAATACCAATATCAACTTTTGCTGAAACTGAAGGTAGTTTCATAAACATTGAAGGAACATATCAAACTTATCAACAAATAATAAAACCTGATAAGCAGATAAAATCTGGATGGAATGCTTTAAATCAATTATTAAGTAGTAATAATTTTGATAGTTATACTTTTAGTTCTTTACAAAATGAAATAAAGCATCAAATAAAAGATTTTGATTTAGCTTCTTCTAGTAGTTTACGGTTATCAAATAATCCGGTTAAATATAAACAAAATAATACATTCAAATTTACTGTCCGTAATACATATAATACAGATCAGATTGTCAGAAGATCTGAATCCCTACAACAAACACAAACTGGTCAGCTTAAAAATATTTTATTATCAAATGATTTATCCGATTCTTACAAAAAAGGGCATTTGGAATTTATTGATGATAATACGAGTATTAAATCAGAATTATATAATAGTGACCAATCATTGCCTTATAATACAATTGCATATCAATCATATAAAATTGGTGATAGTTATATTGGATCGAGATCAGGAACGGTGAAAATTAAATCATAAAATGCAAATACTACATAGTTTATATAATATTTTAGTTGATATAATCACGATTGTATTACCATTATTTTTAATTGTTGCATATATCACATATTCAGAAAGAAAGATTATTGGTTTTATGCAAGCTAGATTAGGTCCTTCTAGAGTAGGACCCTATGGTTTATTACAACCTATTGCTGATGTTATAAAATTGCTATCTAAAGAAATTATTATTCCATCTGGAGCTAACAAAAATATCTTCATAACTGCACCTATAATAATGTTAGTTCCATCTCTTTTAGTATGGTCGGTAATACCACTATCTGAAACATTTGTCTTGGCTAATATTAATGCTGGAATCTTATTTATTTTAGCTTTTACATCTTTGAGTGTATATGGAGTTATTTTAGCAGGATGGGCCTCAAATTCTAAATATGCTTTTTTAGGGTCTATGAGATCTGCGGCACAAATTATTGCCTATGAAATTGCAATGGGATTTGCATTAGTTGGTGTTTTAATGGCTGCAGGTAGTCTTAATTTGCAAGAAATCATTCTATCTCAAAAAGGAGGATTTTTTCATTGGTATTGGTTACCTTTATTTCCACTCTTTTTAATTTACTTTATTGCAGGTGTTGCAGAAACAAATAGAGCTCCTTTTGATGTATCTGAAGGAGAATCTGAATTAGTTGCCGGATTTCATGTTGAATATTCTGGAATTACTTTTGCTTTATTTTTCTTAGCTGAATATATGAATTTGATATTAATTAGTATTTTAGTAAGTATAATGTTTTTTGGTGGATGGTTATCACCTTTTGAAGATACATGGTTATCAATTTTTTTTGATTGGATTCCGGGATTTATATGGTTAACACTAAAAACTTTTATTTTTATATTTGTTTTTCTGTGGATGAGAGCAACATTACCAAGATATAGATATGATCAGATTATGAGGTTAGGTTGGAAAGTATTTCTGCCTATCACATTAATTTGGATTTTTTTTGAAGGTATAATGATATATTACAATATTGGACCATGGTTTGATTATGTTAAATAAACTACGATCTATTTTTAAAAGTTTTTTTCTAATAGAAATCTTCAAGGGTTTGTCTGTCACAGGCAGAAACTTGTTTAAAAAACCGATTACTGTTCAATACCCGGAAGAAAAAACACCTCAGTCACATAGATTTAGAGGGTTACATGCTCTTAGAAAATATCCAAATGGAGAAGAAAGATGTATTGGTTGTAAATTATGTGAAGCTGTATGCCCAGCTTTAGCGATTACAATTGATACTGAAATGCGCAAAGATGGTACTAGGAGAACAACTAAATATGATATTGATTTATTCAAATGTGTTTATTGTGGCTTTTGTGAAGAATCGTGCCCTGTTGATGCTATTGTAGAAACCAAGATTTTTGAATTTCACTTTGAAGATAGAAGAGAAAGAACTATCACAAAACATGAGTTACTAAAAATTGGCGAACTATATGAAAAAGAAGAAATTAAAGATAGAGCTAATATAAACTGAATATACTATGTCATCTGAATTATTAATTTTTACTATTTTTTCCATATTGCTA
>CAYFGJ010000080.1:0-4791 GCA_964342835.1 uncultured Ectothiorhodospiraceae bacterium | reverse complement strand
TCTTAATTTAATAGTTGTTCTAATTCTTGGATCTATAATTTTTTTAAATGTAATTTTATTTTTATCCAATAGCTTTGTAATCTGGGAGCTAGCTTCATCATTACCTACGACACCTATAAGTGTTGTAGGAATATCTAAATCAGAAAGGTTTTTTGCAACATTAGCTGCTCCACCTAATTTATCAATTGAAGAAGAAATATTGATTATTGGAACAGGTGCTTCAGGAGATATTCTATCAATTGATCCTTTCCAATAACGATCTAACATTATATCTCCAATAACTAATATTTTCTTTTTCATTTTCATTTTTTCACTGGAGTTAACCAATCTTGGTATTTATCAAAATTACCTCTTATAATTTTAAAATAAGTATCTTGTAGTATTTTTGTTATTTTGCCAGGTGATCCATCTTTGATTTTATTATTGTTAATTTGAATGATGGGTGTAACTTCAGCTGCAGTACCAGTAAAAAATGCTTCATCAGCCTCAAATGCTTCATCCAAGCTTATCTTTTTTTCTGTTGTTTTATATCCTAAATCTTTGGCGATAGTTATAATAGTTTTTCTAGTAATTCCATTTAGAACTGTTTTCAAATCAGGGGTAAAAAGTTCATTGTTTTTAACCATAAAAAAATTTTCACCTGAACCTTCATTAACAGAATCATCTGTACCTAATATCAAGGCTTCATCAAATCCGTCATTAAGCGCATCTCTAAGAGCTAGCATTGAATTTAAATAGTTACCTGTTGCTTTTGCTTTGTAAATCATTGACATTTCATTTCTTTTTGGAAAAGGAGATACTTTTATTTTTATTCCATTTTGTATTTTATCTTCACCAAGATATGTGCCCCAATCCCAAGCAGCTATGCAACAGTACACTTTAAGATTATCAGCTCTGAGACCCATTCCTTCTGATCCATAAAAACAGATTGGTCTTATATAAGCATTTTTTAAATTATTAATTAAAACTGAATTACATTGAGCTTCTTTTAATTCTTTTTTTGAGAATGGTATTTGCATACCAATTAATTCAGCGGATTCAAAAAGTCTATCAGTATGATCATCTAATCTAAAGATTGCTGTACCAGATGTATTTTCATAAGCTCTAACACCTTCAAAAACACCTGTGCCATAATGTAGCGTATGGGTTAAGATATGAATTTTAGCATCTTTCCAATCACAGAATTCTCCGTTTATCCAAATTTTTCCGTCCAATTCTGACATTAACATAAATTATCTCTCATCCTCATATTTCACACAAAACTATAACATGTCTATGTATGTAAAACATTGAAAATACATATGTTTTCATAATATTTTGATCTTGATTATACAATATTTTATGCAATAATGAGAATCATTCTTATTTATGGAGAAATACATATGAAAAATATTGGTCTAGTTCTAGCTTTGACTTTAATTAGTCAATTATTTTTTATACAAAATATATATGCTGAAGAGAATATAGTTAATATATATTCTGCAAGAAAAAATCACCTTATCAAACCATTATTAGATGATTTTACTAAAATAACATCAATTAAAACTAATGTAGTAAGTGCAAAAGCAAAAGTATTACAAAAAAGATTAGAAGATGAAGGAGTTAATACACAAGCAGATGTTTTATTGACTGTAGATGCAGGAAATTTATTTAGTGCAAAAAATAAAGGTCTTTTAAAGTATATAAAATCAAATGAACTTAATAAACTAATCTCTCCACACTTGAGAGATCGAGAGGGTTATTGGTATGCATTATCAATACGTTCAAGGGTTATTATGTATAACCCAGAGAAAATTTCTGCAAAAGAAATACAAAGATATGAAAATTTAGCTGATATTAATTTGAAAGGGCGTGTTTGTATGCGATCATCAGGAAATATATACAATCAATCTCTGCTTGCCTCATTAATACATCATATTGGACAAAGAAAATCTACAATATGGGCACAAAATGTTGTCAATAACTTTGCAAGAAAAACAAAAGGTAATGATAGAACACAAATGACATCGGTTGTGTTAGGTGAATGTGATGTAACTATTGCAAATACATATTATTTAGGAAAGTGGATTACATCGAAAAAAGAAAACGAAAGAAAATATTCCAAAAGAATAAAAGTAATATTTCCAAATCAAAATGATCGTGGTACACATATAAATATTAGTGGTGCAGCTGTAACCAAATATGCTAAAAACACGGGTAATGCCATAAAACTAATAGAATATTTAGCAAGTGATAGAGCGCAAGAGATCTATGCAAAAAAAAATCATGAATATCCAATCAGGGACAATATACCTGTAAGTGAAATTGTGAGATCATGGGGTTATCCTTTCATAATGGATAAAATAAATCTAGATGTATTGGGAAAGAACAATTCTAGAGCTGTCAAAATATTTGATGAAGTTGGATGGCAATAAGTATCCGAACAAATATCAATAGTAATAACAAAAGCAAGCTTCTTTTTCTAGGAAGCTTATTCATATTTATTATTCCAATTTTAATAATATTTTTACATATTTTTGTTCCCACTTCAGAGTTATGGAGTCATTTGATAGAAAATGTTCTATTTCTATATATTACAAATACATTGATTATTGTATTTTGGGTAATAATTTTTACTTTAGTATTAGGAGTGTCAACCGCATGGCTTATGAATATGTGTAAATTTCCAGGACAAAAAATTTACAAATGGATGTTAATGTTACCATTAGCTATACCTGCCTATGTTCTTGCTTATATTTATGCTGGATTTTTTGAACCATCAGGTATGATATTTAATTTATTCGATGAATATTTAGGATTGGGTCCAACTATTTATAAAACAGTGGAAATGCGCAATATTTATGGCGTGATTTTTATTTTAAGTTTTGCTTTATATCCTTATGTATATCTATTAACTCTTTCATCTTTCTCAGAACAATCATATTGTGCTGCAGAAGTTGGAAAATCTATGGGTTTATCACCAATACAAATTTTTACTAAAATTAATATACCTTTAGCTAGACCTGGTATTATTGCAGGTTTGAGTTTTGTGGCAATGGAAACATTATCTGAATTTGGGGCTATGGATTATTATGGTGTAAGCACATTTACAACAGGCATATATAGGACTTGGTTCGCCTTCGGAGATGATACAAGTGCTCTTCATTTGGCATCAATATTATTATCTTTTGTCTTTATAGTTTTAATATTAGAAAATTTATTGAGAGGGAAAAGTCAATATACAAATCCATCAAAAAAATTTGTTGAATCAAAAAAAATATTTTTAAAGGGTAAGAATGCGTTTTTAGCGTCACTGTGGTGTTTGGTTATCTGTTTACTTGGTTTTTTAGTTCCATTTATACAATTAATTATCTGGATTTTTGAGACATATCCAGACGTAGATTTACAGTATTATTTTAATTTAATATGGAGTACGATTTGGTTAGCTTCTATTTCAGCTTTTCTCATATTATTTTTATCTTTGTATATTTGTTATATGGGAAGGTCGTTTAAAGATTTTCTTACTAAGATAGCTATAAAAATATTTACCTTAGGTTATTCTATACCAGGAATTATTATTGCTATGGGCGTTATGACTGCACTTATTGTCTTTGATAGATTTCAATCTTCTCTTTTTGATGGATCTCCATTATTTTATTTAACCGGTTCTTTTGTAGGATTAGTATTTGCATATATTGTAAGATTTTCTACAATCTCAATAAAAACCAATGAATCTGGTTTAGATAAAATCAAACTAAATATAGACAATACTGCTAAATCTTTTGGTTTATCTGGTTTTTCTATCATTAAAGGAATTCATTTTCCTATAATGAAAACAAGCATAATCTCAGCTCTTATACTGGTATTTGTTGATATTGCAAAAGAATTGCCTGCCACATTAGTTCTTCGCCCATTTAACTTTGAAACATTGGCGACACATATTTACGAGTTAGCATCAGCTGAATCATTATCTATGATTGCATCGCCAGCTTTAGCATTAATATTTATTGGATTAATTCCAGTTATGATATTATCTAAAAAGATAGTTCATAATGAATATGCCACACAAACTAAAGATTGAAAGTACTTTTATCAATTTTGATAATGAATCTATTTTAGAGGATTTATCATTAAATGTAGATAAAAACGAAATTGTATCAGTTGTAGGTGCTAGCGCTGCTGGAAAAACAACATTATTACGTGCAATAGCTGGTTTTGAAAATATTAAATCTGGTAAGATTTTTTTGAATGATAATTTAGTTAGTAGTGAGGGTCATACAGTACAACCAGAGTCTAGAAATATTGGAATTATATTCCAAGATTTAGCATTATTTCCTCATCTTACTGTTGAAGAAAATATAATATTTGGATTATCATCAAATACAAAAAGTTATAAAACCAAAAGATGTAATGAACTAATAAACTTATTAGAAATTAATGACATTTTAAAGAAATACCCACATGAAATTTCAGGAGGTCAACAACAAAGAGTTGCCATCGCAAGGGCTATAGCTCCAAAGCCTGAGATACTTTTATTAGATGAACCGTTTAGTGCTATAGATGAAGAATTCAAGGAACAATTAATTAAAGATGTAAAAACACTATTGAAAAAAGAACACATTACAACTTTAATAGTAACTCACAATATAAAAGAGGCTTTTGAAATATCAGACAAAATTGCATTCATATTTAACAAAAAAATTGTACAGTATGGAACCCCATATGATTTGTATCACAAACCTACATCAAAAGAAATTGCTAATTTTTTTGGTATAAGTAGTTATATAAATGGAAAAGTAATTGAAAAAAATT
>CAYFGJ010000079.1:0-4796 GCA_964342835.1 uncultured Ectothiorhodospiraceae bacterium | reverse complement strand
GTTTTAGGTACCAGTACCTTTGGTGTGAGAGTTCGAGTCTCTCCTCTCGTAAAAAAAGGAGATATAATATGTATAGAATTTTATTAATTAGTTTAACTTCTTTAGTTATGATGAGTTGTGGTTCTACAAACCCTAAGGTTATAATGTCAGGTGATAAATTAATGTGTTTATCAGAAAACAAAGAATCATGTCAGAGGTTAATTGAAAAAAGCTGCAATCCATCATCATATAAGATTATACGGGAAGAATTGGAATCTAATCTTTTTGAAGATGATCGATATATACTTACATATAAATGTAAATAATGAATATTACTGTTGATATAAATATATTAGAAGGATTGGAACGATCTATGAAAATAGTTGTACCTAATGATAATTATGTGCTCGTGTTTAAAAAAAATCTTACAAAAATGCAAACACATGTAAAAATTGATGGATTTAGATCAGGAAAAATACCTGAAAAAGTAATACTATCAAAATATAAACAAGATATACATAATAATTGTGTAAATGACTTAATTCAAGAATCACTAGCTCAAGCAATAACAGATAACCAAATAGAAACAGTAACATCACCTAAAATAACTATAGATAATGAACCATCAGAAAATTCGGAACTAGTGTTTACTGCAAAATTTGAAATATTTCCTTCATTTACACTAAATAATATTTCAGAAATTATGATTGAAAAGCCTGATGTGAAAATCAATGATCAGGATATTGATGGTGTAATAGAAAATATCAGAAAACAACATATAAAATGGAAAAATAAAACAACTCCAGCTGAATCAGGAGATAAAGTAATTATTGATTATGAAGGATTAATAGATAGCAAATCTTTTGATAATAATAAACAGTCTGACTTTACATTTATAATTGATAACAATATAAGAGGAGATGAAGCAACTAAAGGTCTATTCAAAGAATTTTATAAGTCAGTAATAGGTGAAAAAATAGGTACAAAGAAAACATTTACATATCATATGCCAAAAAGTTTTGAAGATAAAAAATTAGCTGATAAAAAGATAAAATATACAATAAATATTAAAAATATCTTTATCGGAGAATTACCTAAATTAAATAATGAATTTTATAAAAATTTTGGATTAGATGGTGTTTCTGATAAAGAGTTCAAAGAAAATATTTCTAAACATATGTTGAAAGAGCTTGATGAAAAAATTAAATCAAATCAAGTTGCTATGATTAATCAAGAATTAATAGATAAAAATAATTTCGATATTCCACTTTCAATGATTGAGTCACAGAAACAAAGTATAAATAATCAGTATAAAATGATGATGAAAGAAACTGATCAATCCTTAATAAATGAAATAGATAAGATTGCAGAAAAAAGATCAAAATTAAATATTATTTATATTAAATTAGCAAAAGAAATGAATATAAATATAACCGATAATGATATATCTACTTATATATCATCAAATTATCCAACTAATGAGAAAGAAAAAATTAAAAATAATTCTAATTTAATAAATGAAATTAAGAATAAATTATTAGAAAATGCTATTATTGAAAATATCTTATCTAAATGTAAGATAAAAACAACTAAGAGAACATTTCAAGAGGTAATGAATTAGTGGATGATAAAATTTTAGATAATTTAGTCCCTATGGTCATTGAACAAACATCTAGAGGCGAAAGAGCTTATGATATTTATTCAAGACTATTAAAAGAAAGGATAATTTTTTTAGTTGGCCCAGTAGAAGATCACTCTGCTAATCTTATTGTTGCGCAATTACTTTTTTTAGAATCTGAGAATCCTACAAAAGATATCAATTTATATATTAATACACCAGGTGGATCTGTAACTGCTGGTATGTCGATATATGATACTATGCAATTTATAAAACCTGATGTAAGCACATTATGTGTTGGACAAGCCGCAAGTATGGGGGCAATTTTGTTATCTGGTGGAGCAAAGAAAAAAAGATATGCATTACCAAATTCTAGAGTAATGATTCATCAACCTTTAGGTAGTTTCCAAGGTCAAGCCTCGGATTTAGATATACATGCTCGTGAAATATTAAATATTAGATCTAGAATTAATGATATTTTAGCTTCAAATACGGGACAGAGTTTAAAACAAATTCAATCTGATACAGAACGCGATAACTTCATGACAGCTAATGATGCTAAAAAATATGGGATTATTGACAATATATTACAAAAAAGACCTCTAAAAAAATAAAATATCTTAAAAATTAGCAATCTTTTACTTTATATAAAAAGATGGTTATAATAATAAGAAAGCTCGGTCATGGATACTGATATAAAAGAATCGAATAAATTACTGCATTGTTCGTTTTGCGGTAAGAATCAAAATGAAGTTAATAAACTCATAGCCGGCCCATCTGTCTTTATATGTGATGAATGCGTAGAACTTTGTAATGAAATTATAAGAGATGAATTAGAGGAAAAATCTCTTCACACAAAAGATAATCTAGCTAAACCGCAAGAGATTAAAACAATATTAGATGATTATGTAATTGGACAAAACCATGCTAAAAAAGTTTTATCAGTAGCTGTTTATAATCATTATAAGAGATTAAATTCAAAAGTTTCAAAAAGTGCCGTTGAATTAAACAAAAGCAACATACTCTTGATAGGTCCAACAGGATCAGGCAAAACTTTGCTAGCCGAAACTTTGGCAAGATTACTTAATGTTCCATTCACGATAGCTGATGCAACTACTCTCACAGAAGCTGGTTATGTTGGAGAAGATGTAGAAAATATTATTCAAAAATTATTACAGAAATGTGATTATGATGTTGAGAAAGCACAAACAGGTATTGTATACATTGATGAGATAGATAAGATATCTAGAAAATCAGATAACCCATCAATCACAAGAGACGTATCTGGCGAAGGAGTTCAACAAGCATTATTAAAATTAATAGAAGGAACAATAGCATCAGTTCCTCCTCAAGGCGGAAGAAAACATCCACAACAGGAATTTCTTCAAGTTGATACTAGTAACATTTTATTTATTGTTGGGGGAGCATTTGCTGGCCTTGATAAAATTATTCAAGAAAGAACTGATAAGTCTGGTATAGGATTTTCTGCTACAGTTAGAGATATAAATGATAAGAAAACATTCGCGGAAACTTTAAATATTGTTGGCCCTGAAGATCTTATTAAGTATGGATTAATTCCTGAATTTGTAGGGAGGTTACCAGTCATAGCGACTCTAGAAGAATTAGATGTAACTGCTTTAGTTAAAATTTTAACATTACCAAAAAACGCTTTAATCAAACAATATCAAAGATTATTTCAAATGGAAGATTGTGAATTGGAGTTTAGAAACGATGCGTTGTCAAGCATAGCAAAGAAAGCAATGGAAAGAAAAACTGGAGCTCGAGGCCTCAGAACTTTGTTGGAAAAAATTTTATTAGATACGATGTATCAGTTACCGTCAGATCCAAGTATTAAAAAAGTAATTATTGATAAAACCGTTGTTGAATCTTCTAATAAACCATTGATGATATATGGGAAATCAAAACAAAATAAAGCAAACTCTAAGGAATAGTTGAAATAAAATAAATAGACCACATAATAACTGACATATATTGTAATTATGCCAAATAAAACTAAAACAGTTCAAATACCTTTATTACCATTACGAGATGTTGTGGTTTATCCTAATATGGTTGTACCTTTATTTGTTGGCAGATCAAAATCTATTAGTGCGTTAGAAAACTCTATGAATAATTTTGATAAGAAAATTCTTTTAGTTACACAGAAATCTGCAGATATTGATGATCCTAAAATATCACAATTATATCAAATGGGCTGTACTGCAACTATATTACAACTTTTAAAATTACCTGATGGTACGATGAAAGTATTAGTTGAAGGTATTGCAAGAGCAAACATTAAAGAGATCATTGATGATAGTAAGCATTTTTATGCAAATTATGACGAATATGACCCAGAAAATCATCGAATGAGTCAAACACAATCTGATGCTTTATCTAGAACATTAGAGGAAACTTTTAATCAGTATGTTAAATTAAATAAAAAAATACCGCCAGAAGTTTTATCATCAATTGCTGGGATTGATAATATTTCCAAACTATCTGATAGTATCGCTGCTCATATGACAATGAAGATTGAGGAAAAACAGCAAGTATTAGAATTAACTGATACAAAACAAAGGGTTGAGTTTTTAATTAAATCAATGGAAAGCGAATTAGATATATTGCAAGTTGAGAAAAAAATACGAGGGCGTGTTAAACAACAGATGGAAAAAAGCCAAAGAGAATATTATTTAAATGAACAAATGAAAGCTATTCAAAAAGAATTAGGAGAAATTGGCGAAGAAAGCCAGGATCTTGATTCTCTTTTAAATAAAATCAATACTGTTGGTCTATCGCCTGAGGCAAAAGAAAAAGTAACTTCTGAATATAATAAACTTAAAATGATGTCTCCTATGTCAGCAGAAGCAACTGTGGTAAGAAATTATATTGATACAGTTATTGCATTACCATGGAAAGAAGAGTCTATAGTTAATACAGACATTGAACATGCAAATAAAATACTTGAAGATGATCATCATGGATTAGAAAAAGTAAAAGAAAGAATTTTAGAGTATTTAGCTGTCACCAAAAGAGTAAATAAAATAAAGGGTCCAATATTGTGTCTAGTTGGTCCTCCTGGTGTTGGTAAAACATCTTTAGGCATGTCTATTGCAAGATCAACTAATAGAAAATTTATAAAAATGTCTTTGGGAGGTGTAAGAGATGAAGCCGAAATTAGAGGACATAGAAGAACATA
>CAYFGJ010000078.1:0-4808 GCA_964342835.1 uncultured Ectothiorhodospiraceae bacterium | reverse complement strand
CCTGGACCTAAATCATCAGGTGCAGAAATCTTTAATGTAATTTTTTCTAAATCTTCATTGAATTTAGATTGGAGTTTATCTAATTGTATAAGCAAATTGGCAAGATTTTTATTGGCAGATTCGTTTTTTAATTGTACTTTAAATAAGTTTTCGTCTGATAAAGCATCCAATGTTCCTTGTGTTAATTTAGAGCCGACTTTTATATTTTCATAGCCTTTGGATACCGTCTTGTTTAATATTAATTTTCTAGTTCTTAAAAAGATATTTTGTTGATTTATTCTAAGTTCATCTTCTAGATTTTTTCTAGCATCTTTAATAGCAGCATCTTGAATATCTAGCGCTCTTTTATCTTTTTCTACACCTTCCCTAGTAAAAACTCTAACATCAATTACTGTTCCATCCATGCCTGATGGGACTTTTAAAGATGTATCTTTTACATCAGAAGCTTTTTCACCAAATATTGCTCTTAATAATTTTTCCTCAGGTGTTAATTGACTTTCCCCCTTCGGAGTTACTTTTCCAACTAATATGTCTCCAGATCTAACTTCTGCTCCAACATACACTATTCCAGAATTATCAAGTTTGTTAAGAAGATTTTCACTGACATTAGGTATATCAGATGTTATTTCCTCTGAACCAAGTTTTGTGTCTCTGGCTACACATTCTAATTCCTCTATATGTATTGATGTAAATTTGTCTTCTTGAACTACTCTTTCTGATACTAAAATTGAGTCCTCAAAGTTATAACCATTCCATGGCATAAATGCGATAAGTAAGTTTTGTCCTAATGCCAATTCTCCTAAGTCAGTAGATGGTCCATCGGCTATAACATCTCCTTTTTCAATAATATCGCCAGAATTAACCAATGGTCTCTGATTTATGCATGTATTTTGATTAGTTCTTGTATATTTTGTTAATGAATATATATCAACACCTGTATCATCTTTGGAAGAATTAACTTCCTTATCATTCACATTTACTACTATTCTTGATGCATCCACATAATCTACAACACCTCCTCTTTTACAAACAAAAGATGCTCCAGAATCTATAGCTACAGTTTTTTCTATACCAGTACCAACTAGTGGTTTCTCTGGTTTTAATATTGGAACAGCCTGTCTTTGCATATTTGATCCCATAAGAGCTCTATTAGCATCATCGTGTTCTAAGAAAGGAATTAAAGCAGCTGCAACAGAGACAACCTGTTTTGGAGATACATCCATTAATTCAACCTTATCTGGAGATGAAATTGTAAATTCATTATCATGTCTGCATGAAACTAGCTCGGTAATAATTTTATTATTCTTATCTAGCTTTGTATTTGCTTGAGCTATAACATATTTACTTTCTTCGATTGCAGATAACCATTTAATTTTATTTTTCATAACTTTGCCCTTGATAACTTCTCTGTAAGGAGTTTCTAGAAAGCCATAAACATTTGTCTTTGAGTAAGTAGCTAATGAGTTAATTAATCCAATATTTGGGCCTTCTGGTGTTTCTATAGGACATACTCTTCCATAATGAGTTGGATGCACATCTCTCACTTCAAAACCAGCTCTTTCTCTTGTTAGTCCACCTGGTCCTAGAGCTGAAATTCTTCTTTTATGCGTTATCTCTGCTAACGGATTATTTTGATCCATAAATTGTGACAATTGACTAGTTCCAAAAAACTCTTTGAGAGTAGCTGTTATAGGTTTTGAATTTACAATATCTTTTGGTTGTAGTTTGTCAGCCATTTCCATTGAACTTAATCGTTCTTTAACAGCTTTTTCTACTCTCACTAATCCAATTCTAAATTGGTTTTCAACCATTTCGCCTACACTTTTAACTCTTCTATTGCCAAGGTGGTCTATATCATCAACCGAATCAGAACCATTTCTTATATCTATCAAAGTTTTTAAAACATCAATTATATCAGTCTCTGATAATGTTCCTTTACCATCCTTACTTGTTTTCCCAACTCTCGTATTAAACTTCATTCTACCTACATCAGATAGATCATATCTATCTGAAGATTGAAAAAGATTAGTAAATAATTGTGTTGCAGCTTCTTTTGTTGGTGGCTCACCAGGTCTCATCATTCGATAAATTTCTTCTAAAGCTCTTTCTTGTGTAGTTTTATTGTCTAATGTTTTATTTTCTTCATCTATTGTATTACAAATCCAAGGACCTTTATCAATGTCATTTGTGTTCAAAATTGTGAACTTAGTTATTTTCTTTTCGTTAATATGATCGATAGTTTCCCTGTCAATTTCTTGGTTACAGTAAAGCAAAAAAACTTTTACTGTTTTTATACTGGATGTATTTATTTTTTCTAATATTTTTTTATCAATTTTTTTACTTGCTAAAACAATTTCTTCACCAGTTTTTTTATCTATAATATCTTCTGCGATAACATCATCTATATTAAGATTTTTCTTATCAACAGATATTATGATATCTTCTGCTATTCTTTTACCTAATAAATATTCTGTAGGTATTGAAAAACTTTTCATTTTAGATTTTTTAGCTAATTCTATATGTCTAACATTAATTCTTTTGCTTTTAGCTACTATTATTTTTTTCTTATGATCTTTTATATCAAATTCTGCAATTCTGCCTTTTAATTCTGCTAAGTTTTGATTTAACATAAATTGATTTTTTGTAAGTGTTACTTTATTTTTTGTATAGAATATATCGATAATTTGTTTTGTATTTAATCCCAATGCTCTCAAAATAATAGTAGAAGCAAGTTTTCTTCTTCTATCAATCCTAGCAAATATAATATCTTTTTGATCAAACTCAAAATCTAACCAAGACCCACGATATGGTATTACTCTAGCATTAAAAAGTAATTTACCAGAAGCATGAGTTTTACCTCTATCATGATCAAAAAATACACCAGGTGAACGATGAAGCTGAGATACAACTACTCTCTCTGTTCCATTTATTATAAATGTTCCATATTTTGTCATAAGCGGCATATCGCCTAAAAAGACACTAGCGTTTTCACGTATTTCTATGGGTTCAGTGCTGTTTTTCCTATCTAGATTTACATGAAGTTTTAAATCAACTTTTAAAGGAACTGAGTAGCTTTTACCTGTTATTCTGCATTCTTCTTCTGTATATTCTTCTTCTCCCAATGTATAAGATGTATATTCAAGTTTACAATTCTCTGAATAATCGTAGATAGGGAATACTGATTTGAATACGTTATTGAGTCCAGATTCAAGATTATTGATCTGTCCATCATCACTTCTACCTAAAAATGCATTGTATGATGAAAGTTGTAATTGTATTAAATTAGGAATATCAAGTATATCACTCAGCTTGCCAAAATCTTTTCTTATTCTCTTTTTTTCAGTAAAAGAATACTTCATAACCAAATCAACCTTTTGGTATTTACCAATTTAAAATATAAATATTTACTTAAGCTCAACAGTCGCACCAGCTGCTTCTAATTGTTTTTTGAAATCATCAGCTTCTTCTTTAGTAGCTCCTTCTTTCAAAACACATGGTGCTCCTTCTACTTTATCCTTTGCTTCTTTTAATCCTAACCCTGTAACTGCTCTCACAGCTTTAATTACATCAATCTTTTTATCACCAGCACTAGCTAAAGATATATCAAAAGATGATTTTTCCTCAACAGCTTCAGCTGCATCTCCACTAGCTGTTGCTGGTGCTGCTGCTGCTACGGGTGCTGCTGCTTTAACTCCAAATTTTTCTTCCATTTCTGAAATTAAATCAACTACTTCCATCACAGTCATTTTAGAAATTGTTGCCAATATATCTTCTTTTTTCACAGCCGCCATTTTTAAACTCCCATCATAATGTTAATTCTTTGACTCTTTTAAAGCATCTAAAGTTCTTACTATTTTAGTTGGTATTGCATCTAACGTAACTAATAGCTTTTGTATAGGTGCTTGCATTACAGATAATAATTTTGCTATCGCTTCCTCATATGTAGGCAATGAGGCTAATTTCTTGATTTCAGAAACATCTAACTCGTTACCTTTGTATGCAAGTGATTTTATCTCAATTTTTTCATTATTATCAATAAATTTTTTAATAATTTTAGCAAATTCACCTGGATTCTCTTTTGAAACAGCTAATATTTGAGGCCCTACAATTTTATCGCCTATAACAGAAAATTCAGATTTCTTTAAAGCCATTTTCAACATGTTATTTTTAACTACTTTTATATATATATCTGATTTTTTTGTAATTTTTCTTAATTCATTTAATTGGTTCGCTGTTAACCCTCTATAGTCAGCAGTAACTATAGTTTCAGCCTTTCCAAGTATATCTGAAACCTCATTTACCAATTCTTTTTTAGCCTCTAGATTCAATGCCATGATTTAGCTGCTCCTTTCAACTGTGGATAAGTCTACCTTAATTCCAGGCCCCATAGTAGAGGATAATGTAATATTTTTCATATATTTGCCTTTGGCAGACGCTGGTTTTGCTTTATTTAAGTCTTTTATTAGGGTATCTATGTTTTCTAACAATTTTTTTGAGTCAAAATCAACTTTTCCAACAGTAGTATGAATGATACCTGCCTTATCAATTTTATATCTTATTTGGCCTTTTTTAGCATCTTTTACAGCTTTATCTATATTCTTTGTTACAGTTCCTTCCTTAGGATTAGGCATTAAGTTTTTTGGGCCCAATATTCTACCTAATTGCCCAAGAAGTTTCATACAATCTGGTGTTGCGATGACAATATCTGCATCTAAATCTTTATCTTTTTTTATAGTTTCAATTAAATCT
This sequence comes from uncultured Ectothiorhodospiraceae bacterium, assembly GCA_964342835.1. GTDB lineage: Bacteria > Pseudomonadota > Gammaproteobacteria. Next base: position 59 of record CAYFGJ010000078.1, on the reverse strand, counting down.
TCAAACCCACCTTTATCCGCGCCAGCTTTTTTTGCCGCAGATGCATCGTCACCATCGGC
>CAYFGJ010000077.1:0-4918 GCA_964342835.1 uncultured Ectothiorhodospiraceae bacterium | reverse complement strand
CTGTTTTATAATCATTATTAAATTTTTGAGCTATATCTCTTGATAATTCGAGATGTTGTTTCTGATCATCTCCTACAGGAACTTCACTAGCATTATATAACAATATGTCTGCAGCCATTAGGATTGGGTAAGTGTAGAGACCTACAGATGCTATGTCTTTATTTTTACCAACCTTATCCTTAAATTGTGTCATTCTGTTGAGCCATCCCACACGCGCTGTACAACCTAACAACCATGCTAATTCACTATGTTCTGATACCTTGGATTGATTAAAAATAATATTTTGTTCTGGTTTTAATCCTGAAGCCAAAAATATAGATAAAACCTCATATGTATTATCTCTTAATAAATCAGGATCTTGCCATACTGTTACTGCATGTAAATCTACTATAGAAAATATACACTCATGAGTATTTTGTAATTCTACGAATTGTTTTAAGGCACCAAAATAATTACCAATATGAATGTCACCACTAGGTTGTACCCCTGAAAAGACTATTTTTTTACTCATTTAGTATTTCTATTTCTATCTAAATTCTATCATAAACCACAAAAACAAACATGGTTAATGTATATTAAGAAGATATAAATTATAATAACTAGATGTCAGAAAAAAGAATAAATCTAATAAAAGAAAGTCTAAATCAACTAAATCCAGTAGAAATTAAAATCATTGATCAAGGTCATCTACATATTGGTCATGCTGGAGCAAAAAAAGGTGGTCACTTTGATTTATATATTACTTCAACAAAATTTGATGGATTGAATATTCTTGAACGTCATCAACTTATATATAAATGTGTTTCGACTCTAATGAATGGAGAAATACATGCATTATCAATAAAAAGTGCTATAAGTCCAAATGACTGTTAGATAAGATCTTTTCGATAAACAAGAGCATCTTCTCTTTTTTCATTTTTAGATTGATAATAATCTTTTCTAATTCCTATTTGATAAAAATGGTGTTTTTTATATAAATTAATTGCAGGATAATTATTTAATCTAGTTTCTAATATTATTGAATTAGATTTTCTAATATTTGATTCTGATATTACTATTTCTAAGAACTCATTAGCTAATCCATTTCTACGATATGCTTCTTTAACAGTCAGGTTTAGTATATGTGTTTCTATAGAAATAACTTGAAATATTACATATCCAATTAAATAAAATTCTTTCATTGCAACATAACAATCATATTGTTGCATAATACAGTCTTGAATAATCTTTTTGGACCAAGGATATTGATAAACTTCGTTTTCCAGATAATAGACATCATCTAAATCAGATAAATTCATTTTTCTTATATTAATTAAATGTATTGGATTAGCTGACATTTAGCTTATAAACTTCTTTTAAATAATTTAAATCTTCCCACACTTTATATTTTTCTGAAGGACTTCTTAATAAGTATGCTGGATGATAAAAAACTAAAATAGGAATTTTACTAGTTTTATAGTAGAAAGTTTTTTGTCTTAATTCTGACATTGGTAAATCTAAATTTAATAATCTATCAGCGGCAACTTTTCCTAATAAAATTATAAGATCAGGATTAATAAATTCAATTTGTTGATCTAAATAATTTGAACATGAATCAACTTCTTCTTTTTTTGGATTTCTATTATCTGGCGGTCTACATTTTACAGTGTTTGTAATATATACATCTGACCTTTGAATTCCAATTGATTTAAAAATTTCTGTTAATAATTTACCAGCTCTACCAACAAATGGTTTTCCAGTTTTATCTTCATCTCTTCCAGGTGCTTCACCTATTATCATAATATTTGCTTTTTCTGAACCATCACCAAATACTGTATTCAATCTTTCTTTATGTAATATACATTTTTTGCAATTCATAACTTGTGAATTTAAATATTCAATATTGCTAACATGATTAGAATTTGAGATTTTTTTGCTTCTCTTGTACCAAAATATTTCAATACCCATGGCATTAAAATACTTATAAATTTTTTCTGATTTATATTCCACGTTTTTTAGTAGCTGTTAGATCGGGGTTTTGTTGAAGTTTATTCAATGCATTTATAAAAGCAAGAACAGATGCTTTAACAATATCAGTATCTGCTCCATGTCCATTCACTATATTATTATTTTTTGTTATTCTGACAGTAACCTCTCCCTGCGCATCAGTACCAGTTGTAATATTATTGACGGAATAAAGTACTAATTTACATCCACTTTTAACAATATTTTCTATAGCATTATAAGCAGCATCTACAGCACCATCACCTTCGCATTCTGATTTCATTGTTTTTCCGTCTATATCTAATGTAATTTCTGCCTTAGGTTTATGTCCACTTTCGGTATAAACTTTCATATATTTAAATTGTATTAAATCGCCAGTTATTTCTTGTTTATTTGATAATCTTATTATGTCTTCATCAAAAATATCATGTTTTTTATCAGCTAATTCTTTAAAAGAGAAAAATAACTGGTCTAATTCTTCATCGGTAGAATATTCTATATTTAATTCATTAAGTTTTTGTTTAAAAGCATTTCTACCTGAATGTTTTCCTAACACCAATGAATTACTAACCAAACCAATATCTTCTGCTCTCATAATTTCATAAGTCTCTCTAGACTTAATTATTCCATCTTGATGTATACCTGACTCATGAGCAAAAGCATTTTTACCTACGATAGCTTTGTTTGGTTGTACTGGAAATCCAGTTATGCTAGAAACTAATCTAGAGCACTTCATAATTTTTTTGCTATTTATATTTGTGTCACAATTAAATATATCTTGTCTGGTTCGTACAGTCATAACAATTTCTTCAAGCGCAGCATTACCAGCTCTTTCTCCTAAACCATTAATTGTGCATTCGATCTGTCTAGCACCATTAAGTACAGATGATAAAGAATTTGCCACTGCCAAACCTAAATCATTATGACAATGAACAGAAAAAACTGCCTTATTTGAATTTTTTACATTAGCAAGAATATTTTTTATAAGATCTCCAAACTGATGCGGTAAATTATAGCCTACTGTATCTGGAATATTTATTGTACTAGCGCCAGCATCTATAGCTTTCTCGATAACTGTACATAAAAAATTAAGATCAGATCTGCCTGCATCCTCTGGAGAAAATTCTACATCATTTGTAAAAGTTCTTGCTAGTTTGATTGCTGCAGTTGCTCTATCAATAACTTCGTCCGGAGACATTTTTAATTTTTTCTCCATATGGATTGGAGAGGTTGCAATAAATGTATGAATTCTTTTTTTATTAGCATCTTTCAAGGCTTCTGATGCAGCAATGATATCTTTATCTAAAGCTCTTGCTAATGCACAAACAGTTGAATTTTTGATAATTTTAGATATTTCAGAAACTGCATTAAAATCACCCTGACTTGCAATTGGAAATCCAGCTTCAATAACATCTACATTAAGTTCTTCCAGTGCTTTAGCAATTTGTATTTTTTCATCAATATCCATTGATGCGCCTGGACTTTGTTCGCCGTCCCTCAATGTAGTATCAAAAATTATAAGATTTTCTCTATTCATAACAGTAATAAGGATATAGTAATTACTGAAATTATTTAACTAATTTCAGTAGAAGAACTTTTAAGAAATGTTCATTGTTTGATGTGATATAGATCAACATAATACAAACTCTATATTAAATTACTAAATTTGCAAGTATTATTGAGATGCTGAAGGTCTTTTTCCAGCTTTGCTATTCGAAATCTTCTTTGTATATCTAATCAATAATAGTATAGGGCCTGATAATGCATACAGTGAAAAAAAGGTTAGTAAAACCATAGGTGGATCAAAAGATATAAAAGATAATGTTAAGACTATTATAAATAACCCAATGTGAGGTATTTTATGTCTCAAATTTATATCTTTAAAACTATAATAAGTTATATTACTTATCATTAAAATTGATAAAATAATTAAAATTAATAAACTTAATATATTAAAATTTTGAACATTTAAATTGGAGTCTTGAATTAGCCATGCATAACACATGATTACAGCAGCGGCAGCAGGACTAGCTAATCCATTAAAATATTTTTTATCTTGTATTATAAGTTTAGAATTAAATCTAGCCAATCTGATCGCTGTAGCAGCTACATAAATAAAACATGAAATCCATGCAATTTTTGACCAGTGCCAACCGTACATATTAAAGTTAGACAAACTCCAAATATACATGAGAAGTGCAGGTGCTATACCAAAACATAATAAATCAGATAAACTATCGTAGTATGCACCAAATGATGTTTGTGTATTAGTTAATCTCGCAATTCTACCATCAAGCCCATCTAATATCATTGCTATTAAGATTGAAAAGACTGCTGTAACAATATTTCCATTGATTGATGAAATAATTGCAAAAAAACCACACAATAATGCACCTGTAGTTATTAGATTTGGCAATAAATATACACCTGATATTTTTGATTTATTGTTTTTTATCATTTATTTTCTCATCAACTAGTTTGCTTTCTTGCATCCATGACATCATATCTCTTAATTTTTTCCCAGTTTCTTCTATCAAATGATCTGAACCTTCTTTTCTAAGTTTATCAAATTCTTTCGAACCATTTTTTATTTCATCAACAAATTCTTTAGCAAATTTTCCTGATTGTACATCTTCCAAAACTTTTTTCATTTTATTCCTAACATGATCATCTATTAAATACGGACCTCTAGTAAGATCACCATATTCAGCGGTATTTGATATAGAATATCTCATCTCTGACATTCCTCCTTCGTACATCAAATCCACGATCAGTTTTAATTCATTAAGACATTCAAAGTATGCCATCTCAGGAGAATAACCTGCGTCTACTAATGTTTCGAAACCAGCTTTAATTAATGCAGTTACTCCTCCACATAAAACAGCCTGTTCCCCAAATAGATCTGTTTCGGTTTCTTCTTTAAATGTTGTTTCAA
>CAYFGJ010000076.1:0-4981 GCA_964342835.1 uncultured Ectothiorhodospiraceae bacterium | reverse complement strand
ATTACCAAATACACTTGGTTTTCCTCTAATTGCATTCCAAAATTCTTTTATTTCTTGCCATGGTTTCATCATAGCCGGTGAACCATCAGCATTTAATAGAATGTTTTGTGTACCTCCTGCCATTGCAGGAGCTAAATTAGAACTTCCTAGTGCTTGACCTAAACTTCCAATACCTGATGCTATAGCTGAATCTATTGGTCGAGCCCACTGTTCAAGTGCTCCACCTTTTTCAAAAAATCCTTTATCATCTTTAAACCAATTTAAAGGATTTAAAGAACCCATATTACCTTTCATTGATGCAAAACCAAGAGTTGGTAATCCAGCATAATCTAATAATGTTCCAACACCAGTAGTAGCGGCTCCAATTTTTAAAGCATCTTTTACTGCGTCTCCTAATGATGGAGTTCCAAAACCCATTGTTCCAGATTCATAACCTAAATTATCCATAGGATTATAACTTTGCACTGGTGTGTTACCTGCAAGACCTGGAGGTGTGCCTCCAAAAGTTACACCTTGTCCTGTTCCTAATCCTACACCTGGCCTTAAAGGAACACCTTTATAACTAGGGTCTGCATAAGCATAAGAAGGAAGACCTCTAGTAGGTATTTTTGCACTTCCTCTTGGGTCTCTTTGTAATAATCCTACAATATCAGAACTTAAAACATTTCTTCGTGAAGGACTTCTATATCCGTAAGCAGAAGATGATTTTGGAAAAAGCTGTGGATTAGTTAAAGGTGGCATTTATCTTCTCCTCACCAAATCTTGATTTTTTGGGTTGTTTCCAGCAAGAGCCCTTCGTCTATCTATTTCTGTAAATATTGTATCATCAAAAGTTTGAACATTTGGAAGTCTAGTTGGAGTTTTATATCGAGATGAAAATTTTCTTGAGCCACCAGTAAATTGATTTACAAGATTATTAGCTATATTAGGACCAGCTGCTAATACTTGCGAACCTGTGTTTGCTAGTCTATCGGCTATGTTTGATGTTCTTTGTTTAATACCTTGTGCATCTCTTATTTTTTTTATATCAGTTGCAGACGGACCCATTCTATCTCTATCACCTTGTCTATCTCTAGCTGTAAGGTAAGTTAAATCTCTTAAAGTTTTTGCTGTTATTTGTCTGCCTAATTCACCTTTTGTTAAAGTTTTTTGCGGCAATGTTGATTTTGTTAAAAATTTCATAAATTGCTTGTTTCTCAATAAAAGACTTAAAACTGTAGCACCAGTGCTCATAGCAATAACTCCCATTGATGCACCTAATAATGCAGTATTAAATGTCAAAGCTCCAATAATTGCACCTATTGGTGCACCAGCAACAGTCATAGCAAAAGCAGCAGCAACAAGGTTTCCCATAGTGTTTTTTTGTCCTGATTTTTTTGCTGCGTTAGAAATTCTTTTTAATGTTTGAAAAGGATTATCACTTACGCCTTGAAAAATAATATTAAATCTTTGTGGGTTTAAACTATTCATAGTTTTTGAAAGGTTTCGGTTACTAAACATATTAGCAACATCTTGAATTGTTATTTCATCTGTGACATCTAAACTTTCTTCTCCAAGATCACGAATAAATTTATTAATTACACGAGATTGTAATGATTCTAATTCCATCTTTTTTCTTGCTAAAACTTCTGGTGCATCACCTTTTTTTGGCAACATGTTATCAATAATTTTTTCAAGTTGTTTAGTAGACATTTCACCACTAAATAAATCATTAAGAAAATACTCCATATCAGCACCTTCTTTTAAAACATATTCATTATCTATAAGATTTTGCTTAAATTGATTTTTATTGTACTTATCTAAATCTCTTTGAGCTTTTGAAAAATTTTCTAATGCTTCATCTAGTCCTTGTGGATTAGCTTCATTAATTACACGATTAACTTGTCCTAAACCATCTTGTAATCTTTTGGCAATATCTGGCGGCACATCAATACCTAAAATAACATTATCAAGTTTTTTAGAAAAATCTAATAATTCTTTTGCTGTTTTTTCACCAAATATACTTACAAGAGAATTTTTAGCTCCAGGTTTTCCTATATCATCAACTCCTAATTCTTCAATAACTCTTCTAATATTTTTTAAACTTAATTGTCCGTCCTCATTAACCATTCTTCTAAGTGTGGCCCTTTTAAGTTCATCTCTTACAAAATTTTCTATTTCGTCAACAGACATATTACTATTAACAAAATTAATTTTACCTTCTTGTGCTAATTTATCAGCTGGTCTTGATCCAGGTTTAAATATTGCTTCAGCAACATCACTATCCATTGGACCACTTTGTATTGCATCATAAGCAGTTTTTTGAACACCTGTTACAGTTCTAATTGGTTGACCTGCATCGTCAAGGGCAATATCAAGATACTCATCAGGCATTTGTTTGCTTGGTTTATAAATAGCTTTTCTTTGTTTTTTAATAGTGTCAGTAAAAAACTTCATGAAAGATTCTAAATTTTCTGGAGTATTTGGGTCTAATAAAACATCTATTAAGTTATTATAATTTATTTCTCCGTCAGCAACCCTTATTGCTAATTCTCCCAAACCATACTCTTCAAATATTTTCATTTGATTTTTGCTCTCATCGGTTATTTTTTTAATAGAAGCGTTATATTCATCCATTTGAGATAAACCTTTACTAATAAGATTTTTATCACTTCCAGGTCTTGCTTTTATTTTTCCGGCTTTTGCCTGATTTATTGCGTTATCTAATGCAGCTGTTGCAATATCATTATCTTGAATAGCAGCGTCCCATAATTTTCGTGTATCAAATTTAGAACCTTGTACTCCATCTAAAGAAATTCTTCTCATTTGCTGAATAAGTAAATTAGATTCTGCTGGAGATATATATAGTGGTTTAATAGGTTGTCCAGTTTCAGGATCAATATTATCCCAAAGTTTTGCTAAAGGCCCTCCTTCCTCAATTACTACATCTTTAAATTTACCTTTTACTTTTGCTAGTTCTTGAGAAATTCTTTGAGTTCCAATAAAGTTTTGAGAACCACCAGTGGTTACTAAAAGAACATCTCCATTATCACCAATTAAAAATCTTAAATCTTCTACATTTTGATTTCCTTTTAAACCTTGTAAATAATTTATTGAATTATTAGTTATGTCACTAGAACTTCCTTTTATATCTTTTATTCTAGCACCCATGGTATCTAAAGCCTCATCTAAACCAACAAATAATTCATCTACATTTTGAAGACCTTTCCTACCTAATACCTCTGCTGTTTTCATTGCTTCTACACTACTTAAAGCAACAGCTTGATTAATAGTGTCATACATATCTGCTATATCATTTATTGGAATTTCACCTTTTTGCGATAACCTTAATAAAGCTCCTAAACCATCAGCCGCAGCTGCTCCTACACCAGCTCTATGCATTTTCAATGCTTTTTGTAAAAGTTTTCCTTCTCCATTAATATACATTTCAAGTGTTTCAATTAATTGTTGATCTGTAAAACCTTTTGTTTCAACAGGAAATTCTTTTTTTAATTCTTTCATAGCAACTTGTGCATTTTTTGCATCTCTAAAACGACCACTTCTTGTTATAGCATCTACAACAGACATTAACCTTGCTCTTCTTGGAGAATCTATTTCATTATACAAATCAACAAGATAGCCTTTATTTATTCTGTCCATTATGCTATTTTCATCAGCTTTTAAAATTCCTGTTTCTTGCCAATTTTTATATGCCTGTTCTCCATAAACTTCTTTTGTAAATTTAGTAGCTCCTTTTGTTTTTACAAATTTTCCTATACCTTTAGCTGCTAGTTGTCCCAACACTGCAAAACTTCCAGCTAATTTTGCTTCCGTTATACCTCTTGCTTGAATATCTTTCCATGACTCTTCACTAATACCTTTACGAAATTGTTCAGCTTCAGCTAAAACATTACCAACATATGCTCCGCCAGCAGCACCTGCGGCATTAGCAGCTATTCTTGTTGTAGGTCTTACAATATTCATTGTTTTCCCTAAAATACTTGCTAATTTATTTGCTTTTCCTAAATGACCTTTTCTGAGTAATCTTCCTATGGGGCTATTAGATGTAGCTACTTTTCTAAAGCCAGCATCCGCTGCTACTTCACCAACTACTGATGCAGCTAAAACTTCTCCAAACTCTCCAAAGAAATCAGAAAAATCTTCTGACTCAAATCTTTCGGCATCTATTGCAAGAAGATTAGAACCTTCTTGACCAATTTTACTTCTGCCTTCTTGTGTTAAAAGAAAGTTACCCATCCTATCAACGACATATCCATTTTTTCCAACTTCTTTATCTAAAAAATTAACTTTTTCTTTAAAGTTATTTGTTCCAGAAAAACCCATTCTAAAAACATCATTGTTAACACCAGTCTTATAATCAGCTCCTCTAAAACGACCTCTACTGTCATAAAGTTTATTTGATATTCTTCTTTGAGGTGTTAAAGAGTTACTTCTTTCTTTTGCATAATTAACAGCTTCTTCTTCTGTTTCAAATAAAGGAATATCTCTTCCTGTTAATGGGTCTTTAGCTCCGTTTCTTTTTACAAAATCTTCTAAAAAACTTACATCAAATTGACCTCCTTCAGTATTTACTGTTGGCATGGTAATCCACTTACCATCTTCAGTTTGAAAAGTTGTTGATTTTTCAGAATAATTTTCTCCAGTTTTTGGGTCTATATAAATAGGTCTTCCAGCTGTTGTTTTTTGATTTTGAATTTTATTAGTAATTTTTTTTCTAATGCTAGGTTTTTTTCCTTGTAATTGATTGCGAAGTTTAGCTTCTTCTGTTTGAGTTAAATTTTCTGATTCTTGAATAACTTTTATATATTCACCATTTGAATCTTTATAATATTTTTCAACGGCCATTAAGAGCCTCCAGCTAAATCAATTATTCTTACAACTGCATCTTTTGGAATATCGGAAGCACTTACAGCTTGAAATTTAAATCTACTAGACTGAGGAATTGAAAGTCTTGTCCCACCTCTTTTTATTTCATCAGAAA
>CAYFGJ010000075.1:0-5052 GCA_964342835.1 uncultured Ectothiorhodospiraceae bacterium | reverse complement strand
CTCCTGATTGTCTATAAATTTCATTTTTATCATGAAGTAATTTTAATATTTTATAAATCACAGACTGTTTAAGTTTAGTTGATTTAATATTTTTTAATTTTAAATCATCCCATACTCCCCCAAAAGAAGTTCCTTGACCACAACCTGATGTAATTATTTTGTGCGTTAATTTATTTTCTAAATTGATTTGCTCATTAGTAGTTTTAGCTGCAGCAGAATTTGTTTCCCAATCAACGTGAACAGATTTTAAGTCATTTAGCGATGATATAAATCCTTGGTTTCTTAAATAACCTATAACAAGTGCTTCAGGATAATGTCCTAGCGTCATCAAGGTTACAACTTCTTGTTTATTTACATATACAGTTAACGGCAGTTCACCTGTTATTGGAAATTCTCTTTTACTACCATATTCATCAATCACTTCAATATTTTTAGGTGAAGGTCTTTTTGATTTTGTTAAATCAAGTTTTTTAGTTTTATTGGTTTTCATAATCTGTTAAATTATATTACAACTTAACATTAAGAATATGAGAATTCTAACCCTTTCTTTTCTGTTATTATTTACATTCAGTGTAAATGCTGAAGTTATACGTGTAATTATGTTAGGTACAGGTACACCTAGACCTAGTATAGAAAGATTCGGACAATCAATATTAGTAGAGTCCGGACAAAATAAATTATTGTTTGATGTAGGAAGAGGTTCAACAATAAGATTAAATCAAGCCAATATTCCCCTTCAAGATATTAATGTTGTCTTTTTTACTCATTTACATTCAGATCACACTATGGGCATGGCAGATTTAATTTTTACTGGATGGATTTATCAAAGAAAGCAAACGTTACAAATTTTTGGACCTATTGGGACTAAACACTTTATAGATAAACTTAAAGAAGCATTTAAAGAAGATATAGAAATAAGAACTCAACCACCCGAAAATCTTTCTAGTAACTTTCTAAGAACAACAGTACAAGAAATTAAATCCGGAATAATTTATAAAAAAAATAATCTTAAGGTTACTGCTTTTAATGTAGATCATGGAGGCGGAGTTGAACACGCATTTGGTTATAAAATAGAGAATGGTAAGTATTGTATCGTAATTTCTGGTGATACAAATTACTCAGAAAATCTTGTTAGCCATGCAAAAAATTGTGATTTATTAATTCATGAAATTGCAGATGCTCCTATTGAAGTAAGAAAAAATAATCCAAAAGTTCAAGGCCTAATGAATTATCATACGACACCATCAGAATTAGCTAGAATTTTAGAAAAAACGAAACCTAGACTTACATTATTAACACATATTCTTGCATTAGGCGGTATAAAACCAATCGATATACTAAACAAGGTAAAAAAAATAAGTAAAAACGAATTCAATATAAGAATTGCAAATGATTTAATGGCTGTTGATGTGAAGGATTCAATACGTATTTATAAAATTGATTACTCAGATGTTGAAAAAAACTAATACTAAAATAATTGGAATTTTAAATATAACAAAAAATAGTTTTTTCGATGGAGGAAAGTATTTAAATATTAATAACGCAACAAAGCATGTCAAGAATATGATTGAAAACGATGTCGATATTATTGATATTGGTGCAGAATCATCAAAACCTGGTTTTTCTGACATAGATGCAAATATACAATTAAAGAGGATAATACCTGTTTTAAAAAAATTAAAAAAAATTAAAGGCAAATTTAAACTAAGTATTGATACTAGATCTAGTTTAGTTGCTAGTGAATCAATTAAACAAGGTGTTTCAATTATTAATGATGTATCTGCAGGAACTTATGATTCTGATATGTTTAAAGCTATTGCTCAGACAGGCACTGAACTGATTATTACTCATATGCCTGAAATACATAAACAAAAAAAAATAATGAAATCTAAAAATATCTTAAAAGATGTAGAACAATATTTAACACAAAGAATCAATGATGCAGTTAAGTGTGGCATAAAAAGGAGAAATATTATTGTAGATCCAGGAATATGTTATGGAAAAAAAGGTGATGACAATATTAAAATCTTACAGAATCTATCTTTTTTTGTAAAAAAATTTAAAAGAGTATGTATAGGGGCTAGTAATAAAGAATTTTCAACTAGTTTGTTTAAAAATTACAAAAAAAAAGACATTTATATTTCTTCTATTGTTACAACAACCCAAGCTTCTTTAGCTAGTGTAGAATTTATTCGAGTACATGATGTTTGTATAGCTAGTGAAGCATTAAAAATTTGCAATAAAGTACATAATTCATAATTTAATACTTATAAGTATTTCTTCTAACTGATTTACAAATAATTCATTATTAAAAAATTTATCTCTTTCATTTATTGATTTTAATTTTTCAATATATTTATTTCTGATTTCCTCATTTTCTAGAATCTTTATAGCTTTATCTTTATATTCATCTAAATTTTTGCAACATAATTCATCTAAATTTGCATTATGTAACAAACTTGCAGAAACTCTTGAAGCAAAATGTTCTCCTTTGAGTGTTATCACAGGTATAGCAGATTGTAGAGCATCTGTTGTTGTTGTATGGCCATTATATATCCTTGTATCTAAAACCAAATCAACTAATTGTAATCTTTCCATATGTTTTTCTCTTGATATTTTATTGGCGAAGATTAATTTTTTTCTACTAATATCTTTTGATTCCATATAACTACAAAGATTATTTTGAGTTATTTCATCTTCAATTAATAACCATAATACGGAATTCGGAACTTGTTTCATTATTGATAACCAACAATCAAACATAATTTTATCTATTTTATAAGATTGATTAAAACTTGCGATTATTTTTGAAGATTTTGGAAGATTATAGTTTGATCTTTTTGCGGTTGAATCTTTCAGATTTTTAATACCATCATTAATTTGATAACAATTCGGTAAATAGAGGAATTTTTCTGTATAAAATTTTTGAAATTCTTTTGGAGTTACTATTTCATCTGTAATTATATAGTCATAGCAATTTAAACCTGAAGTACCAGGATACCCTAAATATGAAATAACTTTTTTAGCAGGGTGTGATTTAATTATATTGATATGATTATTTACAATTAATATTGATAAATCAATTAAAATATCAATGTTACAACTATCTATTAAATTTATAGCATCGAATTCTGAAAGATCATTAATATTATAAAATTTATCAATCTTATTTGTTATTTCATTTTCAATTTCAATATCATGATCATATGAAAATATATATATTTCAAATTTCTCTTTGTTATGATATTGAAAGAGATTTTTTATCAAATGGTAAGTGGGATGATTTCTAAATTCACCACAAATGTAAGCAATTCTAATTTTTTTATTTATTTGTGTATTAGGAGTAATTTTTTTTAAAATAATAGAATTTTTTTTTGCCCACGATGTAGCTACTTTAAAATTTTTTTCATTATTTATGGTTCGACTTATATTGATAAAAGGGTGTTCCTCGCCATTGCCTATCATATAATCTAATTTCGGATTTAGCCTATCAACTTCATTCCATGAACATGTTTCTTGAGCAATTTTAAACGATAATAATAATGCTTTAGGATGATCCGGATGATGATGTATAATTTTATCAAGTTCTGCTTTTGATTTTGTAAATTCTTTTTTTCTTTCATATATAAGAGCTTGATTCAGAAGAGCATCAAAATATAATGGATCATTTTTTAATGCATTTATTGTATGTTTTAAAGCTTCATCATATAAACCTTGAATGATATATATGTATGCTAAATTATTAAAAGCTTCTTTTGACTCCTGCAATGATAGAGACTGTAAATAATAATTTTCTGCTTTTTTGTAATCTGATTTTACTGTGTATATATTTCCAGCATTAGTATATAAAGAACATATTTCAGGATAATCATTAATTGCATTTTCTAATTCCGTTAGCGCCGAGTCATACTCTTCTTTAGATAAGAAACTTTTTATTCGAGATATATATTTCTCAAGACTGTTTTTAGTAACCACAATTTTAAATTAATGAGTTGATGTTTTTTTTATTTTTACTGCACAGAATTTAAATTCTGGTATTTTAGCATCTGGATCTAAAGCAGCATTAGTTAAAATATTAGCTGCGGACTCAACATAACAGAATGGTATAAATACTTGACCCGATTGTAGGTAATCATCCCTTTTAGCATATACATCAATCGTTCCTCGTCTAGAAGATACTGTAATTAAATCTCCTTCTGATATATTCAATTTCTTCATATCATCAAGAGATATAGAAGCTGTTGGATCAGGCTCTATTTCATCTAACATACTTGCTCGTCTAGTCATTGCACCGGTATGCCAATGTTCTAATTGTCGACCAGTAATGAGTATAAAATTATATTCATTATCTGGTAATTCATCTGCACTTTTGAATGGTGAAGGTATAAATTGTGCTAAACCATCTTTTGTTGGAAAATCATTTGTAAAGATAACGGGTTGCCCAGGATCTTTTTTTGTTACACAAGGATATGTTATTGACTGATCTTTTTCTAATCTATCCCATGTTATTCCAGCAATACTTGGCATACATTTAGTCATTTCTTCAAAAACATCCTTTGCGTTATCATATTTCCAATCCAACCCTAATCCATTTGCTATTTTTTGTATAATCCATAAATCTTGTTTTGCTTCACCAGGTGGATTAACAGCTTGTCTTCCCAATTGAACTCTTCTATCAGTATTTGTAAAAGTTCCTGTTTTTTCCGGAAAAGCAGAGGCAGGCAATATTACATCAGCATAAAAAGCTGTTTCTGTTAAAAAAATATCTTGAACAACAAGATGATCTAATGTTGCTAATGCTTTTCTTGCATGATTTAAGTCAGGATCTGACATGGCAGGATTTTCACCCATAATGTACAGTCCATTGATGTTTTTTTTAATTACTTCATCCATTATTTCTACGACTGTTAAACCTGGTTCTTTATTAAGATTAGTATTCCAAAATTTTTCAAAAAATTTATTAACTTCTAAATCATCAACTCTTTGGTAATCTGGATATACCATAGGAATTAATCCTGAATCTGATGCACCTTGTACATTATTTTGACCTCT
>CAYFGJ010000074.1:2342-5151 GCA_964342835.1 uncultured Ectothiorhodospiraceae bacterium | reverse complement strand
ATTTAAAACAAGTTAATAATAAAGCATTAATTTCTGTCAAATTAGTTTCTCAAAGCGGAGTAGGAACTATTGCTGCAGGTGTGACTAAAGCATATGCAGATTTAATAACAATATCAGGTTATGATGGCGGTACTGGAGCTAGTCCTCTAACATCTGTAAAGTATGCTGGTACACCATGGGAACTTGGTCTAAGTGAAACTCATCAAACATTAGTTTTAAACAACCTTAGACATAAAGTTAGAATACAAGCTGATGGAGGTTTAAAAACTGGTTTAGATGTAATAAAAGGTGCAATATTAGGTGCCGAAAGTTTTGGTTTTGGTACATCAGTGATGATAGCTTTGGGTTGTAAATATCTAAGAATTTGTCATTTAAATAATTGTGCAACTGGTGTTGCTACACAAAATAAGATTTTGAGAATGAGACATTTTACTGGTTCACCTGAAAGAGTTATCAATTATTTCAAATTTGTAGCACAAGAAGTAAGGGAGATACTTTCATTGTTAGGTTTTAAAACTTTAGATCAAATAATAGGAAGAACAGATCTTTTAAAATCAGTAAATGGTATAACTAATAAACAGCATAAAATTAGATTAGATAAATTATTAGTTAGAGTTAAATCGAAAGAAAAACCATATTGTACAAAAAAATCAAATAATCCTTTTGATAAAGCATTATTAGCAAAAAAAATGTTAACAGATACTTTACCGTTTATAAGAAATAAAAAATCTAAAACTTTTAATTATAAAATAAAAAATTATAATCGAAGTATTGGTGCAAATATTTCTGGTGAAATTGCTAATATATATGGTAATAATGGTTTTTCTAAAACTCCTATACATTTACTCCTTGAAGGTACTGCAGGACAAAGTCTTGGAGCATGGAATGCTGGTGGATTGAATATTACTCTAACTGGTGATTCAAATGATTATGTAGGAAAAGGAATGGCAGGAGGTAAAATTACTATCAAAGTAAATGAATTTCTAAAAAAAGAAGCTAAAAAAATGATAATCATGGGTAATACCTGTCTTTATGGGGCAACAGGAGGAAAACTATTTGCTGAAGGTATTACTGGCGAAAGATTTGCTGTTAGAAATTCAGGATGTAAAGCAGTTGTAGAGGGCGTGGGTGATCATGCTTGTGAATATATGACTGGCGGTTCCGTAGTTGTACTTGGACAAACAGGAAATAACTTTGGAGCTGGTATGACTGGGGGGTTAGCATTTATATATGATCTGCAAAATCAATTCAATAAGAAATATAACACTGAATCCATTGAAATTATGAAAATAAAAAATAATGAATTTTCTAGACATCAAAAATATTTACTAAATTTTATAAAAGAACACTATAGAGAAACTGGTAGTTTAATGGCAAAAGAACTAATAGAGAATTATAACGAATTAAAAGATAAATTCTTACTCATTAAACCAAAAGATTCTGATTATAAACAATTACTCGATATTCTAATAAAAGTTGCATAATAATGAAAAACTTAGACAGACAATTTATTGATAATCTGTTGTCAAATATTGATATTGTTGAACTGATAGGACAAAAAGTTACTTTAAAAAAATTTGGAAATAATTATAAAGGTTTATGTCCCTTTCATGCAGAAAATACACCATCATTTAATGTATCAAGTAGTAAACAATTCTATCATTGTTTTGGTTGTGGAGCTTCTGGTGATGCTATAAGTTTTTTAAAAAATTATGAAGGTTTGAGTTTTTATGAATCTATTGAAAAATTAGCAAAAATTGCAAATATATCAATTCCTGAAACTGTATCTAAAAAAAATTATGATAATGAAAATCTATTACATGCAAATTATATTGCTTCAGATTTTTTTAGTAATAATTTGCAAAACAATAAAAAAGCAAAAGACTATTTATTGTCAAGGGGAATTACAGATGATTTGATTGAAAAATTTGATTTAGGATATGCTAATGATAGTTGGGATGGACTCATGAAAGAATTACAGAAAAAGAATTTAATTAAAGATGCATTAGAAGTAGGTGTGCTTGTTAAAAACAAGGATAAAATTTATGATAGATTTAGAGATAGAGTTATTTTTCCAATAAAAAATACTCAAGAAAAAGTTATTGCTTTTGGTGGAAGAACTTTAAATAAATCTGAATCAGCTAAATATATAAATTCACCGGAATCAAAAATATTTTTTAAAAGCGCACAATTATACGGCCTATTTCAAGCAAAAAATTCAATAACTAAAAATGATAAAGTTATAATTGTTGAGGGTTATACTGATGTTCTAGCTCTACATAAAAATAATTTTAATTATTCCATCGCAACATTGGGTACTGCTTTCACTAAATCACATTTTAATAAAATTATGAAATACACAAAGAATATATTTTTTTGTTTTGATGGAGATGAAGCAGGAAAAAAAGCAGCTTGGAAGGCTTTAACTAACTGTCTTGATGAATTAAGAGATAACGTTAATATTAATTTTATTTTTCTACCAGAAGGAAAAGATCCTGATGATATTTTTAATGAAGATGTTAATTTATTTATAAATTTAATTGATAAAAGTACACCATTATCAGAATTTTTATTTCAAGAAGTAGAAAAAAATAAAAATATTGAAAAAATAGAAGATAAATCAAAATATATAATTGAATGTATAGATTTAATTAAACAAATACCTAAAGGTGTTTTCAAAACATTAATGGAAGAAAAATTAACAAAAATTGCAAATATAAATAAAGATGAATTATATAAATATACATCTAAATTTGATAAATCTGATAAATCTGATAAATCTGATAATAATAAACAGATAGATGATTAT
>CAYFGJ010000074.1:0-2242 GCA_964342835.1 uncultured Ectothiorhodospiraceae bacterium | reverse complement strand
TGATAAATCTGATAAATCTGATAAATCTGATAATAATAAACAGATAGATGATTATAATAATGAAGAATTTTATATTTTATCAATTTTGATTGAATATCCTAATTTAATTTCAAAGCATGCTGCAAAAATAAATAAACTAATTTCAAATAATTCAGCTAAAAAAATTTTGAATGCTATAATTAATATGAAAGAACAAAATCAAAAAATTAATATTTCATCATTAATAGAAGGTTTTCCAGATAATAAAGATTTAATTAATAATATTTTTAAAACAGAAATTGAAGACAAAAATCAAGATAGTGCTGCTGAAACAATCAAAACAATAATTTATACTTTTCAGAAAAAACTTGATGAAAATGAAAATTTTGATTTATTATCCAAATATTCAAAAGGAATAAAATTGTCTGAAGATGAAAAAATTAAACTAAAAAATTTTAAAAAATAGTGTTTTTTATTATTAAAAGAATAATAAAAATGTTATATTTTCTCAAAACTATATAATTTAATAATGAGTAATTTTCAATTCACATCTGAAAGTGTTTCACCAGGACATCCTGACAAACTTTGTGACAGATTATCTGACACAATACTAGATTATGCTTTAGCAGATGATAAAAAATCTAAAGTGGCTTGTGAAGTTTTAGCTAAAGGTGAACAAAATAAATCCGGTTGGCTAGTTGTAGCAGGAGAAATTACATCAAATTCAAGTTTAGATTTTGAAGAAGTAATAAGAAATACGATCTGTGATATTGGATATGATAATGATGATCTAGGGTTTAATGGAAAAACATGTACTATTCATAAAATGTTAAATCAACAATCACCAGATATAAAAATGGGTGTTGATAGGGATGACGAGGATAAACAAGGAGCTGGCGACCAAGGTTTGATGTTTGGATATGCCACAGATGAGACAGAAATGTTTATGCCAGCCCCAATTTATTATTCCCATAGACTTGTTGAAAAACAAACTGAAATTTTTAAAAATAAAATTACAACTTGGTTAAGACCGGATGCAAAAAGCCAAGTTACATTTTTATACGAAAATAATAAACCAAAGCAAGTGGATACGGTTGTTTTATCTACTCAACATAATACAGATATATCGTTGAATCAAATTCAAGAATTTATTACAGAGGAAGTAATTTATAAAGTTATACCAAAAGAATTTTTAACTAATAAAACAAAAATTTTGGTTAATCCAACGGGAAATTTTGTTATTGGAGGACCTTTAGGTGATTGCGGATTAACAGGCAGAAAAATTATTGTGGATACTTATGGTGGTATGGCTCGACATGGGGGTGGCGCATTCTCAGGTAAAGATCCATCAAAAGTTGATAGATCAGCTGCTTATTTATGTAGATATATCGCAAAAAATATAGTTGCTTCTGGTATTGCTAAAAAATGTGAAATACAGATTTCATACGCTATAGGAGTAGATGAACCTACATCTATCTCAGTTAATAGTTTTGGAACTAGTGAAATTGATGATCTTAAAATGGTAGATATAATAAAAAATACTTTTGAAGTTAGACCAAGTAAAATAATCAAATCGCTAGATCTGCTAAATAAAAAATATGTACCAACATCTGCGTTCGGTCATTTTGGTAGAACTGATCCTAATTTTTCGTGGGAAGAAACTAACAAGATTGATATACTGAGAGAAAATATTTAAAAATGAAATCGGGAAAAATAAAAAATATTGTGGATGATTATAAAGTAGCTGATATAAAATTAGCAGAGTTTGGGGCTAAAGAAATTAAAATAGCTGAATCAGAAATGCCTGGCTTAATGAGCTTAAGAAAAGAATACAATAATCAACGACCACTTAAAGGAGCAAGAATTGTTGGTTGCCTCCACATGACCATTCAAACAGCTGTACTGATTGAAACATTGGTAGATTTGGGTGCACAAGTAAGATGGTCGTCATGTAATATTTTTTCTACACAAGATCATGCAGCAGCTGCAATTGCTGCTCAAAATATACCGGTATTTGCATGGAAAGGTGAGACTGAAGATGAGTATATTTGGTGTATAGAAAAATCAATAATAGGTCCTAATGATTGGCTTCCAAATCTAATCCTAGATGATGGTGGTGATTTAACAAAAATTCTACATGAAAAATTTCCGAAACTTTTAGATAAGATTGTTGGAGTATCTGAAGAAACTACAACTGGTGTCCTTAGACTATATGAGATGGAAAAAAATAATCATCTTAAAATACCAGCAATAAATGTTAATG
>CAYFGJ010000073.1:0-5179 GCA_964342835.1 uncultured Ectothiorhodospiraceae bacterium | reverse complement strand
CAAGAGATATAGCTCAAAAATTTAATAATGATTATAAAACAGATTTTTTTAAATTACCTAAACCTCTATTAAATATTCATGCAACCAGAATAATGAGTTTAAGAGATCCTCAAAATAAAATGAGTAAATCTGATATATCTGAATATTCCAGAATAATGATCAAAGATTCAAATGATGAAATTGTAAAGAAAGTAATGAAAGCAAAGACAGATAGCATGAAGATGCCTGAAAATATTGAAGACGCAAAATCACGGCCTGAAATTAACAATCTTATTAATATATATACTGTTTGTGGAAATTTAAACAAAGAAAAAGTAATAGAAAAATTTTCTTTGAAAGATATAGCATATTTTAAAAAAGAATTGGCTGATATAATCATTAAAGTAATTGAACCAATTTCTAGAAAATCTAAGGAATTACTCACTGATAAAAAATATCTAGATGATGTATTAACCAAAGGAGCTGTTAAAGCAAAAGATATTGCCGAAAATACTATTAGAGAAACTAAAAAAATTATGGGTATGATATAAGAAATTATGAATATACAGGATTATGAATTTAAAGCTAAACTTCAAGGAAAATCTATAACAGATATTCCTGAAGATTTATTCATACCTCCTGATGCTTTAACAATAATTTTAGAAGAATTTGAAGGACCATTAGATTTATTGCTGTATTTAATAAAAAAACAAAATATTGATATAGTTGATATTCCAATCTTTCCTATTACTGAACAATACATTGAATATATTAATATGATGGAAAAAATGCAATTTGAATTAGCTTCAGATTATTTAGTAATGGCTTCAACGTTAACTGAAATTAAATCTAGAATGTTGATTCCAACAGATGATGAAGATGAAGAAGAGGATGATCCAAGAGCTGACTTAATAAAACGTTTATTAGAATATCAAAAATATAAGAATTTATCCGAAGAAATTGATGAGATACCAAGAGTTAATAGAGATACCTATATAGTCTCCGGCATTATGACTCATTTTAAACATACCCAAAAAATGCCTACTATAGAAATTGAAGAACTCGAGAAAGCTTTTCAAGAAGTTTTAAAAAGAGCAGAGATATTTGCATCGCATAATATAGAAACAGAACAATTATCTGTTAGAGAAAGAATGTCGATGATACTTGATACATTAAATTCGAAAGATATGTTGAGTTTTATAGATTGCTTCAACTTTAGAGAAGGAAGAATGGGAGTAATTGTTACTTTTTTAGCGATTTTAGAATTAGTTAAAGAAAGTTTAATTGATATTATACAAAATGATAATTTTTCTATGATTTATCTTCAATCAAAGACAACAAAAGAATGAATAAGACGATAAAACAAATAATAGAAAGTGCTCTTTTCTCATCTAATGAGCCACTTTCAATGCAACAATTGATTAGTTTGTTTGACTCTGAAAGACCTACAAAGAATCAAATAAAGGATTTAATTGAAGAACTAAATCAGGATTATTCTGATAGATCATTTGAAATAATTAATGTGGCAAGTGGTTATAGAGTACAAGTTAAAGAGGGTTATGAAGAATGGATAAGTAAGCTTTCGGCTCAAAGCTCTAATCGATACTCTAAGGCGTTTTTAGAAACTTTAGTAATAATTGCATATAGACAACCAGTAACAAGAGGTGACATAGAAGAGATTAGGGGTATAACCGTGAATCCAAATATAATAAGAAATTTAATTGAACATGAGTGGATTAAAGTTGTTGGACATAAAGAATCGCCTGGTAAACCTGAATTGTTAGCAACAACGAAAAAATTTTTAGATTACTTTAATTTAAAATCTCTAAGTGAACTACCAGAAGTAAAAGAAGTGGAAAACTTATAATTTACTCATTCAAACGTGGCATTAACATAACAAGGTTGCATGGTTTAATATCACTGTTGAGTTGGTAGCTTATAATTTTTTCCCATGCAGTTGAACATGCATCACTAGATCCAGGTAATACAAAAATAAAAGTTGAATTAGAGACACCTGCTAGTGCTCTACTTTGAAGAGAAGATGTCTTAATTTTTTCATAAGACAATGATCGAAAAATTTCACCAAAACCATCAATTTCTTTATCTAATAATACTTTTACTGCTTCAGGCGTTCCATCTCTTCCGGTTATACCCGTGCCCCCAGTAGTAATTATTACATCTATGTTTTTATTAATTATAGATTTTGATATTTGATATCTAATTTCATATATATTGTCACTCACAATAGTTTTATCAATGACTCTGTGACCCGATTTTTCAATTAATCTTTTTAATAAATTTCCTGATTTATCAGTTTTATTATTTCTACTATCGGAGACAGTAATTAATTTTATTTTAAGTTTTTTCATATGTTTAATTATACTAGTTGAATATAAATAACACCAATACCACCATCATTTTTTTTAGCAGAACAAGCAGCTTTAATATATCTGGACTTGATACAGTATGATATAACAATTTTTACTAATTCTGGATTTTTAGAACTATGATGACCTTTGCCAAATATTACTTTAAGTTTTCTATAATTTTTTTCTAGGCATAACTTAAGAAGTTTATCTAAATTTAGTTTTGCTTGTTTTTTTGTTAATCCATGAAAATCTATTATATAATTAAATTCATTTTTTTTAGTTTTTCTTAGTTTTTCTAAAATTTTAGTTTGAGTTCCCTCAGATTTGTACCAAAATTCTTTTTCTACTTCTATATGATCTAGATTATCAATATCGAAAGTTGCTGGCTCAAAATCTATTTGTATATTTATTGAATGCTTTTTTTCTTTCTTTATAGTATTGATGAGATCTTTATTCTCATTCAGCCAACTATCTAATTCTGGAATTTTATGATCTTTTTCTAGCATGTGACAATATGATAATTTATTAATTATTAGTATAATACAATAAGTAACACAAGGAAAAATATTGAAAATTTTATTATCTAATGATGATGGTTATAAATCTAAAGGAATTAAGCTTTTATATAGTTCATTAAAATCGTATGGAAATGTAATTATTTCAGTACCCCATAAAGACGTTAGTGCTTGTAGTAGTTTTTTATCTGTAAAAAAAAATATACGGGTTAAGAAATACACTAAAGATTTTTACATAGTTTATGGAAGCACTGCTGATAGTGTTCATATAGCGACGAGAGGCATTTTAAAAAATTTACCTAGTATTGTTTTTTCTGGAATTAATTTTGGTGAAAATATGGGAGATGATGTTATATATTCTGGTACAGTTGCAGCTGCTATTGAAGGCCGTTTTTGTAAATATGCATCAGCAGCTATATCTGTTACATCAAAAAAACCAAAGTATTTAGCTGACATTAAACTAAAATTAGAGCCTATATTAGATTTATTTTTTAAAAAACTTTATAAATATAATAATATATTTAATATTAATATTCCTGATATTCCATTCGAGAAAATAAATGGTATCAAATTTACCAAACTAGGAAGAAGAGATATCCCAAAAAGATCAAAAAAATATAATCATAAACATCGCCTATATTATGATATTGGAGATGTTGGAAATTATAAAAGAATTAATGGTGATACAGATTTTAATGCTGTAAAGAATGGATATATTTCTATAACTCCTTTAACCATTGATATGTCAGATAATATTATATTTAATAAATTACAGAAAAAATATGACAAACATTTCAAATAATGAGAAGCTATTAAATACAAATCAGTTTATGTCTGAAGCACAGTTACAATTAATAGAAATACTTAAAAATCAAGGGATTGCAAATAAAAAAATTTTAGATGCAATAATTAAAAATCCTAGACATTTATTTGTTGAGCCAGCATTGAAGGGAAGAGCATATGAGAATAAACCGCTTCCCATTGGATATGATCAAACTATTTCGCAACCATATATTGTTGCTAAAATGTCACAAATTATATTAGAAGAAGATAACATGAATCGAGTTCTTGAAATAGGCACAGGATCTGGTTATCAGTCTGCAATTTTATCATCTTTATTTAAAAAAGTTTATACAATTGAAAGAATTGAATCACTATATAATAAGACTTCAGATCTTTTGAAGAGATTAGGATATAAAAACATAGAATGTTTTTTTGGTGATGGATTTAAAGGTCTCAGTTTGTATGCACCTTATGATGCTATCATGATAACTGCATCACCACCTAATATACCAGAAATATTAATTAATCAATTAAAATCGACAGGAAGAATCATAATGCCTCTTAATCAAAAAGGACAACAAAAATTGTTAAGAATTAAAAAAAATAAAAATGGTATATTAAAAAAAATTATAGATGATGTATTTTTTGTTCCAATGCTGAAGGGTACTCAAAAATAATATTATGTCTGATATTTTTTCTAAATATGTAAATATGTTCAATAACTCAAGCTCTAGATTTTTTCTGGGTTTAATTAGCTTTATTGAATCAATATTTTTTCCTATACCACCTGATGTTTTATTAATTCCTATGATAATTACAGAACGTTTTAAATGGTTTAATCTTGCTTTATTAACAACTATATTTTCAGTTTTAGGAGGTATAGTTGGTTATTATTTAGGTATTGCTTTAATAGATTATGTACTTCCCTACATCACAAAATTTGGTTATTTAATTGAATTTAATCAAGCTAAAGAAATATTTTTAGAATATGGGGTTTTAGTGCTTTTTATTGCTAGTTTTACACCGATACCTTATAAAATATTCACTATTACTGCAGGTATGATGAGTGTTAATTTTATACTCTTTATATTAATTTCATTTATTGGAAGAGGGTTAAGGTTTTTTTTAATAGGATATTTAACAGATAGATACAAAAAAGACATTACAATTTATCTAAACCAGTATTTATTACCAATTTTATTTTTTTCTATTATTATATTTTTCTTATTTAAATTATAAATATAACGCTGCAACAATATTTCGATTCTCTGATAGTAAAACATTAAATGTTTTACAAGCAGATTCAGTAATCATATATTCTAATCCAATATTTTTACTGTTAAAATTATATAATATTTCTGTATCTGGTGATAAAACTATATCCCCAGTACCAACCAAAACAATTTCTGGCTCAAGATCTAAAATCATAGAAAAACTATCCATCGTAAGAGATTCAATATTGGTTATATCCCAAGTTTGTATTTTTTTACTAGATATAATGATATTTTTTTTTAAAAATACTATCACCTATGA
>CAYFGJ010000072.1:0-5327 GCA_964342835.1 uncultured Ectothiorhodospiraceae bacterium | reverse complement strand
GTGATTTGCTCCATGATGACCAAATTTCATTTTTATAGTTTTTGCTCCACTAGCCAATGCTAATAATTGAAATCCAAGACATATTCCAAAAAGCGGTATTGATGAATTCATAAAATTTTTTATATTCTCAATTGCATAATCACAAGCTTTTGGATCTCCAGGACCATTTGATAAAAAAATCCCATCGGGGTTCATTGTTAAAACATCTTGAAATGGATATTGGGCTGGAATGATAGTGAGATTACAACCCAAATCATACAAGATTCTTAAAATATTTTGTTTAACTCCAAAATCATATACGACAACGTTAAATTTTTTATGTTTCTTAACTAATTGTTTATCATTCAACCTTATTGTTCCTTGATTCCATTCATAAATATTTTTAGTACTAACCTTTTTTGCAAGATCCAGACCAATCAGTCCTTTGAAGGATTTTAATTTCTCTTTAGCTAGAGTAACATCTAATTTTTTTCCTGACATAATGCATCCATTTTGAGACCCATTCTTGCGTAGTGTTTTAGTTAAAAGCCTTGTATCTATACCTGATATTGCAATTAATTGTTGTTTTGTTAGAAAATCATTCAGACTTTGTTGTTTTCGCCAACTGCTTTCATATATAGGTCTATCACGGATAATAATTCCAGAACAAAAAGATTGAATAGATTCATAATCGTCTTCGTTAAAACCAGTATTACCAATATGTGGATTTGTAAAGGTAATTATTTGTGAGTCATAAGATGGGTCAGTAATAATTTCTTGATACCCTGTTATAGCTGTATTAAAAACAACTTCCCCTACTGCAATACCATCAATTCCTATTGAAAATCCATAAAAAACAGAACCATCTTCAAGCACAAGCATAGAATTTTGATTTTTATGATTTTTCATTTTTTAACAAAAAAAAAGATGGCTCTGCTTGAGTCATCTTTCTATATATTTTTTCTAGTTCCATCTAAAACTATATAATACGATGAAACTATAGCTGCTGTCTAATCATTAATACATATTTATACAATTCTCTTTTATCAAGATTGGTATAATCTCTAAGAATATCAACTACTTCTTTTGGACTAAATTTATTCAATAGTTTTCTTATATTTTTTTCATTGATATCATAATGAGTGCTTTCTTTCTTAGATGTTTGTACAATTAACACAATTTCACCCTGAAGATTTCTATCAGATATTGTTCTCAATGCTTGTTTAGCAGTATCAAATACAATTGATTCATGTATTTTAGTTAATTCTCGCATAATCCCTATTTGTGTTGAGTCACCCAAAATCTCACATATTAATTTAATTAGCGATGTAATCCTGTGTTTACTTTCAAAAATTACAATTGGTAAATTTATATTAGCCAATTCTTCAATTTTGTGCTTTCTTTCATTTATTTTTTTTGGTAAAAACCCAACAAAAGCAAAATTATTCATTGGAATTTTGGATACAGATATTGCACATGTTAGTGAACTTGGTCCTGGTATAGGTATAATTTTGTACTTATCACTAGCATTACGAATTAATTCGTATCCTGGATCAGAAATTAATGGTGTGCCTGCATCTGTAACTAGTGATATAAATTTTCCAGACTCCAGATCTCTTTTAATTGAGCTAATTTTCTTTTTTTCATTGTCTTTATTAAAAGTAACAATTTTTTTTTCTATATTATATTCATGTAACAATTTTGATGTTCTAGCTGAACTTTCTGCCAAAATGTAATCAGAATTTTTTAGGGTATCTAGTGCTCTCAATGTAATATCTTTTAAATTACCGATAGGCGTTGATACAATATAAAGAGTTCCTAGCATTCTTCAAAACAAATTTTATTTATATTTGTTAGATTACATTGTAATATAGGCAATGTACAATAATATAAAACCATGGATTATCAAAAAATTATAAAACAAAATTTTGAAGAAAGTATAAATACAAGTAAAACTAGTAGTAGTGAGCTTATAGAATCTATAAATATTGCAACATTAAAAATTTTACAAGTGATTGATAATGGTGGAAAAATTCTCTCGTGTGGTAATGGAGGGTCATCGGGAGATGCTCAACATTTATCATCTGAACTTGTAAATAGATTTGAGAAAGAACGTAGAGAATTAGCTGGCATCTCTCTAAACTCCGACACAGCAATTATGACAGCTATAGCGAATGATTATGATTATAAATTTATTTTTTCAAAACAAATTAATGCGATAGCTAATTCTGGTGATGATTTATTGATAGCATTTACTACTAGTGGTAATTCTGAAAATATCCTTGAAGCATTAAAAGCAGCAAAATCAAAAAATATTCCTACTATTTTAATTACTGGCAATGATGGTGGTAAAGCATCTGGTTTATTAGATAGTAATTTTGACCATGAAATAAGAGTTCCTAGTAATAGAACCAGTAGAATACAAGAAATTCATCTTATTATTATTCATTCTATTTGTGAATGTATAGATAATTATATAAGTTAACCTTATATCTCTTTTTCAGTTTCGGTTAAACTTTCTTGGAAAGATTCTCTATCAAAAATTCTTTCAGAATATTCTGAAAATGCTTTCTTGTTTGTTGAAAAATCAATATCTAGATCTTTAATCCTCCATAATAGAGGCGCTAAACTACAATCAACTAATCCAAAATCATCACTCATAAAAAATTTATTAGAAATTAATGGCAATATCTCTAAAAAATATACTTTAACTTTTTCAATAAATGAAGGTTCTAGCGATCCATTTTGATATGCCTCAGTAAATTCTGGATACCATTGATGTTCAATTTTATTCAATGCCAACCTAAATTTAGCTCTAGAAACTGGATCTACAGGTAATAACGGCGGATGAGGAAACCTTTCATCTAAATATTCAATAATAACTCTTGAGTTCTGTAGCACTAAGTCTCGATCAACTAATGTTGGAAATTCATCATAAGGACTAATTTCTTTTATTTCTTCTGAAATATTATTTTTGTCAACTTCGTACATCTCTGCAGTAATTTCTTTTTCTTTGATAACTAGTCTTGTTCGATGACTATGAAGACAATCGGGCAGAGAAAACAATAAAATAGCTGAACGTCTGTTGGCTAATGTTGTCATATGTCTATTCTACATCCTTCCAGTATTCTTGTTTCAATAAAAATGTAATAAAAGCAAAAAATGCTAAAAACAAAACTACCCAAAATCCAAGCTTATATCTTTTTAATTGTGCTGGTTCTGATACATAAGTCAAAAAGTTAACTAAATCAGTAACAGCAGATTTATATTCTCGATTATTCATATTACCTTTTACAATATATGGTGCTGTATCTTTATTGATTGATTTTTCTTTTAAGCCCTCCATCCACCATAATACATGTGGCATGTTAACATTTGGATATAGATAATTATTAACACCCATTGGTCTTGCTTCATCATAATAAAATGATGTTAAAAATGTATAGAGCCAATCAGGACCTCTTGATCTTGCAATTAAAGATAAATCTGGCGGATTTATCCCGAAAGCTTCGATAGAAGCATCTGGATTTACAGAATTTATCATTAGAGACCCTAATTTGGTAGGCTGACCATCTTTATTTGAAGTAAATATTAGATTTTTTTCTAATATTTCTTTTGGAATATCTAAATCAGACACTAGCTTACTATATCTTTGGTAACTTAATGTATGACACCCTAAACAATTGTTTACATAAATTTTTGCTCCTCTCTGAAGGGAGGACTTATTATTCAAATCAATTCTAACGGTATCAATTGCTAACTGTTCTGCTGCACTTAGATTAAAAGAAATAATCATTAAGAGAGGTATATTTATAATTATATTATTCATCCATTTTGACACGTTCTGGTACCTCTTTAGTTTTTTCGTTAGGACTCATAAAATATACTGCTATAAAAAATCCAAAATATATTAATGTAAATAATCTTCCCATCCAAGTAATAACTGGTGTTGGAGTTTGCATTCCTGTATATCCTAATCCGACAAAGCTAATTACAAATAGTGTTAATAAAATTTTGTAATTAATTGATCTATATCGAATTGATTTAACTGAACAACGATCAATCCAAGGTAGTATAAATAAAACGAGTATTGCTAATCCCATTGCCAAAACGCCTCCCAATTTATCAGGAATAGCTCTTAAGATTCCATAAAATGGTGTTAAATACCATAGTGGAACTATATGTTCAGGTGTTTTTAAAGGATTGGCAGGAACAAAATTATCTTTTTCTAAAAAATAACCACCGAATTCTGGAAGAAAAAAAACAATGAATGTGAAAATAGTTAAGAATACCATCAACCCATATATATCTTTTACTGTATAGTACGGATGAAAAGGTATTCCATCTTTAGGAATACCATCTGTATTTTTATTTTCTTTAATTTCAATTCCATCTGGATTGTTAGAGCCAACAGTATGTAAGGCAGCAAGATGAAGATATATTAGGGCAAATAATAACAGAGGTAAAGCTATTACATGAAAGGCAAAAAATCTATTTAGTGTTACATCTGATACAACATAATCACCTCTTATCCACAATGCCAGTGACTCTCCAAAGTAAGGTATAGCTCCAAACAAAGAAATAATTACTTGTGCTCCCCAATAAGACATTTGTCCCCATGGAAGAAGATAACCCATAAAGGCTTCTGCTATTAATAAAACAAAAATTAACATTCCAAAAATCCAAAGGAGTTCGCGAGGTTTTTTAAATGAACCATATAATAAAGCTCTAAACATATGTAGATAAATAACTAAAAAGAAAAACGATGCACCTGTAGAATGTAAATATCTGATCAGCCAACCATAGTTTACATCCCTCATAATATATTCTACAGAGGCAAACGCTTGCGCTGCATCTGGTTTATAATTTATGGTAAGAAAAATACCAGTAATAATTTGTAATATAAAAATAAATAAAGCTAGACTGCCAAAATAATAAAAAAAATTAAAATTTTTAGGAGCATAATATTTAGATAAATGATTTCTAAAAAAATTACTAACTGGCAATCTTTGGTCAATCCATGCCATAAATTTACTCATTATACATCTTCTCCATCTTTACCTATGATTATAATATTATCTGATGCATAATAATGTGGTGGAACTTCTAAATTGTGTGGTGCTGGTATTCCTTTATATACTCTCCCAGATAAATCAAATTTAGAACCGTGACAAGGGCAAAAAAAACCACCATTCCAATCTAATCCAAGTTCTGATGATTTTGCATTAGGTTTGTAGGTTGGAGAACAACCCAAGTGGGTACATATTCCAAGAAGAACCAAATATTCTGGCTTTATTGATCTGTATTTATTTTTAGCATATATGGGTTGATATTCTTTTGATGATTTT
>CAYFGJ010000071.1:0-5494 GCA_964342835.1 uncultured Ectothiorhodospiraceae bacterium | reverse complement strand
GATATATCAAATATAAAAAATATTCATAAAACAGCAAAAAAACAAAAAGCTTTATTGTTCGTTGATGATGCGCATGGTTTTTGTGTTATGAAGAATGATAAAAAAAAATATGTGATACCAAATGTATGTAATTTTCAAAATATAAATCCCAAAACAATTGATGCTTATATTGCAACTTTTGGGAAAGCAGTGGGAACCTTTGGAGCATTTATAGCAGGTTCTAGAGATTTAATAGATCTATTAATACAAAAATCAAAGCCTTATATATATTCTACATCTTTACCGGCAGCAATTGTAGAAGCCACGAGAACTAGTTTAAAAATAATTATGAAAGATTATAATTTATTTGAAAAGTTGGATAGAAATATATCTTTATTTAGAAAGTACGCCATAAATGCTGGTCTAAATATAAATTATTCTATTACTCCCATACAAACTATTACTATCGGAAATCCATTAAAAGTCATAAAAATACAAAATCTTTTACTAAAAAAGGGTATATTTGTTCAAGCGATTAGATATCCAACTGTTCCAAAAAATTATGATAAAATCAGGATAACAATCACTAGCAAACATAAAAAAGAACATTTAAGAAAACTAATAAATTGTTTGATTGAGGAATTAAAACTATAGATAATAAAACACGCTATTTAACTATATAATTGAACATGAGTAAATTAATTAAAAAAAATATATTGTTAGGAATTACTGGAAGTATTGCAGCTTACAAAGCAGCAGATATAGCAAGTACGCTAAAAAAGAATAATTGTGATGTTAAAGTGGTAATGACTAAAAGTTCTATGTCATTTATAACAGAAACAACTTTAGAGTGTATTACCAGTAATCCTGTTATAACAGATGATGAAAATTGTAAAAATCTTACGAATTTCACTCATATTGATTTAGCTAAATGGGCTGATATCATTCTTATCGCGCCCTGTACCGCCAATTTCATCAATAAATTAGCAAATGGATATGGAGATGATTTGTTATCAACAATATGTTTGGCTTCTACTAAACAAATTTTTGTTGCACCAGCAATGAATCCTAATATGTGGAACAACCCAATAACACAAAAAAATATTAAAAATTTTGATAAAACCAATATATCTATCATTGGTCCTGATTATGGGTTACATGCTTGCGGGGATACTGGTTACGGCAGATTAATGTCACCAGATGTAATTGTCGAACACATATCTCAATCATCTAACACTAAAGAATTTTCAAATATTAATTTGTTAATAACAGCTGGTCCTACAAGAGAACCAATAGATCCTGTAAGGTTTATAAGCAATTACAGTTCTGGGAAAATGGGTTATTCATTAGCTGAAATAGCAAAAGAAATGGGTGGTAATGTAGAATTAATATCTGGACCCGTTAAATTAGATCCAATTAAGGATATTAATACTACATATGTTGAAACATCAGACGAAATGTTAAAAGCAGTTGAATCAAAAATAAAATCAAAAGATATTTTTATTTCTACAGCAGCAATAGCTGATTATAGGCCATCTTCATGTTCAACTAAAAAATTTAAAAAATCTGATGAAAACTTAACTATAAAATTTAGTAGAGGTATTGATATACTTAAAAAAATTTCTGAAGAACAAAAAAATCTTTTTACAGTTGGTTTTGCTGCTGAAACAGAAAATCTTGATAAAAATATGAATTATAAATTAACTGACAAAGGGTTAGATATTATAGTTGGTAATATAGCAAATCATCAAAAAAAAGTAGGTTTTGAAAACGATACGAATGAAATAATTATAGCTTCTGAAAATGAAAGACAATATCTTGAGAAAGATACAAAAATAACATTGGCAATGAAAATTTTGCTATTCATATCTAAAGAATATAAAAAGAAATTGTCTATTATAAATACGAATGTTAAGTGAAACTAAATGTCACCGATATGTGAAAATATTTTTAGAGCTTATGATATAAGAGGTTTATATCCTAAAGAAATAAACGAAGAAACATATAAGCTTTTAGGAAATTCAATTGGAACGAAAATATCATCTACTAATACAAATAAAGTTATTGTATGTATGGATGGTAGAATTTCTAGTTCATCTTTAAAAAAAAATCTTATATTAGGATTAATTGAAGTAGGGATTGATGTAATTGATATTGGAATGCTTCCAACACCATTAATGTATTATTCGCTTGGATTATTAAATATCTCCAATGGTTTGATGATAACAGGTAGTCACAATCCTAAAGACTATAATGGAATTAAAATGGTAATTGATGGAACAACTCTTTTTGAAGAACATATACAGGAAATTAAGCATAATATAATAAATGATAATATCCTACTTAGTGATAAAAAAGGTGTTGTTGAGATTAATAATACGATAGCAGAAGAATATACAAAATCTTTACAAAATAATTTAAAAATCTCTAATAAACTCAATGTCACAATAGATTGTAGTAACGGTGTAACTGGAATTATAGTAAAAAAAATATTTAATTCCTTTGGGATAAAAACATACATAATAAATGAAGATATAGATGGTAATTTTCCCAATCATTCTCCTGACCCAACAAATACAAATAACCTGGAACAATTAAAAAAATATGTGATAAAAAATAATTCAGATGTAGGAATTGCCTATGACGGTGATGGGGATAGGGTGATTATAATAGACAAAGATACCAATATCATATGGCCAGACCAGTTATTAATGTATTTTTCATATGACATACTTCAAAATAATCCGGGGGTTAAAATTGTATATGATATAAAATGCTCGCAACATTTAGAAAAAATAATATCTCAAAATAATGGAATACCTATTTTATCCCGAACTGGGCATTCTTTTATAAAAAAAACAATGAAACATGAAAATGCTAAATTAGGGGGAGAAATGAGTGGACATATTTTTTTTGCTGATAAATGGCCAGGTTTTGATGATGGTGTCTACTCATCATTGAGATTTCTAGAAATATTATCTAAACATGATTGCATGATAGAAGCTTTACAAGATATACCAAAAAGCATAACAACACCTGAAATAAATATACCATTTGAGGACAACAAACATTTTAATTTCATGAAATTGTTTGTAAAATTAGCTAAATTCGATGATGCTAAGATTATAGATATAGATGGTATAAAAGTTATTTATGATTTTGGTTGGGGATTAATAAGATGTTCTAACACAACATCTAATATTGTGTTAAGATTTGAAGCTAAAAATTCTGAATCAATGATGAAGATTCAATCAATGATGAAAGAAAATATGTTAAAAATTGATAAAACATTAAAAATACCATTTTGATATGAAAGAAATAGTTTATAGAGAAAATGCTGACATAACGCCTTCAATTGCTAAAGTTTTAATTGAGGCTCTACCATATATTCAAAAGCTTGCTAATGAAGTTATAGTTATTAAATTTGGAGGCAATGCGATGATTGATGAAAATTTAAAAAATAATTTTGCAAAAGATGTTGTATTACTAAAACAAGTAGGGATAAATCCAGTTATTGTTCATGGTGGTGGACCTCAAATTACAACATACTTAGAAAAATTAGGAATTGAATCTAAATTTGCTAACGGCATGAGAATAACTGATGAAGAATCTATTGATACAATAGAGATGGTTCTTGGTGGTCTAATAAATAAGGAGATAGTAAATTCAATAACATCTCATGGTGGTAAAGCTGTTGGCTTATCTGGCAAAGATGGCGGCTTAATTAGAGCTAAAAAAATGATAGGTGAAGGTAAATACAAAAATATTGATTTCAAAAATACTGGTATGGTAGAAGGTATAGATCCAACTGTAGTAAGTTTACTAGATACTACATCCTTTATTCCTGTTATTGCGCCAATAGGTATTGGGGAGGATTCAAAAACTTACAACATAAATGCAGATGTAGTTGCTGGTAAAATTGCTAATGTTCTACAAGCAAAAAAATTTCTAATATTAACTAACACAACTGGAATTTTAGATGATAAAAACAAACTTATAAAATCAATTAACTCACCTATGGTTAAAAAGCTCATAGATAAAAAAATAATACAGGGTGGTATGCTGCCAAAGGTTGTTTCAGCTTTAGAGGCGGTAGCATCTGGAGTTGATCATGTGCAAATTATTGATGGTACGATTGATCACGCATTATTATTAGAGCTTTTTACTGATTCCGGTATAGGAACAATGATAAAAAGAACATAAATTGATAGAACATATATACTTATTTTTTATTTCTCTTATTTCAAATTTATTTTCAGCATTTTCTGGTGGTGGAGCAGGTGTAATTCAGCTACCAGCAATCCTTATGTTATATAACTATCCATTCGTAGTTTCATTAGCATCACATAAAATTGCAACCGTAGCATTAGGTGTGGGTGCATCAATAAAATTTTTCAATAGTTTAGAAATTAATAAAAAATTTTTTCTTTCTTCTTTATTTACAGGATTACCTGCTGTAATTATTGGTGCTTATTTCATAAATGGAGTAAATGATATAAAAGCAAAATTTGCACTTGGAATATTTATAATATTGATTGCTTTGTATTCTTTTAGCCAGAAAACAATTGGATTAGAAGAAAAAAAAGAAGCAATATCAAAGTCTAAAAAAGTTGTAGGGTTTTTACTAATTTTTTTAGTAGGATTATTAAATGGTTCTTTATCAGCAGGTACAGGATTATTATTTACTATTTCATTAGTAGCAATCTTTGGGATGACTTATAAAATAGCTGTTGCATACACACTCATAATAGTTGGATTTTTTTATAATCTAGTAGGCGCAATTACTTTAGCTACTTATGCAAGTATTAGCTGGGAAATTTTACCTTCTCTAGTTATTGGTTCATTGTTAGGTGGCTATATAGGTGCGCATTTATCAATCTCAAAAGATAATCAAACAATAAAAAATTTTTACCAGATTGTAACGTTGATAGTTGGTTTAAAATTAATATATAATTAATTTATCTTCTGTAAGTATCAATATAATTTTCCATATCTTTGACATGTTGCTTATATTTGTCATTATTATTAAGATAATTCAAGACATCATCTAAACAAATTAATGAAAATATTTCTATTCCATACTTTTCTTTTATTTCTAATGAAGCTCGCTTATTAGATCCTATTTTATTACTTTTCTCCATTCTATCAAAAGCAACAAAAATAGCAGTTACCTCAACATCCTTATCATTTAAAAGCTGAATAGAATCAATAATTGATTTGCCTGATGATATAACATCATCAATTATTATTGCTGTTCCTTTAGGTGAATAACCAACAAATAATCCTTTTTCACCATGTTGTTTTGATTCTTTTCTATTAAAACAATATGGCTTATTAATTTTATAATTAGCATTTAATATAGAGCTTATACTGGTCGCTAAAGTTATACCTTTATAAGCAGGTCCAAATATAAAATCGTAATTTACCGTAGAATCAACTATAAGTTGGCAATAATAAGACGCTAACATATTAAGTGTGTGTCCATCATTGCATATACCTGTATTAAAAAAATAAG
>CAYFGJ010000070.1:0-5565 GCA_964342835.1 uncultured Ectothiorhodospiraceae bacterium | reverse complement strand
TCTGCCATTAATATGATATATGGCTTAAGAGTTAATGCTAATCAAGAAGATGAAGGAGTAGATATTGCTGAATGTGGGTTAGAAGCATATCCAGAGTTTAGTAAATCTATGGATAGTGCGCCTTCTGTTTATCCAAAAAAATAGACTAGTTTGTTGCAAATCTCATCTCTCACTCCTCTATTTGCAACAAATTTAATATAAAGGCATAGTGAACAACATTATGCCTTTATAGCTATATTTTCAATTTAATTTCGACTATAATTCGATAAAGATTATATGACAAGGTACATATTTATCACTGGTGGAGTAGTTTCATCCCTTGGAAAAGGAATAGCTGCCGCCTCCCTCGCATCGTTATTTAAACTTCGTGGATTCAAGGTATCTCTACAAAAACTCGATCCATATATCAATTTAGACCCTGGTACAATGAGCCCTATACAACATGGTGAAGTATTTGTTACAGATGATGGTGCAGAAACTGATTTAGATCTGGGTCATTATGAAAGGTTTGTTGGAATTAAAATGACACAAGACAGTAATGTAACTGCTGGCAAAGTTTATTCTAACGTTATAACTAAAGAGAGAAGAGGAGATTATCTAGGAAGTACAGTTCAAGTTATTCCACATATAACTGATGAAATAAAAAAATTAATAAAAAAAGGTTCTAAAAATGCAGATATAGCATTTGTAGAAGTAGGAGGAACAGTTGGGGATATTGAATCATTACCATTTTTAGAAGCTATTAGACAACTTAATTTAGACTTAGGTCCAAATAAATCGTTATTTATTCATTTAACTTTATTACCTATAATTGATGTTACAAGTGAAATTAAAACAAAACCTACTCAACATTCTGTAAAAGAATTGCGTTCAATTGGAATTCAGCCAGATATATTGTTATGTAGAGGGAAAAGTGATCTTGATAAAGAAATAAGAAATAAAATTGCTCTATTTACTAATGTTGAAAGTAATGCAGTATTTTCTGCCAAAGATGCGAAATCAATTTATGATATACCTATTCACTTTAGAGAACAAAAAATTGATGACTATGTGATAAGCAAATTTAAAATACCACAGAAAAAACTAAACTTAAAACCATGGAAGAATTTTAGAACAAAAATGCAAAAATGCAAAAAAACTATCGATATTGCAATGATTGGAAAATATGTAGACTTAAAAGATTCATATAAATCATTAAACGAAGCATTGTTGCATGCCGGAGTTTATAATAATAAAGTTGTTAAAATCAAATATATTGATTCAGAAACATTAAACAAAAAGAATATAAATGTTTTAAATCAATGCAATGGAATTATAGTTCCAGGTGGATTTGGTAATAGAGGAATAGAAGGAAAAATTTTAGCAGCACATTATGCACGAATCAATAATATACCATATTTTGGAATATGTCTGGGTATGCAAATTGCAGTTATTGAATATGCTAGAAATTGCATTAAACTCAAAAATGCAAATAGCACTGAATTTGAAAAAAATACAAAAAATCCTGTCATTGCACTAGTAACAGAATGGGATGATTTTAAAACAGGAAAAAAGAAAGCAGATAGAAAAAATTTAGGAGGAACAATGAGACTGGGAGCTCAAACATGTAATTTGCAAAAAAATTCAATTGCTTACAAGCTTTATAATAAAAAAACTATTATCGAAAGACATAGACACAGATATGAAGTAAATAAAAATCTTGTACATATTTTTAATGATACAGATCTAGTATTTACAGGTACATCTAAGAAAGATAATTTAAAAGAAATTTTAGAGATTAATAATCATCCATGGTATCTGGGATGTCAATTTCATCCTGAATTTACATCTTCACCAATAGATGGACATCCTCTTTTTAATGGTTTTATAAAGGCCACAACAAATACATGCTAATGTCACAAAAACCAACAATTCATATAGGCAAAACATCTGAATTAACACTTATTTCAGGACCATGTGCTATAGAGTCAGAATCACTCATTATGTCCGTTGCAGAACATATTTGTAATATTACACAAGATTTCCCAATTAACTATATTTTTAAAT
Organism: uncultured Ectothiorhodospiraceae bacterium; assembly: GCA_964342835.1. Taxonomy (GTDB): domain Bacteria; phylum Pseudomonadota; class Gammaproteobacteria. Next base: position 3,519 of record CAYFGJ010000070.1, on the reverse strand, counting down.
CATCATTTGATAAAGCTAATAGATCAGCATTAAATTCATCAAGAGGAGTAGGGATGGAATCTGGATTAAAGATATTAGATAAAGTAAGAAATACTTTCAACATACCTGTACTTACAGATGTTCATGAAGATACACCAGTTGACGAGGTTGCCGATGTAGTAGATATATTGCAAACACCTGCTTTTTTATGCAGACAAACTAATTTTATTTTAAAAGTTGCTGCTTCAATGAAACCTATTAATATAAAAAAAGGACAATTTCTTTCACCTCATGAAATGATAAATGTTGTTAACAAGGCAAAATCAACTGGTAACAATGAAATTTTTGTATGTGAAAGAGGAGTTAGTTTTGGATATAATAATTTAGTCTCTGATATGAGATCTTTAATAATATTAAGAGAGACAAAGTGCCCAGTAATTTATGATGCATCTCATTCAGTTCAACAACCTGGTCACGATGGAGATAAATCTAGTGGTGAAAGTGAATACATACCTGTCTTGGCTAAAGCAGCAACAGCAGTTGGTATAGATGCATTATTTATTGAAACACATCCAGAACCTGATAATGCTATTAGTGATGGAAAAAATTCACTAAATCTTAAACTTTTAAAGAATTTACTTAAAGAACTTGTAGATATAAATAGTGTTGTGAAAAAAAGGAGCTAATTTTGTTTAAAATAAGCAAAGTACATTCTAGACAAATTTTAGATTCACGTGGTAATCCAACTGTAGAAGCTGAAATTATTATTGATCAAAACTGCTATGGTAGAGGTGCTGTTCCATCTGGCGCTTCAACAGGAACATTAGAAGCATTAGAACTCCGTGATAATGATCGAAAGATTTATTTAGGAAAATCAGTATATCGTGCTATAGAGAATATTAATAACGAAATTCATAAAAATATAATTAATCAATCATTTACACAAAAAACATTTGATGAATTCTTAATAGAGTTAGACGGTACTAAAAATAAAGAAAGATTAGGTGCAAATTCAATATTAGCTTTGTCTATTGCTTTTGCAAATGCAATTTCAAAAAAACTTAATCAGTCGTTATATCAAACAATTTCTGAATCAGATACATATATGTTACCTGTTCCAATGATGAATGTAATAAATGGAGGAGCTCATGCGAATAATGGATTAAATTTTCAAGAATTTATGATAATTCCAATTGGTTTTGATAGGTTTAGTGATTCCTTAAAAGCTGGTGTTGAAATTTTTCATATTTTGAAAGAAAAAATTGAAAAACTTAATATGAGTACATCAGTAGGGGATGAAGGTGGATTCGCACCTGAAATTAATTCAAGTACAGAAGCCCTAGATTTAATATTAGATGCAATTAAAGATGCTAACTATAAAGCAGGAGAACAAATATATCTTGGTCTAGATGTAGCTAGTTCTGAATTTTATGCTAACAAATGTTATATGTTTGAAAATAAAGAATTATCAAGTATAGATTTTATAAATTATCTTCAGGACTTATGTTCTAAATATCCAATTATTAGTATTGAAGATGGTATGTCGGAGAATGACTGGAATGGTTGGAAATTACTTACCGAAAAACTTGGCAATAAAATACAATTAGTTGGTGATGATGTTTTTGTTACAAATCCAGAAATTTTAAAAAAAGGTATAACTAAAAAAATAGCTAATTCAATTTTAATAAAATTAAATCAAATTGGAACAATCACAGAAACATTAGAAACTATTGATATTGCTAAAAAAAATACATATACAACTATAATATCACACAGATCTGGTGAAACAGAAGATGTGACCATTGCTGATTTAAGCGTATCAACATCTGCAGGACAAATAAAAACAGGGTCATTATCACGTACTGATAGAAATGCTAAATATAATCAACTTTTACGTATAGAAGAACATATAAAAGATTATAATCCTCATAATGTTTTTAATAAATGGTTATAATGAATCATTGAATTAATGAAAATATTTTATACAATTTGTTTAATAATTTTTTTAACACTACAATATTCTTTATTTTTTAGTAATAATAGTATTTTAACATATATAAATCTTAAAAATAATAGTGATGATCTTAATAAAAAAATTTCCCTAATAGATAGGAAAAATTTATTACTAAATAACGAAATTAAGTTCATGAAAAAAAATCAAAAATATTTAGAAATATATGCGAGAGAAAAACTTGGACTTATTAAAGACAATGAAATATTTTTTCAAATAATAAAAAATGAAAAAGAATAAATATGATACTGTGATCCTTGCAGCAGGAGTAAGTAAAAGATTTAAGCATAAAAAAAATAAGCAATTTATTAAATTTAATAATAAAAATATCATTGATATTGTTCTAAAAAAATTTATTAAAATAAATGAAATAGATAAGATACATCTTGTATTACCAAAAAAATATATAAAAGAATATGCAAAAAAATATAAAACGCTCAGTATAATAGCTGGTGGTAAATCTAGAGCACAATCTGTATATAATGCTTTATCTTTTTTACACTCAATTAATTATAATAAATCAAATATATTAATACATGATGCGGCTAGACCATGTGTTGATCAATCTGATATAGTTAAGCTAATAAAAATAGCATCTAAGTTGAGTACTGGATTATCATTAGGTTATCCAATAACGAACGCATTAAAACTAGTTAAAAAAGATGAAGTAAAATATAATATTGAAAAGAACAATATGTGGTCTACATTTACACCTCAAATATTTAATTTTTATAAATTATATAATTCATATAAATATATTATTAGAAATAAAATCAACATTGACGATGATGTAGAAGCTATGACAATTAATTCACATAAAATAAAAATCTTGATATCATCTCCTGGAAATATTAAGTTAACACACAAAGAAGATGTTTCTACAATAGAAAAATTACTAAAATAATATGAGAATAGGTTACGGAATAGATATTCATCAATTGATACCAGGTGACAAAATTACTCTCTCTGGTGTAGAGATACCATCTAAATATACTATTAAAGCATATTCGGATGGTGATATTGTTTATCATGCTTGTGCAGATGCCATCTATGGAGCAATTGCAAAAGGAGATATTGGTGAACATTTTCCTGATACTGATAAAAAAAACAAAAATATTGATAGTTCAATAATATTATTGGATGCCTATAACCAAATGTTAAAATTAAATTATGCAATTGAAAATATTGATATTACATTAATTATTGAAAATCCTAAAATTAATAAATACAAAGAACAAATGATTTCGAATTTATCATCTATTTTAAAAATAGATTTGAATCAAACTAATATTAAAGCAACTACAAGTGAAAAACTTGGCTATATTGGTGAGAATAGAGGGATTAAATGCTATAGTATTATCCTACTTAAGAATACATGATAATTAGAGGTCCATTAATAATTAATATAGATAGTCCCGTACTCTCTTTTGAAGAAAAGAAATTATTAAAAAATAAAATTATTGGTGGTGTTATTTTATTTTCACATAATCATATAGATTTCAATCAAACAAAAAATTTAATCTCTGATA
>CAYFGJ010000069.1:0-5616 GCA_964342835.1 uncultured Ectothiorhodospiraceae bacterium | reverse complement strand
AATATCATAAATTCCTTTAGACATTGTACCTATAGATTCCCAATCATTAGAACCATTTATAAGAATATTTATATGATCATATATAGCTGATGCTGCTGATGCGGCACTCGATTTACCTCGATGTTGTATTATTTCAGCACCTCTATTCTGTACTCTAGGGATAAAATCATTTTTTATCCAATCTTCTTCTACTAAATCACTAACAGATTTATCATTTACAAATGCATTATATATATTTGGAAATTGTGTCGTTGAATGATTACCCCATACTACTAATTTCGAAATTGAAGTTACAGAACAATTTAATTTATTAGATAAAATACTTTTTGACCTATTTTGATCTAATAACATTAAAGATGTTATATTTTCATCTGGAATATTAGGTGTAAATTGATTTACTATTAGCGCATTTGTATTTGCTGGATTACCAACAACAATAATTTTTGCAGTTTTTTTTGAATTATTATTAATTATTTTAGCCTGATCTTTAAATATATTTGCATTATCAAGCAATAAATCTGATCTTTGCATTCCTTTTGATCGTGGTTTTGCACCAGCCATTATAATTAAATCACTGTCAGCGAAAGCTTCTTCAGCACTGTCCGTAGTAACAATAGAATTAAGTGACGGAAAAGCACAGTCTTCCACCTCATATTTTATACCTGTTAATGTAGGTAAAAATTGTGAAATATCAAATAATTTTAATGCAATCTTAACATCATTGGAATAAACAGGGTTTGATAATAATCTGAATATTAGTGAATATGATATATTGCCTGCTGCACCTGTAATAGTAATTATTTTTTTCATTTTTTTTAGGATATTTAAATCTTCTATTGTATTTATACTAACTGATTGGTTTTTATTTAATAATATACAATGAATTGGGATATTATTCCAAATGTATCTTAATTGTTCCAGTTTTTCATTATATTCATAATTTGATTTTTCTAATTTATCATAAATTTTTAATGCATTAATTTTATATCCATAAATACCAATATGTGTATAAAAATTATTAATAGAATTAAGTGGCGATTTCTGCCTAGTAAAGTATAAAGCATTATTACTTTTATCTGTTATAACTTTTACATTATTAATATTATTATAATTTTTTTTAATTGAATCACGATAAATCAAAGTTGCGACAGCATGTGAGGATTTCAAAGATAAATATTTTATTAATTTATTTACACCATGTATAGAAAAATTATATTCATCTGCCTGTATATTAATTATTATATCATTTGTCTTAAATTTTTTAGTATTTGTAAAATAACTAATCCTATGTGTTCCATTCTCAAATTTCTTAGAAGAAAACCAACATTCAACATCTAGTGATTTTGCAATATTTTCTATTTTTTTATTGTCAGTTGCGACAAATAATGTTGTATTTTTAATTTTTTTTGATCTGCAGATGATGTGTTCTAATAATGTTTTATTACCAATTTTAAGTAATAGTTTTCCTGGAAGTCTTGATGAATCTAAACGTGCTGGAATAATTATTTTAGTAGCCATATTATATTAAAAATTCTTTTAGATGCTTTTCTAAACAATTAATAAATTCATTGTTAGGTGTAACTTTGTTAGATAAAACATATAATTGATTATCTGTTAATTCAGATAATTTAACATAATCTTTCATAGTTGTAATTACTAAATTTTTATTTTTAAAATTCACATCTTCATCGTTATATCTATAATGATCAGGAAAAGATCTATGATTGATAGTAGTAAAATATTTTTTAAGCATATTAAAAATTCTCTCAGAATTTGCAACTGATGTAATTAAATTTATAGAATTTTCAGATAATTTTATGATTTTTTCTAATTCAATCACATTATTAGTCTTAGAATCCCATATTAATAAATCATAACTAAATGAATAAATATTTTTATTATCATTCTGATTAAAAGATACTGTAATATAATTCTTATGCATTTCTAAAAATGAGCCAATATTAAAATCTCTGTATGGGCCAGCAGGTAAAATTAAATTCATTACTTCGTTAGAATTTTTTGAGTTTGTTTCTATAGTAAGATTAGATTTTAATCGATAGTGTTGCATCCCATCATCATGTATTATTAGATCGCACTTGTTTAATTCTTCTAATTTTTTTGTTGCATCTATCCTGTTTCCACCACTTATAATAATCGCTATATTAGATAGTGCTTGATATAATTCAATTGCTTCATCACCAACTTCTTTTGTTGTTGAATTGCTATTTACTAAAACAGGAGATGTAGTCTGAGAATTGTATCCTGATGACACTACTCCAACTCTAATTTTATATTTTTCAGTAATATATTTTGTCAACCAAATTGTTATAGGTGTTTTGCCATTACCTCCTACAGTTATGTTACCGATAATTATAATTGGTAATTTGGAAACATATCTTTTCAGAATACCTAAACGATAAAGTAATTTTACCGTAATAATTGAAATAAAATATAAAAAAGAAATAGGTAATAAAAATACTAATAATAATTTGTTTTGATTATGAAACCATAATCCATTTAATAGATTATTAATAAAAAGATTCATAATTTTCAACTGGCTGGAAATTGTATTTTATGAAGATTATAGTAGACTCCTTTATTTCTAAGCAATTCTCTATGTTTTCCTCGTTCTACTATTCTACCATCATCAAGAACTAATATCTCATCAGCATTTTCAATAGTTGATAATCTGTGTGCTATAACAATGGTAGTTCTATTTTTTAGCAATTCATCAATAGCAATTTGGATAGATTTTTCTGATTCTGAATCTAATGAACTCGTTGCCTCATCAAGTAAAAGAATTGGTGCTTCTTTTAAAATGGCTCTAGCAATAGCAATTCGTTGTCTTTGGCCACCAGATAATAAAACACCATTATCTCCAACAATGGTATTGTACCCTTCAGAAAATTTTTCAATAAATTCAAGAGCGTTTGAACTTTTAGCTGCTGAATGGATTTGTTCCATAGATTTAGATTCTAACGACCCATACGCAATATTATTTTTTATAGTATCATTAAATAATGTCAAATCTTGACCTACATATGCTATTAGATCTCTTAAATCCTTCAATGTATAATTATTAATATTATTATTATCTAGTGATATTTCTCCAGAATCTAAATCATAAAATCTAGGTATTAAATTCATTAACGTTGATTTTCCGCTACCTGATTTTCCAACTATTGCAACAGTGTTACCTCTTTTTATATTAAATGTGATATTTTTAAGTACAATCTCATCGGTTTTATAACCAAAATTAATATTTTTAAAATCAATAGTCGTGAAATTTTTAATATTATCACTAGTAGTTATAGTATTTTTATCTTTTATTTTATCTCGTTCAGAAGGTGAATCAATAAGACGGAAAATAGATTCACTTGCAGCTATTCCTCTTTGTAAAACAACATTAATTTCTGCTAGCCTTTTTAAGGGTGCAAACATTAATATCATTGCAGTAATAAATGACATAAATGTTCCAACACTAATAGTTTCCAAAAATTGATCAGTAGTTACTATATATATAATTGCTGACAAAAATAATGCAACTACAAATTGTACAGATGGAATACTAATACCTTGAATTAATGCCAATTTCATATGCTTAGATCTATTATTCTCATTTACATTTTCAAAAGATTTTTTTTCACTACTTTCGCCTCCAAATATTTTGACCACTCTATGTCCCTCTATTAATTCTTGAACAACATTGGTTATAAATCCCATAGACTTTTGTATATCTCTACTTATATCTCTAAATTTTGAACTCATTATTTTTACAAAAATTGCTATTATAGGCCCAATAATTAATAACCCTAATGATAAATAAAAACTGTGATAAAACATTAAACCTAATAATCCTAATACAGTTAAACCGTCTCTAACTAAAACAGTTAAAGCTTTAGTAGCTGCTTCTGCTACTTGCTCTGTATCATATGTAAGTTTTGATATCAATTCTCCTGAAGAAGAAAAATCATAAGTGCTTGTTGGTGTATTTACCAATTTGGTAAACATTTCTCTTCTAATGTTTTTTATTACATTTCTTCCAACCCATGCCATACCATATGTAGATGTAAAACCTGCAATACTTCTAACTAAAAACAATAAAATTAAGAATAAAGGAAACATGCGTATAGTTTCAGGATCTTTTTCAACAAAACTTCCATCAAGTAAAGGTTTTATCATTGCCGCAAATGCCGTATCAGTAACAGCAAACATTGCCATTGCAAAAATAGCTACAAAAAATATAACTTTATATTGTAATGTGTAGCCTAAAAGTCTTCTGTATATATGAGAACCTTTTTTGGGTGAATAATCTTCTCGCATGATTTATTTAACAATAATGTCAAAGAAATGTAGTATTATACGATAATAAAACATTTACAAGTTAAAAATCTCTATTTTATGGTTAGACAATAAATTAAATGAAGAAGTTCTTTAAAAAATATATGCCAGATAAAGGTGTAGTAAAAGAATATGGAATATTAAGATATATTGGACAACCATTGCTACATAAAGAATTATGGGAATTTAATAGAAAATCGTTTTGTTCGGCCACAGCTATAGGACTTTTTTGGGGGTGGATGCCAATGCCTTTCCAAATGATACCAGCTGCATTGTTTTCAATATGGTTCAGAGCTAATTTTGCATTATCTCTGTTAGGTGTTTGGATATCTAATCCAATAACTATGCCACCCATGATGTATTTTGCCTATGTGTTTGGTAACTATATTCTTGGAACAAACCCTCAATATGAAGAATTCAATCTAAGTACTGAATGGATTTCAAATGCTTTTTCTAATATATGGGAACCTTTAATCTTAGGATGTTTGATAATAGGAATATTTACATCTATATTAGGATATATTGTCATGCATATAATATGGAAAATATATCTATACAATCAACTCAAAAAAAGAAAAAATAATTAAAAGACAAATTAACGATCTAAAATAAATAATATTTTTATGATCTACTAATTATTTTACATCAATTTGTTTCAATATTTCCTGAATCTAAAGTTAATATAATATCAAATTTATCTAATATATTATTATCATGTGTGACTAAAAAAAGTGAAGTATTAATGTTTTTACAGGTTGATATGAGTAAATTAATTACATCATTTGAATTTACTTTATCTAAATTACCCGTTGGCTCATCAGCCAATATAATATCTGGTTCATTAATAATAGCTCTAGCAATAGCAACTCTTTGTGCTTCTCCACCAGAAAGTGTATTAACTGGAGAGTTAATTTTATGCGAAAGATTAAGTTCATCAAGGATATGATATAATCTACTAGGTACATCCCTTTGCCCTGATATGAATAAAGGCATCAAAATATTTTCTTGAACATTGAAGTCAGGTAATAAATTGAAAAATTGAAAAATTATACCAATATTTTTATTTCTATATTCTGTCATTTTGTTTGAATTAAATTTAGTTATCATCTTGTCTTGAAAAAGCACTTCACCAGATGAAGGAACATCTAATCCAGACATAATATTTAATAAAGTACTTTTTCCACTTCCTGACGGTCCTTTCAATGCAACTATGTCTCCTTTTTTAATTGTTAAATTAATATCAGATAATACTGTCTGTCTTTCATTAGTAATGAG
>CAYFGJ010000068.1:0-5626 GCA_964342835.1 uncultured Ectothiorhodospiraceae bacterium | reverse complement strand
GTACTCACCATATGGAAAAGAATGTAGAGGATTATGGGTAGTTGATAAAGGAAATAAATTAGTAGGTGTGGATGCATCTGGACTTGAGTTAAGAATGTTAGCACACTACATGAACGATAAGGAATACACAAATGAAATCATTAATGGAGATATACACACAGCAAATCAAGTGGCTGCTGGTCTTCGGTCAAGGGATGAAAGCAAAACTTTTATCTATGCCTTCATCTATGGAGCAGGGTCAAAAAAAATTGGAAACATCATTGGAGGTTCGGAAGCAGATGGCAACCGAGTTAAAGAGAAGTTTCTTAGAGCAACACCAAGTCTTAGAAGCTTACGAGAAAAAGTGGATGCAGTTGCTAAGTCTAACAGAAGATGGCTCAAAGGACTTGATGGAAGAAGAATCATCATCAGACACCCACACGCAGCCCTAAATAGTTTATTACAAGGTGCTGGTGCGTGTGTTATGAAAGTTGCATTGATATTATTAGATGAATATGTTAAGAATAAACGAATCAAAGCTTATCCTGTAGTAAATGTACATGATGAATTTCAATATGAAGTTGAAGAAGGAAGAGCAGAAGAGTTTGGTAGACTAGCAGTTCAAGCTATAAAGGATGCTGGTAAAAAATTAAAATTAAGATGTGAATTAAATGGAGAATATAAAATTGGAAACAACTGGGCAGAAACGCATTGATACAGTAGCAACTGATATTAAAAAATTAATTGCTGATATATCTAATGGTAAACCTGCACCAATAACAGAAGAGAACATGAATAGTTTTCTTAATAATATTAAAGAAGCTATGATTGCATGGAATACTCCACCTAAAAAAGAAAAGTATGATGGTGTATTAAGAATGAGTATCTTAGGTAAACCAGCTAGACAATTATGGTATGATAAGTATTCACCTAAAGAAACAAAAGAATATGATGCAAGTAATAATTTAAAATTTTTATATGGACATATTATAGAACACTTACTATTATACTTAACAGAATTATCTGGACATAAAGTAGAAGACAGACAAATGAAAGTTAAAGTAGATGATGTTAAAGGACATATAGATGCTAAAGTAGATGGAGAAATATGTGATGTTAAGTCTGCTTCACCTTTTAGTTTTAAAAAATTTAAGAATGGTGAACTATTAAATGATGACCCTTTTGGATACCATGCCCAGCTATCAGGATATGAAACAGCTAATGGAACTAATAAGGGAGGTTTTCTTGTTGCTGATAAATCAAGTGGTGATATATGTTTTTATAAACCAGAAGACTTAGCTAAACCTGATGTTAAAACTTTAATAAAAGATTTAAATACTAAACTTGATAAAGATACACCTCCTGAAAGATGTTATGAATTAAAGACAGAGAAGAATGGAAACAAAGCTATACCAGTTGGTTGTCAATTTTGTATACATAAGTTTGAATGTTATGCAGATGCTAATAAAGGTAAAGGTTTAAGAGTATTTAAATATTCAAATAAGAATGTGTTCTTAGCTGATGTAGTTAAAGAACCTAATGTAGAAGATATAACAAAAGAATTTGAAGATGGAATTAAAACACAAACATCTGCTAGTTAGAGCAGAAGTATTAGAACCACCTAAAGATTTAAAGGTAATGAGAAAGTGGACTAAGAGTTTAATAAAAGATATTGATATGAAAATACTTGCTGGTCCTTATGCAAAGTATTGTGATGTTATAGGTAATAGAGGATTAACTTGCGTCACTATAATAGAAACATCCCATATAACTTTACACTCATGGGATGAAATGAATCCTGCATTAGTACAGCTTGATGTTTATAGTTGTAAAGAATTAGATGAAACAATTGTGTTTGATTATGTATATAAGTTTCAACCAGTTAGAATGTCATATAGATATTTTGATAGAGAAAATAATTTTAAATTAATTAAATTAAAAAAATGAATACAAAACAAATGAGTAAGATAAGGAATAAAGCTAAAGGTATTTTAGTTGAGTGGTTAAAGACTTTGTTAAATAAAGAAGAACAATCAAAGGTTAATGTAAAAAATATATTAACATTACTACCTAACCAAACTCATTATTGGAATGGTGATACATTAAGACTACAACCTTGGTCTTATAAATGGGTAGTAAAGAAATTAAAACGCAACCCACAGTTGACAATAGATGATTTAAATGCTATGTTACAACCAACAGAGCAACAATTAAGAAGACAAAAAATGATAGAACAAGGACCACTATAATGACACATAAAGATATTTTTAAAGGAACTACCTATGATTCATTAGGTAAGCAGGTAGATGGAAATCATTATTCAAAGATGAAGATTCAACCTGCAGAATTTATAAATGAAAATGGTTTGTTGTTTGCAGAAGGTAATGCTATTAAATATATCTGTAGACATAAATCAAAAGGCAAACAAAAAGATATTGAAAAAGCTATTCACTATCTTGAAATGATACTTGAAAGGGATTACTCATGAGTTTATCAGAAGCACAAATAAGACAATTAGAAAAAAGAGCAAGAGGTTTTCGCAGACTTATTGCTGCATTAAATGATTTAAATATGTATGGTATACATGAACAAATAGATAGAATGTTATTTGTTAAAATAGAAAATTTAAAAGAACATTTAAAAAAGAAAATAAAAAGAAACAATGAAAAATTAAATGAAATCTATACTGAAACTGTAGATGCTTTAGTTGATGATGATTATCAAAGTGGAGAGATAGGTTATAAACCTACTGAAGTACATAAAGAAGAACCAGTTGGTGAATCTTTTACTAGCAAAGATTATAGTAAGAGAACATACGAATCTATTAAGGAACATGGTACTGATATTAGTTTTGAAAATGAAACTAAAGAACCTAAGAATAGATTAGAACAAATGGCTTCTTTAACTCACGACCCAATAACAGATTAAGTATGAGTAATGTACTAGGGTTAGATGGTAAACCTAAGAAACCTACACTAGATAAATATCATATGCGTTTATGTTTAATAGGTACAGATGATATTGATATAAAAAATATTCAAACTTTTGGTATAGCTGATGATGGATTCTTTATGGTAAAGTCATATGCTAATGAAAGACTTCCAGTATTTATGACTAATCCTGCACGAGTACAAAGTGTTGAGATATATAAAGAAGGTGATAAACCTTTAACTAAATTAAGAAAAGGAAAATCAGATGATGATTTTCTTTTAGATTTATTAAAGAAAAAACATGAGACAGAATCCAAAGTTAAAAGGTAAACCCAGAGTTAAAAGAAAAGAAGCTGAGTTGATGGGTTTCAAATTGATTATAAATAATCAAGGACAATTCATTACAGAAATAAAAAATTATCCTGCAGATAAAATACCATTACATTTTAAAAAAGAAAATGCTGGTGTGATTAATGCTATGTTAAGGGAATGTAAAAGTAATTTTACAGAGTTATCTGAAGAGTTAGAAAAAATTGCAAGGGATGTATTTCATAGTTAAATATTTATTTTCTTTTCTATCTTTTCATTTGTTTCTTCAGCAGCACAAACAAACTTAATATAAATTCTATTTTTATTTACTTCTTCTTTTCCAATTTCTTCTGTCTTTCTTAAAGCTTCTGTATAACCAGCAGTCATACATTGATAAAAATTATCATAAGTATTTAATCTGTGAGGTTCAAGACATTGACCTGCCATTCCTGAACACATAATCATAAACAAAGCTATCTTCATTAGTCTAATATTAAAGAAGTAATTTTCTTTTCACCCATGTATATTTCTATGTTTGCTTTAGATTTAATACATTTGTAGACTACTCTATCTCCAACAGCTTTATCCTTCATAGCATATCTTTTTGCCTTCAAACATTTTGATAACGATTCTTGAATTCTGTGTTCCTTAATTTCATGGTCCATTATAAGAAGTAGGGCAAATACAGTCTCTATCATTTTTTCTCCTTTTTGTTTTTACATTTACATCTTGGTGCAAATAGTTTATCCATCTGTTCTGATATCCAATCTAATCCTCCAAAACATTTTAAAAAAAATTTATCTATAAAATTATTCATAATTCTTACCATTTGCTCTTACTTTATCTTTTAATTTTTCTACATCAATTAAAATTTTTTCTACATCTTTTTGAAGTCTTTCAATATTTACTTTGTTATGCATCATTTCACCCATTTCTATTTCCATCTTTTCAACTAAACCACTTAGATGTTCTACAATCAAAAATAATTCTGCTTCCCCACTTGACTGACCTAATTCTCCACGAGGGTATTTGATTCTAAATTCTGAGTTAGCTTCTAAATCTTTACCTATTAATTCTAAAGTAGTACTATGCTTATTGAGGGTCTCAACCACACCAAAATATGCCCACACTCCTATAGCAACAGCACCAATAATACTGATTAAATTTTTCATTGGCATACTTATAGAAGTTGATTCTGATATCTTCATCTAACTGGACCTCCAAATACTGCCAACAATACCATTAATATAATTAATATACCTGTAAAATAATAATTCATTTTTTTACCTGTAGGGTTTAATTGTTTTATTAATACTTCTGCAATGAAATGCATTTTAATTATAACTATATCCTGTGTTGTTATTATCTTTTTCTAAAATTTTAAATAAGTCTTTATGTTGTTGCATAATTTCTTCATCTTTATCTAACATTACTTCCATCTTATCTTGTAGTTTTTCTACTGTTCTTTCAAGCTTATGTACTTTGTCTTCATGTACAGCTTGAATAGTTGATAGTTCAAATGTTCTAGATAAAGACCAACCTGCTAATGCAAGTAATATTCCTACTAACATTGTCATTAATTTTTCTAACATTTTAATTACAATTTTCTCTGCTTAAATCTACAGGTACTTCTTTAGTAAACCAAAACCAAGAAGAAAGTTTAGTTCCTTCTTGAGTATAAGTACACTTAGGTCCTATAGTACAAGCACTTAATCCAAATAATATTATTAATACTAAGATTATTTTATTCATTATTTTTTTCCATTTCTAAATATCTGTGTACCTTTTATACCATAGATACTAGCCACGACAAGAATCCATAAATTTGTAAACCAGCTCGGCAGTTCTTGAAACTGTTTAAAAAATTCTTTTATCTTTAAAGCTGCGTTAGGGTCTTCGCTGAAGACTCCATATGCAATCACCAAAATGGGCAAAGTTAGCACGACCAAAACGAACTCGTCTTTCCAGTCCGACTGTCTTGCTTCTAATAATTTACCTTGATATTCTGCTTCACCTCTTGCCATCTTAGCTGCGTGATGATGTTGTGCATCAGCCATCATCATCTTAGTCTCTTGTCTTTTTTTAAAGATGTGAGTACCAGCTTGTAGTGCAACCTTTGCTAAACTAAACCATGCCATTATTTTCTCTCCATTCCTTTACATCAAACGAAGGACATTTTTTAACATCATCAACTTCATAGTGTCCTATAATTTTTTCTGCTTCTATATTATATTTATCTTTTAATTTAGATACTATATCTTTTAATGTTGAAAATTGTTCTTCAGTAAAATTGTTTTCCCAACCACCAGAACCATAACCACCAACTAAACAAACTCCTATTGATGTACCATTAACTTGTCTAGCATGAGAACCTGTTCTATGTTCTTCTCTTCCAGTTTCTAATGTAC
>CAYFGJ010000067.1:0-5707 GCA_964342835.1 uncultured Ectothiorhodospiraceae bacterium | reverse complement strand
CCGCTGAGACTGGATCTTCAACGTGTGCAATACTAGTACCTGCTAAACCAGCAGATGCTCCATGAAACACGTTATGCAAATCAAACCCATGCGGTCCTGCAATTGCTGCACCTGAACCTAACGATAAGGCTGTACCTACCGCAGCTCCAAGTTTCCAATCACGTCTTGTGTGAGTTTTCATATAACTTTCCTCATTTTTATATATATATAAAATAACGTCTTAATGGCTAGGGACTTACGTCCAATGTAATGAAAGTTTTTAGACTTTCCCCCTATTAAGTCCTTTTTTGATAAGACTCTTATTATTATAGTTATTTGACAGCTAAAACTTAGCCATCAAATTCCTTTACCCTTCATCTCCTGGTCCGTAGTTTCCATCTTCAAACCATTCCCATGGTCTGTTACCAGCGACCTTAATGAATAAGTATACACTTATCATATTAGCTACAATTAATAGAAAACCTATTAATAGAGCTACTGGCCAGCCAGCTAACCCAGGCATTGAGCCAGGAGCAAAATGCCATTGTGGGAACATACTGCTGAAGAAGTAGTAACACGCTATCCAGAACGCTACCATCACATATGTGCCTTGAGCGGTTTTACCGAATAGAAATCCCATAATTTACTCTCCTCTTTATTAGCATTTAATGATATAATGATACGCGTACCATTACACCGTGCAGTATTAAAAGTAATACAGTTTTCAAGCATTGTAAACACATTAATTAGTAATTTAGCCAATTTTTCATACATAGTGTTGAGTGATTAATTTATTCTTTATTACTCGAATCTGTGAACTTATCATAGAAAATTTCATCTGATTTAATACCATATTTTTTTAATAATTCCGCACCAAAATCGACCATTGGAGGTGGTCCGCATAAATAACCTTGCCAATCAGAAATATCTAGACCTTTTTTCTTGATATATTCCTCTTCAAAAAAATCTGTAACTAAACCTCGGGCGCCTTTCCAGTCACTATCTTGAGATTCCATGTTTAAAACTGGAACAAAATCAAAAAAATAATCTTTATTCCAATTATTTTTTATTTGATTTAATTCTTCAACACAATATAAGTCGTTTTGTGTTCGTGCTCCAAATAAAAAAACAACATCCCTTTTTACTTGTTTCGAAACTCCATCTTCTAACAATGCCTTAATTGGGGCTAAACCACTTCCACCTGCAATACATATTATGGGTGTATTTTTTTCTCTAAGATAAAATGATCCAAATGGTCCATTTATTACAAGATTTTCGTTTTTATCTCTTTCAGGATCAAAAAGCCATTCTGTAAATTTACCGCCTGGGACTTTTCTTATAAAAAAAGTGAACTCGTTTGGTTTTTCATTCTGTGGAGCTTTGGCATAAGAATAAGATCTAGGTCTATCCAGGCCACCAATCGATAACTCAGACCACATTCCAGCAAGAGCATCATGATTTATATTGTCTTCTGTTTTAAGTACCACACTCATAATATCGCTTGTTAACATATTAGTAGATATAATTTTTGCATTGCTTTTTTTTGGAGCTTTTCTAATTAAATTACCAAGCTCAACTTCAACTATTGAATCCATGGTTAATCTGCATTGGCATGCTAAAAAATAATTATTAGCTATTTCTTGTTTTGATAATGTATAACTATAATCAATGGTTGGCTTGATTTTGCCTTTTAAAAGTTTAGTTTTACATGAACCACAACTACCAAATTTACAATCATGAGGATAATCCAATCCTTGTTCTAATGCAGCATCCAAGATACTTTGATTGTCTTTCACAAAAACTCTTTTTTTAGAAGGTTCTATAGTTACATAACCGTTTTTTGGTTTGGTTCCAAAAAACCAGAGATATTTATAAATATTCATAAAGTAATAAAATCCATGGGTTATCAGTCTTTGACAGATTACAATATCACGAATCTAAAATAAAGAGACCCCAATTAAAAATTGGGGTCTCAATTACTTTTCAATAAGTCAATGTAGATTAATAATTAACCAGCATTGATTGAAATGTTTCTTATTGTTCCACCATCTGCATCTGCTTTTGTACACATACATGAAAATGGATTAATAGACTCTTTACTTGTAGATGGGTGAGACTGAACAGCAGCAAACCATTTGTTCACACGTGCTCTTGAACTCACTGCGTTGCCTTTGCCACTATTTGTAGCAACTTGACAAACGCCAGCCCATGCACAGTCAGCAAATGTATATTGACCGCATACATAGTCTCCTCTCATATTACCCAAGTCTGAACCTAATGTATCTTCAAGAGTATCTAGTGCAGCTGCTAATGAAGCATCATCAGATGCATTACAATTCATAGCTACAGTAACTTCTCTCCACATACGTGCTCTTGTTACGCCATTTCTGTGTACAAGAGATGGACCAAAGCCTTTGTCATCAATATATGATAGACAAGAAACAAGTCCATAGTTTGTGCAAGCACGATCTTTAAGAATTGGACCAATTCCTAATGGTGACATGCTACGGATTTCAGATCCAGCACCCCAGTCTTTTACAACATTAGCATTAATGTCTAGTCCTTTTTCACCAGCACAAATTAATACTGCATTTGTATGAGGACATGTTGGAGCTCCATACAGTTCCTGAACATCCCTTAAATGATCTCCGATTGGCATAATTTCCCCCTTATTCTAATCGATTAAAATTTAGTCTTCTATTTTTAAAGCACCAGACGGACAATTACCAACTGTTGCTCTAATATTGTCTTCTGTATCTGCTGATGTATCTATCACAAATTTGCCATCGACAACTTTGAACACACTAGGAGCACCTTTTACGCATTCTCCTGCATGTGTACACACATCTGCATTGTAAGTTACTTTCATCTCTTTCTCCGATAATAAAAGTTAATATGTGTGTCTTCCTTTACACGAAATTAGGTATCTCAATAAAGAGATACCTAACTTCAATAACCTATAAATGGGTTACTTCTTAGCTGATCTTAAACCTAGATCAACGTTACCAGCATCTGCAAGTACATCGCCAGCGAAAGGTGTGCCTTCGTAACCAACTTCTTTGTTGATTCTTCTAGCAATTGCTTTCTCTTCGTCTGTAGCAAAATGCTGATCCCATGCAGCTAATCTTTTACGCATGTACCAATGCCAAATTGGCGGTACTAAAGCGATAAAGAATACTACAAAGTATCCCCATCCTGTGTTTGGACAACCAACATTTTCAAGTTCCCAGAAATGTGTTTCTCCACGATCATGGTGGTCAGCTTGACGACCAATTTCAATAAAGAACCATGCTGTGAAACATGTAGAATTATCCCAGTTATGACGATAATCAATTGGTTGATCTTTAACACGGATTAAACCATAGTGCTCTAGGTAATTTAAAGCTTCTAATTCGAAGTTAGAAATTGCCCAGATTGTAGCTAGTGATGCCATACCAATCCAGCCACCTGCTATAAAGAACAGAGTAACTGTTGGAACTGACATTAAGTAACCACGAATCCAACGGTTTTGCCATGAAATAAATGGTACACCCATACGAGCTAGTCTTTCTTTTTCCATATTAAATAGGAATTTAGATTGACCAAAATAAGATAGCGGATAATGACCATAAATTGTACGACCGCGTGGTGCAGTTGCAGGATCATCTTCACTAGCTAATTCTAAGTGATGGTTGTACACGTGTGCATAACAGAAATGAGCTGTACCTGATAGAGCCATCATAGTACGAGAAATTACAAAACTAAAACCTTTAGTATGTGATAACTCATGACCATATATAATTCCGATACCGATGAAGATACCAGAAGATAGTGTAGCACCTATTAGGTTAATACCTGTAATTCCTTCATGCATAACAATTATGCCAGGAATTATTTCCATTATGACTGCACCTTCAGCTCCACCTAACGCCATGAAAGAATAAAGTCTCCATGCCATTACTAATTGGAAAAGTGCAAACACAGGTAACATGAAATACATAGTCAAGTTTTGGAAAGTTACCCATCCAAGTGTTTGACCTTCGTCATCATGTCCAACGCCAGTAGTTTCAAACTTAGTTGCAATATCTACAAGTAGACCTACAAATAGTAAAACCACACCTAACCATGCCATAATGCCACCGATTAGGACGCCCACTCCAGCAACTATAATTAGTATTGGAGCTAGCAAGTAGCGTAAATTTAATAATATATTTCCGATCATCTTTACCTCCAGATAAATCGAAGCCTTTACGTTTCCCGTCACCATACAGTACAAGACAAAGGACTTATCATCCTTTGTGCCGGGCTCCCTAGGAATAATTTCCTAATATATAAATATTAGTATCAGTCGTCTTTGTAGTCAAAACTAAATTTGTCTTTTTTAGGTTTATTAGAATTTGCTAAAATACTGATTAATATACTTTTTTTATCTTTATTTAGATTATAAAATAGTGTTAGCATCTAACACAATATAAAGTAGTATTTGTGAGACTTAATTATGAAACAAACTGACAATAAATATCTAATTTCAACATTAGCTTTTATTTTATTCTTTTTTATAAATATAGAACGTGCAATAGCTATGCCAGATATGAATCCTGCCTTTAATGAAGTTGTCTTTAAGTCTTCAATGAAGGATAAAATTAAATTATCACAATACAAAGGTAAAATTATATTGGTGTTTTTTGGATACACTCATTGTCCTGATGTTTGTCCTTTGACGTTGATGGATATAAAAAAAACATTGGATGGTCTTGGAGAAAAAGCTGGTCATGTGCAACCCATTTTTATCAGTGTTGATTATAAAAGAGATAATCCAGAGACTTTAGATCAGTACACAAAATTTTTTGATAAAAGGATATTAGGGATTACTGCTGATAAAAATAATATTGATAAAATTAATAAATTTTTTAGAACTACATATGCGCTTTTAGACCATACTTCTAAAGATTATTTGGTTGAACATAGCTCTAATTTATACATTATTGATCAAGACTTATACGTTAAAAAAATTTTACCGAGTGGTCTCCCGAGCAGTGAAATCATAAAAGTAATACAAACATTATTCTAAAGAATCATACTTGATATATTTAAACCTAGGATCTTCCGGAGTTCCTTCAAGTGAGCCATCTTCGTTGCTTGGTTGCCATTGGATAACAGATTCAATTTTTTTTGCTAGTAAAAAATCTTTATCTGTAATTCCTTTTGCCGCATGATTCTGTAACTTCACTATAACAAATGCATAAGAAGCGCTTATATCTGGATGATGCCATGCGGCCTCAGCCAAATGTCCAATCGTAGAAATCACCATCAAAGTCCCTTTCCATCCACTGGTCTTGTATTTTCTTCTGATCCACCCGTTTTCATAATACCAATGCGGCAAATGGTTTTTTAAATAATCATTAATTTCATTTTCGCTATATGTTTTTTCTTTATTCATATTTCTCTACCATTCTATAATATAATAACCTTTGATTAGTCAAGTAAAGCTCATATAATTAAAATAATATACAATCTGAATTACCACAATAAAAACGTGAAAAACAAACTTAAGATAAAGACAAAACTACGAAATAGAGGAAGAAATGTAGATCTCAAAATTAAAGAATCCTTAAAATCTTTAATTAATATATCAAATTATCGTAGAGATCATCTCATAGAATATCTTCATATAATTCAAGATAATTTGGGTTATATTGACAATGAGCATATGAGAGCACTTGCTGATTTATTAGATATATCTCAAACA
>CAYFGJ010000066.1:0-5844 GCA_964342835.1 uncultured Ectothiorhodospiraceae bacterium | reverse complement strand
AATGGATGGATTTGAAGGAAATGAAGGAGTTATTGTTATTGCAGCAACTAATAGACCTGATGTATTAGATCCAGCATTATTAAGACCAGGTAGATTTGATAGACAAGTAGTAGTACCTTTACCGGATATTCGTGGTAGAGAACAAATTCTTAAAGTTCATATAAGAAAAATACCTATTGCTAATGATGTAAAACCAAAAATATTAGCTAGAGGAACACCAGGTTTTTCTGGAGCTGATTTAGCAAATCTTGCTAATGAAGCAGCATTATTTGCTGCTAGAGCTAATAAAAAAATAGTTGATATGGAAGATTTCGAAAAAGCTAAAGATAAAATTATGATGGGTGGTGAAAGAAAATCAATGGTAATGAACGATGATGAGAAGAAACTTACTGCTTATCATGAAGCAGGACATGCTATTGTTGGAAGATTAGTACCTGATCATGATCCTGTTTATAAGGTAAGTATTATACCAAGAGGAAGAGCTTTAGGCGTAACAATGTTTTTACCTGAAGAAGATCGATACAGTAATAGTAAACAAAGAATCAATAGTATGATAGCAGCTTTATTTGGTGGCAGAGTTGCAGAAGAATTAGTTTTTGGATCTGATGCAGTCACTACTGGTGCATCAAATGATATTGAGAGAGCTACTGATCTTGCTAGAAGTATGGTAACAAAGTGGGGTCTTTCAGATAAAATGGGACCATTGGCATACAATGAAGAACAAAATGAAGTTTTTCTAGGTAAATCTGTTTCTCAGCAAAAAAAAGTTTCAGATGAAACAGCTCATTCAATTGATTCTGAGATAAAAAGGATTATTGATTTGCAATATAAACGTGCAACAAAATTAATTAAAGACAATCTTGATAAAATGCATGTTATGGCAGAAGCTTTAATAAAATATGAGACTATAGATAGTAAACAAATAGATCAAATTATGGATGGAAAAACACCTGGAGCTCCTGAAAATTGGTCTGATGATGACTCATCGTCTGGTGGAATTACACCACGATCTAAAGAAAGCCCTGCAACTACACCAGCTTCATAAAAATCTTTTAATATAGTAATTTTAAACTTATGTTAATATGATAAGTTACTGTATTTAAGGTTTTAAAATTGAAGTGGATTAATAATTTCAAATATCATACTTTGAGAAAAATCAAAGATGTCAACGGTCTTCGGTCATACAGAGTTGGTAATAAAGACATCCCATCCGTTACAACTATTCTTGATCAGACTAAATCGACCAGTGATAAAGAAAGCTTAAATAGATGGCGTCAAAAAATAGGAGAAAAAGAAGCAGATAAAATTACTCGAGAAAGTTTGTTAAGAGGAACAAAAATGCATTCATGTATTGAAAAATATTTATTAAATTTAAAACCTAAAACCATAGATCCACAAATTGAATTAAATTTAGATATACAAGTTAATAAGCACGAACAATCATTAGATAATATAAGTAATGAAGAAAGTTTAATGGCAAACCAAATTATATTTAAAGGATTAAATAATAGTTTACAAGAGATATGGGGAAATGAAGTTAATATTTATTATGATTCAATTTTAATTCAATTTGCCGGAACATGTGATTTATGTGGTATTTATGAAGATAATCAATCTATTATTGATTTTAAGTCTTCTAGAAAACCAAAAAAAATTGAGTATTGTAAAGATTATTTTTTACAAACAGCAGCATATGCCATTGCACATGATTATTTATATAAAACAAAAATTACACAAGCAGTATTACTTATATGTACCCCACCTCCACAATTAACATTTACAAAATATATAATTAAAGATGATGAGCTTGCTATTTATAAAAAAGGATTTTTAGATAGAGCAAAACAATATAATTTAAAAATTAAACAAAAACAAACAAATAATTCTAAATTTGAGAAATATCTAGATGAGTCTAATCTTAGCTAAAAATAAAAAACCTATAATTATGGGTATTCTAAATGTTACTCCTGATTCTTTTTTTGATGGTGGATTATATTTTAAAAAATCTAAAGCCATGAAACATATTAAGAAAATGATAAGTGATGGAGCAGATATTATTGATATAGGCGCAGAATCATCCAGGCCAGGATCACGAGGAATATCATCTGATGAAGAAATTTCTAGACTATTACCAATCATTGAAGAAATTAGAAATTATACAGACATATCACTTTCAATAGATACAAGAAAATCTGAAGTTGTAAAAGAATTGATAAAATACAAAATACAGTTAGTGAATGATATCTCTTCTTTGAGTGATGAAAAATTGATACAGTTAGTAAAAAAACACAATCTTTTTATATGTTTGATGCATATGCAAGGTAAACCAGAAACTATGCAAAAACAACCCAGATATAAAAATATAATTTCAGATATTTCTCTTTTCTTTAAAAATAAAATTGATTCATGTATAAAAAATAAAATTAAAAAGAATCATATTATTATTGATCCAGGGTTTGGTTTTGGAAAAACTTTAAATCATAACTACTTAATATTGAAAAAATTGAATCATTTTAAAAAAATACATGATAATTTGTTAATTGGAATTTCTAGAAAGAGCATGATAGGTAACTTATTAAACAAACCACCTGAAGATAGATTAAACGGAACTTTAACTGCAACAATATTATCTGTAAAGAATGGAGCTAGTATTATACGTACACATGATGTTAAAGAAACTAAGTTATTACTTGATATGAAACCGGTATATTTAAAAAAATGATATTGTTTGGTACAGATGGAATTAGGAAAAAATTTGGTGAATTTCCTTTAACTACTGAAGAAATTAGAAAAATAGGATACTCAGTAGCATCGATATTATTTCAGAATAAATCAGGAATCGTTTATATATCTAATGATGGGAGAGAATCTGCCAATCAAATTGAAACAGCTTTAAATGATGGTATTAATAAACAAGGATCTAAAGCGATCTCTTTGGGAATGCTTCACACACCTGCATTGAGCGCTATAGTTAACAATCTAGCAGATAATTTTTCTATAGGTATACAAATTACTGCGTCACATAATCCATATTATGATAATGGAATAAAAATATTTGATTATAACGGAAATAAACTTAACCATAAATTAGAAAATAAAATTGAAGATTTTTATAAAACTGTTAGTGATATCGATACATCTAAAAAAAATATTCAAATATTAAATAATAAAACTATCATTAAAGATAAATATATAAAATTAGTTCGTGATTATTTTACAAGAAAGGTAACAAATATTATAACTGATAAAAATAAAAGTATGCGTGTATTGATTGATTGTGCAAATGGTGCTACTTCAAAAATTACTGAAGAAATCTTTAAAGATACATGCCTAGAAGTAATTACAATATTTGATCAACCGAATGGAAAAAATATTAATTATAATTGTGGCTCAACACATCCTGAATTCATAAGAAATTATATGAAACAATTTAATTTAAATAATAAAATAAAAATTAATTTGGGAGTAGCGTTTGATGGAGATGGAGACAGAGCTATTTTTATAAGCCAAAATGGAAAAATATTAGATGGAGATGAAATCTTATTGATTATATCTGAATACAAAAAAAGATTTGAAAATTATCAAGAATCTGTAATTGGTACACATATGACAAATTTTGGAATACATTCAGAGTACAAAAAATCTGGAATTAATTTCATTAAAACAAATGTTGGTGATAGAAACGTATTAGAAGGTATGATTGAGAACAATGCTCAAATAGGTGGTGAATCATCCGGCCATATTATAGTTAGAGATTTTATTGATATACCAATTGGTGATAGTATTTTAACTTTAATAAATGTTTTAAAAATTTTATATGTTTCAAATAATTCATTAGATGATTTAACAAAACATATAAAAAAAATACCAAGTAAATTAATTAATATACCTATAAAAAATAAATTAGAATTTATGAGAAATGAACATAATAAAAAGATTACAAATAATTTAGAGACTAAAGTCATGAATCATGGAAGAATCTTATTAAGACCTTCAGGAACAGAAAATTTGATTAGATTATTAATTGAATATGAAAATGAGGAAGAAATAAACTCTCTTGTAGATTATTTTTGTGATAATATCATTAGAACATAAATTATGAATAGAAAGATTCTCATTGCTGCAAACTGGAAACAAAACGGAACATCAAAATCCTTATCCAAATTAACTTTTAATATAATTGCAAATTTAAAACATAAAAAAAATAGA
Source organism: uncultured Ectothiorhodospiraceae bacterium (assembly GCA_964342835.1). GTDB lineage: Bacteria > Pseudomonadota > Gammaproteobacteria. The sequence continues at coordinate 1,635 of CAYFGJ010000066.1, read as the reverse complement.
GGAGAAATTGTGTTATTTCCTCCATCAATATACATAGATACTATCAAAAAGATATTGGAGAAAAAAAATAAGCATAATATTTTTTGTGGAATACAAAATATTTCTGAATATGAGTCTGGTGCTTATACAGGTGAAATTTCTATCCAAATGGCCAAAGACTTAAAATGCAAATATTGTATTATAGGTCATTCTGAAAGACGTATTATATTTAAAGAACAACAATCATCCCTAACAAATAAAATTATGACTTCATTAAGGGGGCAAATTAAAACGATATATTGTATAGGCGAAACATTATCCGAGTATAATAAAAAATTTACTAAAAGAATTATAAGCCATCAATTACAGCAAGGATTAAAAAAATCTTTAAAATTTATTAAAACAGATCCTGGAAAATTAATAGTTGCATATGAGCCTGTTTGGGCAATAGGCACTGGTAAAAATGCCAGTGAGTCTGACATTATCAATGTTCATAAACATATTAGAAAAGTATTATTTTCCATGTTTGGAAAAGATTCTGATAAAATTAGAATTATATATGGTGGAAGTGTAAATTCAAAAAATGCTAATACTATACTCAATATAAACGAAGTAGATGGAGTTTTGGTTGGTGGCGCTTCATTAAATTCTAAAAAATTTGTTGAAATTTGTTCATCAATCTGAGTAAATAATGACATGCAAACTATTATCTTAAGTATTCATATAATTCTAGCCATATCACTTATTATTTTGATACTTGTTCAACATGGTAAGGGAGCTGATGCTGGAGCAGCTTTTGGTACAGGAGCTTCATCTACTATATTTGGTGCTCGTGGTAACGCTACATTTTTGACTAAAATTACAACACTTATCGCATTAATATTTTTTGTTACAAGTTTGTCATTGGCATATTTTGCATCGAACAAAACATCTAATGAAACGAGTATAATTGATAGTCAGTTGCAAACTGATCAAGAAGAAAAAAAATCATCTAAAGATAACATTAAAGATCTTCCATAATTTTGCCGATGTGGTGGAACTGGTAGACACGCTGTCTTGAGGGGGCAGTGGCGAAAGCCATGCCGGTTCGAGTCCGGCCATCGGCATTAAGGAACAATCCAATTACCTTTAAATAAATTGTGTTCATTAAAAGAAACACGTCTATGTCCTGAACTAGATAAATATAACCACTCTATTTTTTTTATATTTATATTTATTAATGAAAAATTTTTACTAACTTCATTGTTATGTTCTTGATGTACATCTGCTGGACTATTTATTAACGACCCAGATTTTTTATCAATAAGATAACAATTACGTGCATCTTGTTTTAAATTTTTCCAAATTTTATGACAAATATGATCATCATTAAAAATTTTAGCAATACCAGAAATTCTTATTTGTATTTTTTCATTTTTACTGTAAAACAAACATTCAACATTTGGATTTTTTTTAATTTCTTTTATTTTTTTAGATGTATTATTTGTATGAAAAGAAATATATAAGTCTTTTTTATTACAATCCCTCAATACAATTGTTCTAACTGAAACTTTATCATTATTAGTTGTAGCCAATGCAAATGTATGAAAATCAGAATTCCTATCATTTACGCCTTCGATTAAGTTTTTCCAGATTATTTCATAAATAATGCTGATT
>CAYFGJ010000065.1:0-5910 GCA_964342835.1 uncultured Ectothiorhodospiraceae bacterium | reverse complement strand
TATAACAGTTGAAGATGGATTAAAAGAAACAATAAAATTTTTTAAAACACAAATAAAATGAATCTTAAAAAGAAAAATTTTCTCCTTGTAAGAAATGACAAAATAGGAGATTTTATGCTAACTTGGCCAGCTATATCCTATTTAAAAAAAAATATGGAAGATGCACATATAACGTGTTTGGTATCTAAAGATGTCGAAAGATTAGCTGTTAGATGTAAAAACATAGATGAAATAATTACTGATCAAAGTTTAAGAAATTTAAAAAAAATAATTAAAGAAAAAAAATTTGATGCTGCAATATCATTCTTTTCCACATTTAGAATAGGATATCTTTTAAAGTCTTGTAAAATACCACTTAGAATTGCACCAGCTACCAAACTTGCACAATTTTTTTATAATCATAAACTAAAACAAAAACGCTCAAACTCAAAAAAACCAGAACATGAGTATAATACAGACTTAGTTGTAGAATTACTGGAAAAATATCATGTTACAGATTACGAACCTATGGATGAACCACCTTATCTCGTACTTGATAAAAAAGAAGCTGAAGAATATAAAAAAAATTTCTGTAATATATATAAAATAAATCTTAATAAAAAAATATTATTTATTCATCCTGGTACTGGAGGTTCATCTAAAAATCTATCTATTGATGATTATGTATCTATCTGTAAAGGCTTGAGAAGTTTTGATGATCATAATTTTATTATTCACTATTCGCCATATGAAAAGAAAATAGCAACTGAATTATATAATAAACTTAAAAATGTTACTAATGTGAAACTAATTAGACCAACTAATAGTGTAGATGCATTATTGAAAAATATAAATCTGTGTGATGTTTTTATATCTGGTTCTACAGGTCCTCTACATATTGCAGGAGCACTAAATAAACAAACAGTTGGATTCTATCCATCAAAAAAATCATCAACGCATTTAAGATGGGAAACGATAAATAATTCAAAAAATCGACTACATTTTACAGATCTCGGTGGTAGTTTTAGAAACATAAAAATAGATGAAAAAAAGACTATTCTTGAAATCCAAAAGTTTATTGGAGTTTTATAATATTTTATTTATTTCCTCAATTACATTATCTGAAGTAATTGAATTTAAACAATCTAGATGTTTTAGTGGGCATTCTCTTTCAAAACATGGGCTACAAGATAATTTTTTATATATAATCTTACTATTTCCATCATCAATCAAAGGGGCAGTATAATTTGGCGAAGAAGATCCAAATAATGAGATAATTTTAGTGTTAACCGATGCAGCAATATGCATTAATCCCGAATCATTTGACACAACAAGATCAGCACATGAAAGTAAATGCACAACCTCCTCTAAAGAAGTCTTGTTAATTAGATTAAATACATTTTTTTTATTTTCAAATATCATTGAAAAATTTTTCAAAACTTTAGAATCTTTCCCTACAATATATATTGAATAATTAACTGACAAATATTCAATAAGCTCTACCCATTTTTCAATTGGCCACCTCTTTGCTGGACCAAATTCAGCATCTGGACAAAAAAATAAATTTTTTTTGATAGTATTAACTTTAAACTTTCTTAAAGTTTTAATTTGATCTGAAGAATTAATATTTATTTGTGGTTTGAGAGATTGAGAATATTGTGTATCTACTAACTTTAAATATCTGTTCACCATTGATAACTGATGTTTAACTAATTTATAACGTTTGTTTAATAAAAAAAATCTTAATTCTGTGGAATATCCAATACGTATTGGTATTTTTGAAAACCATGGAATAATTGCTGATTTAAAACTATTCTGCAAAACAAAACATTCATCATATTTACAATTATGAATTGTTTTAGCTAATGCTATTCTTTGATTTAATCCTAGAACACCATGAGGTATAGTTAATTCATGAATATTTGAGATCTCAGGCATCATTTTTGCCAATGGTATTAAATCTTTCTTAATTATTAAATCTATTTCACATGACTTATTAATTATTTTTAATTTCTTGTAAAGAGATTGTGAGATTATAAAATCTCCAATCCATGCTGGAGCAACAATTAAAATTTTTTTATTCGAAGTCATTAGTTATGTGATAGCCAAAAAATATATTCTTTTACACTATCATTCAGATGAGAGAATTTTTTCTTATAACCTATATTTCTTAAATTTGTTATATCTGCCTCGGTATATGCTTGATATTGTTTTTTTAGATTTTCTGGAAATTCAATATATTTTATTTTCCCATCATCAAAATTTTCTATCACTGCTTTAGCTACATTATTAAAGGTATTACACTCCCCTGTTCCAACATTATAAATGCCAGAAATATTATTCTTCATAAACCATAATTTTATATCAATAGTATCTTTGACAAATATAAAATCTCTTTTTTGTTCACCGTCAGCATATCCATGGCTACCTTTAAAAAGATTAATAGTCTTATTAGATTTCATTTGTTGATAAAAATGGTATACAACGCTAGACATTTCTTTTTTATGATTTTCTCTAGGACCAAAAACATTGAAATATCTTAATCCTACAACTTGAGTGTTTATTTTATCTTTATGTTCACGATAATATTGATCAAATTTATATTTTGATTCTGCATAATGATTCAAAAAACTCTCATTTTTTGGATCTTCAGAAAATATTTTTCCAGAACCATAAACTGAAGCTGATGAAGCATATATAAACTTTATTTGGGAATTGGTAGAATAATGTAATAGTTCTTGAGAATAATAAAGATTGGTATCCAATATGTAATCTCTATCAGGTTCTGTAGTTTTAGAACATGCGCCTAAATGAAAAATTAAATTAATTTTATTTATATATTTTTTAGTATCATTTTTTATATCATGTAAAAATTTTTTATGATCTACACAGTCTATGTATTGAAGATCATCAAGATTTTTAAATTTTTCTGTGTTGGAATCAAGTTCTTCTACAACAAGTATGTCATCATGTCCGATACTATTTAACGAACTTATAAGATTACTACCAATAAAACCAGATCCACCAGTTACAATTATCATTATTAAGATATACTCGAATTTTTATTTATTATATAAAACAAACGCTAATTTGACTAATAAAAGATGATAAGTATTCTTATCAATTATTTTAAAAGCTGATACAATGTGTAGATGAATAAAAGCAGTAAACGAGTTGCTATAATCATGGGATCAAAATCTGATTGGCCAACTATGAATCATGCAGCTAAAACTCTAGATAAATTAAAAATAAAATATGATTGTAAAGTAGTTTCTGCTCATAGAACTCCAGACTTACTATATAAATTTGCATCTTTAGCTGAAGAAAAAGGTATTGAAGTCATTATTGCTGGAGCCGGAGGATCTGCACATCTGCCAGGAATGACTGCATCAAAAACACATATCCCTGTAATTGGAGTTCCAATAAAAACGAAAAATCTAGAAGGTATGGATTCTCTTTTGTCCATTGTACAAATGCCTGCTGGAATTCCAGTTGGTACCGTCGCTATAGGTAAAAGTGGAGCTATAAATGCAGCATTATTAGCCGCTAGTATATTGAGTAATAAATATCCTGAAATAAAAAATCAATTAAAATCATTTAGAACTAAACAAACAAAAACTGTTTTAAAAGACGGAGACCCAAGAAAATAATATGCGTATAGGTATTTTAGGTGGCGGCCAACTAGCAATGATGATGGTTGAGTCTACTAAAAAAAAATATGATATTGAATTTCTAGTAGTAGATCCAACACAAAATCCTCCTGCCTCCAAATTTACCAAATGCTTACAATCTGAATACGATAATACAAAGACTTTAGATATAATTGCCAAAGAATGCGATCTGGTTACAATTGATTTTGAAAATGTACCAGCAAATGCATTAAGGTATCTAGAAAATAAAATTAAAGTTTTTCCTAATCCTGATGCATTAGAAATTTGTCAAGATAGATTAAAAGAAAAGAATCTTTTCAAAGAACTTAATATACCTACCACCAATTTTAAATCTATTTCATCAAAAGAAGATTTAGAATCATATTTAAAAAATTATAATCAGCAATATATTTTGAAATCGAGAAAATTTGGATACGATGGAAAAAATCAAATTAGAGGAGTATCTCAATCTCTCGATAAAATTTGGAATGAAATAAAAGAGACTCCATACATAATTGAAAATTTAGTAGATTTTAGTAATGAAGCATCATTGATAGGTGTAAGAACTCAAGATAAAAAATTATTTTTTTATCCACTAACATGGAATAATCATAGAAATGGAATATTGAGAGAGAGCATGTCCTTTAACAATGAAATTAACGAGACTAAATACCAAGAACTACAAAAAAATGCAGAAAATATTTTAACAAAGATCATGGAAAAATTTAATTATATTGGTGTTCTAGTTATTGAATTTTTTGTTGATAAGGATTTTAATCTCATAGCAAATGAAATGGCACCAAGGGTTCATAATTCTGGTCATTGGACAATTGAAGGTGCAAATATTAGTCAATTTGAATCACATATTAGATCTATATCAGATATTAATATGGAAAAAATAAAAATTAATGGATTTGCTTTTATGATAAATCTAATAGGAAATATTGATCGCTATAAACCAGGTATCATGTTACTTGGCAAAAATACATACTTTCATGATTACGGGAAGAGTGAAAGAAAAAATAGAAAACTTGGCCATGTAACAGTTATTGATAATAGTTCTAATAAAACTTTAGAAAAAATAAAAAAATATCATAATGAATTTGTAAAACCTAGATTATATGAAAATGAATTAATCTAATGATTTCTTTTCCCATCAAAAACACATACAAAATAACAACCTTGTGGTCCAGCATGAACTTGATGAAATACACCATCTTCAATTAAAACGGTGTCCCCAGCTTTTACATTAATAGCTTTTCCATCTAATTCCATTTTCCCAGTTCCATTAACAAAGAAATAAACTTCTTCTTGTCCTTTATGTTTATGTCCTGATGTACTTTTATTTGGTTTAAGATCTGTACTACTTATTACTAAATTTTTTAATAATGTATTATCCTTGACAACATACCTATCATCTTCTTTTGCGATTACACCGCCAATATCATTTATATTAATTAATGTATTCATTGTGCTAAATTAATGTAGTTTTCATTTTGAATAATTTGATTTTTATCATCTACATAAATGATAGTTGGTTTATGATTAACTATTTCATCGGCATTCAGCTGCACATAAGCACAAATAATTATTTTATCTTTTATTTTAATTTTATGACATGCAGCACCATTCACACAAATTGTCCCTGACTCAGCTTTTCCGGGTATAGCATATGTTGATAATCTTTCACCATTTGAAATATTATAAATATCAATTTTCTCATATGGTTTGATACCGCATGCATTAAGTAGGGAAATATCTATTTCGCATGAACCTTCATAATCAATTCTAGAATCTGTAACAGTTGCCTTATGTATTTTTGAATTTAAAAAAGTCTTATTCATAGTAATAATAATACTACTACATGAATTGGTTGTCCAATTAGCAATCTATCAATCTATGTTAAATGATAAGTTATCTATTAATCTAACACCAGAAATATATCCAGCATAAAATAATCTATATTCAGAATTTCTATCTAAATTGATATTACCAAGACCATGAATATGAAATAACTCTTTAACTTCAATTACTTCACAATATTCAGTTTCTATTGAGTCATCAAGTTTATCTTTAAAATAAATTAAAGGTTTTTTATTAAATACAAAATCTTCTGAATACTTTTGCATTAATTTAAAAATATTAGATGCTAAAATTTTATCTTTCGTTTTTAATAAATTATTTCTTGAGCTCAATGCAAGACCATTAGAATCTCTAATAGTTGGACATTCAATAATTTTTATATTAAATTTATTTTTTATTATTAAAAATTTAATTAACA
>CAYFGJ010000064.1:0-5940 GCA_964342835.1 uncultured Ectothiorhodospiraceae bacterium | reverse complement strand
AAAAACCAGATGCAATTTTACCAACTATGGGTGGACAAACAGCACTTAATACAACTTTAGATTTAAATAGACATAAGATATTAGAACAAAACAATGTAAAAATTATTGGTGCTAGTGTTGACGCCATTGATATGGCTGAAGATCGCGAGTTATTTAAAAATGCCATGAAAGAAATAGGATTAGAAACCCCAAGAGCAAAAATTGCTCATAGCTTTGATGATGCTGTAAAAATACAAAAAGAGATTGGTTTTCCTACTATTATTAGACCATCTTTTACATTAGGAGGAAGTGGCGGTGGTATAGCTTATAATATCAAAGATTTTGAAGCGATTGTTAAAAGAGGTCTTGAGTTATCACCAACAAACGAAGTATTGCTAGAGGAATCTGTTATAGGTTGGAAGGAATTCGAGATGGAAGTTGTCAGAGATAAAAATGATAACTGTATAATAGTTTGCTCTATAGAAAATTTTGATCCAATGGGTATACATACGGGAGATTCTATAACAGTTGCGCCAGCACAAACTTTAACAGACAAGGAATATCAATTACTCAGAGATGCATCAATAAAAGTTTTAAGAAAAATTGGAGTAGATACAGGTGGATCTAATGTACAATTTGCAATTTCACCAAATAATGGAAAAATATTTGTTATAGAAATGAACCCAAGAGTTTCTAGGTCATCAGCTTTAGCATCAAAAGCAACCGGCTTTCCTATTGCTAAAGTTGCTGCAAAACTAGCAATTGGTTATACATTAGACGAATTAAAAAATGAAATAACTGGTAATGTGATACCTGCATCATTCGAACCAACAATTGATTATGTTGTTACCAAAATACCAAGATTTGCTTTTGAGAAATTCAAAGAAGCGGAAAATATTTTAACAACACAAATGAAATCAGTTGGTGAAGTAATGGCTATTGGAAGAAATTTTCAAGAATCAATCCAAAAAGCTTTACGAGGATTAGAAATAGGAATTGATGGTTTCATTGATTTGCCTATGTCAGATAATAAATTTATTGAAGATAAAATCCGCAAAACGACACCTGATAGAATTTTATATCTAGCGCAAGCATTTAGAATGAATTTTGATTTGGAAACTGTTCAGAAATTATCTAATATTGATAATTGGTTTTTAGCGCAAATACAAGATTTAGTTAATAATGAATCAAATTTAGAAAATAAAGAAAATGTTCAAGCAGAAAATATATTAGAACTCAAAAGAAAAGGATTTTCTGATTCATATTTATCTTCAAAATTAAATATGAATGAAGTAGATTTTAGAAATTTAAGATTATCACTCGGAGTCAAACCTGTTTATAAACGAGTAGATGCTTGTGCAGCTGAATTTGAAGCTAAAACCGCATATATGTATTCATCGTATGATAGTGAATGTGAATCTTTACCAACTAATAATAAAAAGATCATAATATTAGGTGGAGGGCCTAATAGAATTGGCCAAGGAATTGAATTTGACTATTGTTGTGTACATGCATCACTAGCTTTAAAAGAAATTGGTTTTGAAACTATCATGATAAATTGTAATCCAGAAACAGTTTCAACAGATTTTGATATATCAAATAGATTATATTTTGAACCTCTGACATATGAAGATGTAATGTCTATTATAGATATTGAAAAACCTTGGGGTGTGATTGTTCAATATGGCGGACAAACTCCATTAAAGTTAGCAACTCAATTGAAAAATAGTGGAGTAAAAATAATTGGAACTTCACCAAAAGCAATTGATATTGCAGAAGATAGAGAGAAATTTAAAAAACTTGTAGATAAACTAAATTTAAAACAACCTGTTAATTCAACTGCTACAGATATTTCAAGTGCTATTGAATCTGCAGAAAAAATTGGCTATCCACTAGTTGTTAGACCTTCTTATGTTTTAGGTGGAAGAGCAATGGAAATTGTAACTAATAATAATGATTTAAAACGATATATGCATGATGCAGTTGATGTGTCTAATAATTCACCAGTTATGTTAGATAAATTCTTAAACGATGCTATAGAAGTTGATGTAGATATAATATGTGACGGAAAAGATGTATTTATTGCTGCAATTATGGAACATATTGAAGAAGCTGGAATACATTCAGGTGATTCAAGTTGTTCTATTCCTCCATATACATTATCTCAAGAAATTTTGAAAGAAATAAGAATTCAAGTAAAAAAACTCGCCTTAGAGTTAAAAGTTATTGGTTTGATGAATACACAGTTTGCAATAAAAGATGATGAAATTTTTCTTTTAGAAGTTAATCCTAGAGCTTCTAGGACAATTCCGTTTGTTTCAAAAGCAATTGGTGTACAACTTGCAAAAATTGCAGCATTAGTGATGGCAGGTGAATCTTTATCAAAATTATTACCAAAAAAAGAGATAGAAACAAAATATTATTCTGTTAAAGAAGCAGTTTTTCCGTTTTCTAAATTTCCTGAAGTTGATGTGTTACTTGGACCAGAAATGAAATCTACAGGAGAGGTGATGGGTTTTGGCAAGACATTTGGTGAAGCATATTTTAAGGCACAAAGGGCTGCAGGCGTTATTTTACCAAAACATGGTAACGCATTTATTAGTGTAAGAGATAAGGACAAACCAGCAATTTGTGATATCGCTTTAGATTTAATTAAACTTGGATTTCAAGTTTATGCTACATCTGGCACCTATAATTATTTAATAGAAAAGAATATTATGTGTGAGCAGATTAATAAAGTAAAACAAGGGCAGCCTCATATTGTTGATATGATAAAGAATGGTGACGTACATTTAATAATCAACACTACTGAAGGAGTTCAATCAATAAAGGATTCATTCTCAATCAGACAAGAAGCTCAGAATCATAATGTTTGTTTAACTACTACAATTTCAGGAGCAAAAGCTTTTTGTAAAGCTATTTTATTTATTGATAATTTTGATGCAAATGATTTACATAGTTTACATAAAACTATTCATTAAATATTTTTTGTATCATATCTTTTTACATCAAGCATATTTTCACTTTTTGCCACAATACATGTAATACATGTATCACCACTTACATTTACAGCTGTTCTCATCATATCAAGTAATCTATCAACACCGAGTAATAATGTTATACCTTCAAGAGGTATACCTATTTCAGTTAAAATAATAGATAACATTAGAATTCCTGCGCTTGGAATACCAGCCGTTCCTATTGATGCAAGAGTTGCTGTAAAAATTATTGTTATATAATCATGAAATTCTAAATTAATACCATAAAAAGTTGCAAGAAAAAAAGTTGCACATCCTTGCATAATAGCAGTTCCATCCATATTAATAGTTGCTCCTAATGGGATAGAAAAAGATGCTATAGATTTATTTACCCCAAATTTATTTATAACTCTTTCTAGAGTAAATGGTATAGATGCATTACTACTAGCTGTACTGAAAGTAAAAGCAAGTATTGGTTTTATTTTATTGTAAAAGATTCCCAGACTTAATGAACCGAGATATTTTAACAATAAAGAATAAGTAATTAAAAAATGAGTAAATAATACAAAAATTACAAGAAAGAAATATTTAGCAATAGGAATAAACACATCTATACCTTGTGTAGCAAAAGTATTAGATAACAAACAAAATACTGCGATAGGAGTGAGCTTTATAATATATATAACTAATTTGTTAAATATTTTATTAATGTCCTCAATCAGATCTATATAAATTTTAATTTCATTTTTAATTGATGAAAGTGCAATACCAAAAAATATAGCAAAAACTAATATATGTATCACGTTCCCATCTGCTAATGATGCAAAAATATTTTCAGGGAAAAAAGATAAAATATAATTTTTAGACTCAGTGATTTTAAGATCAGTTGTTGTAGCTGTTAGAGTTAAATTTTCTTGATTGTAATTTATTAATGTAGATGCAATAAGAGCAAGACTTAAAGCAATTATTGTTGTAAAGATATATAGCCCTAATGTTTTAGCTCCTATTCTTCCTAATGTACTAGTATCTTTAACATTAATGATACCAGAAACTAGGGACACAAATATTAATGGCAAAACAATCATTTTTAATAAGGTAATAAAGATAGTTGAAATAGTAATGAAAATATTTTCAATTAATATGTGTTCAATAATGTTGTTAGGAAGTATAAAAAAATTTAAAAAAAGACCTAGAATGATACCAAACAACATCGCCAACAATACTTGTTTAGTAAAATTCATTAATTTTATTTTAAAGAATCTAAAGCAGAATTATAATCAGGTTCTTCAGCAATTTCACTAACTAGTTGACAATGTATAATAGTATTTTCTTTATCAATAACTACAACAGCTCTTGCTGTTATACCTGCTAGCGGACCATCTTCTATTAGAACACCATAATCTTTTGCAAAATTTCTAGAACGCATCATTGATAGTGGGATAATATTATTTAAATTTTCCAACGAACAAAATCTTTTCATAGCAAATGGTAAGTCAGCTGATACAGCTAGAACTATAGTTTGATCAAAATTAGATACTTTTTCATTGAATAGTTTGGTTGACTTCTGACAAACGGGTGTATCTAGACTTGGTATTATATTAAGAATTTTATTTTTATTTTCAAAATCTTTCAGTGATACATTATTAAGTTCAGAATTAACTAACACAAAATCAGGAGCTGATTCACCTAGTTTAGGTACAGTTCCGTGTGTGTGAATTTCATTTCCTTGTAATGTAATAACTGCCATGATCGCTATATTAACAATGTTGCTTCTTCTATTCAATGACAATTAACAATGTTATACTTATGACAAATGTCAAAAACCAAAAAAACGTCTAATTGGTTTTCAAAACACAAAAAAGACCCATATGTAAAGAGATCAAGAAAAGATCAGTATCGATCTAGGGCAGTTTATAAATTAAAAGAAATAGATGAAAAGTTTAAAATACTTAAAAATTGTAATTGTGTAATTGATCTAGGTTGTGCGCCAGGATCATGGTTGCAGTATCTGAAGGAGTTTAAAAATATTTCGCATATAGTTGGAGTAGATATTTTAAATATTGATCCAATCGAGGGAGTGAAATTCTTAAAAAGCGACATCAATGATGATTCCATATATGCTTCATTAAACGATAATAATATGCAATTTGATCTTGTTTTATCAGATATTGCCCCCAGTATTACAGGTATAGTAGATATAGATCAAAGCAACTTTGAAAATATTGCGAAATCAGTAATTAGATGTTGTAAATTTATATTAAAAAACGGAGGAATGTTGATTATAAAGTATTTTTTAGGAAGTAGTTTTGATGAATTAAATAACCTTCTAAAAAAATACTTTACAAAGGTTAATGTATTTAAACCTGAATCATCAAAAAAAATCAGTAAAGAAATATACTTGGTTTGTAAAGGATTTCAATCCTGATATGATGGTAATAGTACTTGGTTTGACAATATTAATGCATCAATTTAGAATGGTTCTAATCAATATAAAAAGTTTATGGGCGAATTAGTAAAAAATTTAGTTATCTGGACAATAGTGGCAGTTGTCATTATGTCTTTGTTTTCTGGTATCAGTGGCAGAAATACAGCTATTGAAGAATATAACTACACGGAATTTATGCAACAAGTACAAACTGGGCAAGTAGAAGAAGTAACAATTAGTGGGAAAGAGATTAATGGAACACTTAAATCGGGTCAAAATTTCACAACATACAGTCCCGAAATGGATAATTCTGCTTTAGTTGGAGAGCTGCTAAATAGTAAGGTAAAAATAAATGGTAAAGCGCCTGAAAAACAATCTTTTTTGTCACAGATATTTTTGCACTGGTTTCCATTTTTATTATTAATAGGTGTTTGGATATTTTTTATGAGACAAATGCAAGGCGGAGGTGGTACTCGCGGAGCTATGTCTTTTGGTAAAAGCAAGGCAAAGATGCAAACCGAAGATCAAGTAAAAGTAACTTTTAATGATGTTGCAGGT
>CAYFGJ010000063.1:0-6045 GCA_964342835.1 uncultured Ectothiorhodospiraceae bacterium | reverse complement strand
TTAGCAAATTTGTTTTATATGGTGGTTCCTGGGGATCAACTTTAGCATTATTATACGCTCAGAAATATCCTGAAACAGTTTTTTCGCTAGTTTTGAGAGGAATTTTTTTATGTAGAAAAAAAGATATAGATTGGTTCTATCAATTTGGTGCATCAGAATTATTACCTATGGAATGGGAAGAATTTACGTCTTTGTTATCTAAAACTGATAAGAAAAATATTTTGAATGCTTTTTACAAAAAAATTCATAAATCTAACGAGAATAGATCAAAAAGTTATTGTCTAGCATGGGCAAACTGGGAAGGAGTATGTTCTACTATTGAAAAATCTAATATAGTTAGAAAAAGTTTTAAAGATTGTTCAATATCTCTAGCTAAGATTGAAACACATTATTTTAAAAACGAGTGTTTTATTAAAGAAAACCAAATACTTAATAATATTAACAATATCAAAAATATTAAATGTTATATCGTGCACGGAAAGTATGATATTGTATGTCCACTCAATCAAGCGCATGACTTAAATAAGGTTTATAAAAAATCAATATTGTATCCAATTAACAATGCAGGACATTCTCTTTTAGAAGCTGGTATTACGAGACAAATTCTAAAAATATTTTCAAAGCCAAAAAATCTGATTTCTTAACGATATTCTATTCGAGAGTTAAAAAATGGCTTATCTTGAGATAATATGATATAGATATGTTATGAAAAACCGTAAAACTTCATTAGAAAGAGTAACAAAAGAAACTAATATAAATATTGATATCGATCTAGATGGATCAGGTCATTCTGATATAAAAATTGGTATACCATTTTTGGAGCATATGTTGGAACAAGTTTCAAAACATGGGATGTTCGATCTTATATTAAATGCTAAAGGTGATTTACATATTGATGCACATCATACTGTAGAAGATGTTGGTATTGTATTAGGACAATCTTTCGATAAAGTTTTAGGAAATAAGATGGGTATTACCAGATTTGGTTCGGCATATATTCCATTGGATGAATCACTATCTAGAGTTGTTTTAGATTTTTCAGGAAGACCAGGATTGGAATTTAATGTTAAATTTCCTAGATCTAGGGTTGGAGAATTTGATATTGATTTATTACAAGAATTTTTCCAAGGTTTCGTGAATCATGCAAAAGTGACAATGCATATAGATAATTTAAGAGGTTCAAATTCACATCATATAGCAGAAACATTGTTTAAAGCTTTTGGTAAAGCATTACGAATGGCTGTTGAAATTGATGATAGACAAAAAAATAAGATTCCATCGACTAAAGATACATTGTAATGACAAACGTTGTAATTATTGATTATGGTATGGGTAATATCCATAGTGTTTATAAAGCAGTTGTAAATGTTTTAGAGAAAAATTCGAATGTTAAAGTTACAACTTCTTTATCTGACATAAAAGATTCTAGTCACATCATATTTCCTGGACAGGGTGCTGTTAGTAGTTGTATGAATAGTATCTCGAATACGTTTGATATCAATGAATTTAAACAATGTATACACGATAAACCTTTTTTAGGCATATGTATGGGATTACAGGTTGTAATGAGTTATAGCGATGAAGATGGAGGTGTTGATTGTCTTAATCTCATTGATGGTAAAGTCTCATCTTTTGAAGACATCGGAAAGAATTTAAAAATACCTCATATGGGATGGAACAATGTTGCACATAATTCAACGCATAATATTTGGAAAAACATCGAGAATAATAGTTTTTTTTATTTTGTTCATAGTTATTATGTAGAGCCAGATGATTCTAATGTAATTTTAGGTACTACCAATTATGGTAAAAAATTCACATCTGTCATACATAAAGACAACATAATTGCTTGTCAATTTCATCCTGAAAAAAGCTCGACTAAAGGACTGCAATTTCTGAAAAATTTTTTAACTTGGAATGGGGATGACCATTAATGATTAAAATATTTCCTGCTATTGATTTAAAAAATAAAAAGTGTGTAAGATTGTCTAAAGGTGATTACTCTAAAGTAAAAGAATATTCAGATAACCCTATCAAAATAGCTGAGCAATGGATAAATCAAGGTAGTCAAAATTTACACATAATAGATTTAGACGGAGCTGATACAGGTAAGCCAGTAAACTTTGAAGTCATTAAATCAATAAGACAAGAATTTCCCAATTTATTCATACAAGTAGGAGGAGGTATAAGATTTGAAGATACAATAGATCAATATCTTAGTATTGGTGTCGATAAAATTATAATTGGAACAAAAGCACTTATAGATCCTGAATTTATTCTAAACTTATCCAGAGATAAAAAGTCTAAAATAATAATTGATATTGCAATTAAAAATGGGTTGCTAGCTACTAAAGGTTGGAGAGAAACTAATTCTAAAAATATTTATGATTTTATAGAATTTTTGCAAAATAATAATGTATCACAAATTGTTTATACTGATGTTAATAAAGATGGGATGTTAGAAGGTATTAATTTTGATCATGTTGAAAAATTTATTAAAAATACTTCAATTCCAATTATTGCATCTGGAGGTATTACATTAATAAATGATGTACATAAACTTTTAAAACTTAAAAATGATGGTTTGTCAGGAATAATTATTGGCAAAGCTTTATATGAAAATAAAATAAATTTAAAAGAGGTGCTAGAAATAGATGAATGTTGCTAAAAGGATTATACCTTGTTTAGATATTGATAAAGGTAGGGTTGTAAAAGGAACTAAATTCAAAGATATTAGAGATGCTGGTGATCCAGTAGAAGTAGCTAAAAAATATGATTCAGAATGTGCTGATGAGATAACTTTTTTAGATATAACTGCAACACATGAAAAAAGGAAAACATTAATAGAGACAGTAGAAAAAGTTGCAGATGAAGTTTTTATTCCTCTTACAGTTGGTGGTGGCGTTTCAAGTTTTGAGGATGTATATAATTTATTAAATGCAGGCGCTGATAAAGTAACTATAAATTCAGCTGCTGTTGAAAACCCAAATTTAATAAATGAAATTACTAATAAAACAGGTAGACAATGTATCGTAGCTGCTTTAGATGTGAAAAAAAATAACAATAAGGATTTATGGGAGGTTTATACTCATGGCGGAAGAAAAAATACCGGTATAGATGCTTTTGAATGGGCTAAGAATGTTGAAAAAAGAGGAGCAGGTGAAATATTGCTTACTAGCATGGATAAAGATGGAACTAAAGAAGGTTTTGATATTAATTTACTAGAGCTTATCTCAAGCAATGTTAATATCCCTGTCATTGCATCAGGTGGAGCTGGAACTTTGGATCATTTAAAAGATGCCATAACATTAGGGAAAGCTGATGCAGTATTAGCTGCTAGTATTTTTCATTATTCTATCTTTAGCATAATGGAGGTTAAAGATTACCTTAAAACACATGGAGTTTTAGTGCGTGAATAATACTAATTATGTTACTCTATGTACATGGAACAGATTAAAAATGAAAGCGACATTTTAAGTGAGCTTGATGTTGTATTAAATAAAAGAAAAAATGCACAGCCAGATACATCCTATGTGGCATCATTGTTTTCGAAAGGAAATCAACATATTGGGGAAAAAATTTTAGAAGAAACAAATGAATTAATAGATGCTGTTGGATCCAAAGAAAAAAAGGATATTATTCATGAGACAGCAGATGTATGGTTTCATTCTATGGTTTTGCTTTCCAATAATGATTTATCAGCAAATGATGTTTTACATGAATTACGTAGAAGATTTGGATTATCGGGTCATGATGAAAAAAAATTAAGAGATAAATGAGGAAAAAAAATGCTTAGTGGTATATCACCTTGGTCAATATTGTTAATTCTAATAATCATCGTTGTTTTATTCGGAACAAAAAAACTCAGAAATGTTGGTTCTGATTTAGGCGCAGCAATTAAGAGTTTTAAAAAATCATCTAAAGAAGAATCTGACGATAATATTATAGACAGCAAATCTTCATCAAAAGATAAAAAATAAACTACATGTTTGATATAGGGTTTTGGGAATTATTCGTTATCTTTCTGCTAGTGCTTTTTGTACTTGGTCCCGAAAGATTGCCTACAATTGCATCTCATTTAGGAAAATGGTTTGGTAAAATACAAAAATATTTTATAAATTTAAAGGATTCTATTGATGATGAGATTGAACAATCTGATGTAAATAAAATTATGTCAGATCAAAAATCTCATATGTCTAGAATGGAAGAAGAAATAAAAAAAACAAACAAAAAAAACAAACAAAAAAATCGATAAATAATGAATTCCCCAGATGATAAAAATAATTCTTATAAATCAGTAATACCACATCTGCAGGAATTAAAAAATAGAATATCAAAATGTTTACTTTTTATTTTTATAATATTTTTAATTCTATTTCCATTTGCTGATCAAATTTATAATATTATTGCAGAACCGCTGATAACAAAATTACCGCAAGACAGTAATATGATAGCTATTGACGTTGCATCGCCATTTTTTATCCCTTTTAAGTTAGTTTTATTTTTATCTATATTTATTACCATTCCTTATCTTCTATATCATATGTGGAGATTCATTGCTCCAGGTCTGTATGATCATGAGAGAAAGCTTGTTCTTCCTATTTTAATATCTAGTAGTCTTTTATTTTATTTGGGTGCTGCCTTTGCATATTTTGTAGTTTTCCCCTTAATTTTTGCATTTTTTATTAGTATAGCGCCGGAAGGTATAGCTGTTATGACTGATATTGGAAGATATCTAGATTTTGTTGTAACTCTTTTCTTTGCTTTTGGTTTTGCTTTTGAAGTTCCTATTATAACAATAATTTTAGTAATGACTAATGCTACCACTAAAGAAAATCTTATTAAAAAACGCCCTTACGTAATTGTAGGTGCATTTATACTAGGAATGCTACTAACACCACCAGATGTAATTTCTCAAGTTTTACTTGCAATACCAATATGGATTTTATATGAATTGGGGATCTTCTTTTCTACGTTTGTTTCAAAACCAAAACAATTAGAAGTTGATGAAGAACTAGTAGATGATGTATCAACCTCATCAAAAAAGGATATAATTGATAAAAAGGATGGTGAATGAATAATAGAAATATTTGGTTTGTGAGACATGCACAATCTGTATATAATCAGCAAAAACTATTTACTGGTTGGCATGATCCAAAATTAACTTTAAAAGGTATTGATGCTGCAAATGATTTAGCCAAGAGTTTTACAACAACTACTTTCGATAAAATTTATTGTTCACCATTAAAAAGAGCATCAGAGACAGCAAAAATAATAGCACAAGATAAAAAAATAATATTTGACGAAAGATTAAAAGAAAGAAGCTATGGTGATTGGTCTGGCAAGAGTAAAGATGAAATTAGAAATGAAGTAGGTGAAGAAGAATTTTTTAATGCAAGAAGAGGTTGGGAAAGAAGACCGCCTAATGGAGAAAGTCTTAAGGATGTGAGTTTAAGATTGGAAAGTTTTATTGCAGAGTTGCCATTGTCAGGAAATATTTTGATTGTATCTCATGGAAATACTATTAGAGCTGCATCTGTTCTTTTTGGTGTAAATACAGAGTTAAATGTTTCATCATATGAAATAAAAGTTGGAACTCATTTACAAGTTTCGTAATTAAGCCGAGACTTAACCCGGCTTAATCTTGGAGGACAGATTTAGTATATTATTATATATTAATAGAGATGTAAAGTGATTGATAATAGTTCAAGCTTGATATTCACACCAGAATTGACACCAAAAGAAATGTTAGAAGCCGGGGTCTTTGGTGGGCATTATTTTAAAGGCAATATTTCAGAATATCCTAGTAATTGGTTTAAAAAAGCTAAAATCAATGATAATTATTTTGATGTAAATTTAAATTATTTTAATGTTAAAGCTGGACTTTCAATGGATGAATGGGTAGCTAAAGGTTGGATATTTCAAGAAGACCCATTAGGATGGTTTCAATGGTATTGTCGTTATTCTATGGGTAGAAGAAATTTAAAGATGGATAAAATACAAATACAGAGATGGAAAAATTTTGGTCCACGACATATAGGCGGG
>CAYFGJ010000062.1:0-6233 GCA_964342835.1 uncultured Ectothiorhodospiraceae bacterium | reverse complement strand
CTACATCTGATAAAATAATTAGATCATTGTTGGGAACCTCATCTATAGCAGGTCCGCATGCTGCGCCATAAGTATAGATACCAGCAGTACTAGCTGCAGCTATACAAATTGTTCTGCTTAATCTGGCTGCACCTAATTTATTCCAAAATCTTTCTGACATACCCCAATAACCAAGCATGCCCAATGTTCCTGAATAACTATAGGGTTGTATAGCATCACTTCCATATTTTTTCTCAATAGCTTTTAGATTTTTAACAATGAGTTTAAGTGCATAGTCCCAACTTACTCTTTTCATTTTACCTTTTTTACCTTTTGGTCCAATACGAATATGTGGATAAAGAACTCTGTTTTCGTTATAAACTAAATCTAAGTAATGATTAACTTTATTACATAAAAAACCCTTAGTAATTGGATGTGTAGAATCAGCTTTGAGTGAAACAGCTTTTTTTGATGAGGTATCTACAACTACTTTTAATGAACAAGTATCAGGACAATCATGAGGACATGTTACATTAACAGTCTTAAATTTAGATTTAAGCATGTGACACCATTTCTATTTTTTGAATTGAAATTGCATTAGTTGGGCAGACCTTTTCACATTCTCCGCACCGTATACATTTTTTATGATCAATATAAAGTTTTCCATGGTATATTCCGTTTGTTTTAAGTGCATTAATTTTGGTATATTCCATATCTCCATCTATATTAGTAATTGTTTTTTCAGTTTCTACAATACAATTTTTTACTGGTTTGACTAGTAAACATTCATCACATAGAACACATAAATTATTATTTATTTCAAATTTATAATGGCAAAGATAACATCTAGCTGCTTCATTGATGGCAGTATTTTTATTAAAACCCATTTCTACTTCTTTTTTCAAAGTTCTAGATTTTAAACGTAAAGTAGGCATCTCATGTAAAGGAATATAATTCATTTTAAGTGTTCTAGAAGTGGTTTTAACATCTTGAATTTTTATAACATCTTTATATAAATCTCTTTTCATTAAAAAACTATCTACTTTTCTTGCAGTATTTTTTGCATGACCAATAGCATCAATCAGTGTTGTTGCACCAAGCGCATAGTCGCCTGCAACAAATATATTTTTTTCTAATTTATTATTTTTAATTGTATTTTTCAGTTTTACTCTGAAATTATTAATATTTTTAATAATAGTAGTATCTTGTTTTTGACCTATAGCTAGAATTATATGATCTGTTTTTATTCGGAACTTAGAACCATTTATATCTACTAATTTATTTTTAGAATTTATCCTTGTTTTTATAAGTTCTAAAGCTACAAGTTTATTATTTTTTATGATTAATTTACTTGGTCTAGCGCTAAAAATCATACGCCCTTTTTCATTTTCCAATTCATCTAATTCCCCTGGTAAAATTTCTAAATCTCCTATATTTCTTCTATAAAAAGTTCGAACACTTTTAGCGCCTAATCTGAGAGCTGTCCTTGAGCAATCCATAGAAGTATATCCACCACCTATTACTACAACGTTTTCACCTACTTTTTTCGATTGAAACTCATTGATTCTTAAAAGAAAATCTAACCCATCTTCAACAGATGTATTTGATGAAAAAAATTTATCAATCTTATTTGGTTTTAATGTTCCCATAGCAAGTACAACCGCATCAAATTTTTTTGTAAGCATTCTCAAGTCTTCAGGTGTTGAAATTTGTTGATTGTAAGTAATATTTACACCCATATCTTCAATTTGTTTAATTTCTTTTTTAATAATATTTCTCGGTAATCGAAATATTGGTATACCTTGATTCAACATTCCTCCAGCTGATTTATGTTTTTCAAGCACATGCACACGATGACCTAAACGTGTCAATTCTCTAGCACAAGTTAGACCTGCTACACCTGCTCCTACAACCACTATTGATTTTTTAGTATTTGAGAATAATTTTTTTATTATGTACTTTTTATTTTTTAATTTATAATTACCTGCTGCCCTTTTAGAAAAACATATAGCAAGAGAATTTCCATTACCTTCATCTCCATGACGACAATAATTTTCACATGGTCTAGAACAAACTCTACCCAAGATTTCTGGGAAAACGTTGTCTTCTAAATTAATTTGATATGCTTTATCAAAATCTTTCTGATATATAGCTTCTAAATATCCAGGTATATCGGTATTTGCCGGACAAGCTGTTCTACATGGCACACTTTTCTCATACCAAATCTTATCTTTTAGATTTTTTGAAATTCCTTTTTCTATTGCTAATATTGATTCATGATGCATGAATGTAGTCTTTTTCATCGATCTCCCCTTAATAATACTTTAACAAAAAAAACCATTTCTTATTAGCGGAATGATTAGATTTTTTGATTCAAATATGTAATATTTAAAGTTCAACTATTATTAGTGGGGTAATAATATGGATTGGAAAGTATCAGGCGACTATGCGGAATCTTGTAATTGCGATATGGTTTGCCCATGTCTATATCTTCAGCCTGCATCAATGGGCCCATGCAACGCGATGCTAGTTTGGGATATAAAAGAAGGACATTGTGATGATGTCAAACTTGATGGAGTTAAAGTTTCAGCTTTCTTACAAGCTAGTTCACCTGCACTTACAGATGGTAATTGTAAATTAGCGCTTTATATCGATGAAAGTGCATCAGATGAACAAGCTGCTGCGATTGAAAAATTGTGGGGAGGACAAGGTGGAGGCCATTTAGCAGTAATTGCCGGATTGGTTTCAGATCTAGTTGGAATAAAAAGAGCAAAAATCGAAGCATCAATTGATGGAGCTGACAAGAGCTTGAAAGTAGAAGGTGCTGGCGGATGGACAATGAGTGGAGTAGCTAATGCAGATGGCAAAATAGCACATATTGCTCAACATCCATTAGAAGTTAATCCTGGTTGCGGTGGTGTTGATGTCAACAAAACTAATAGCCAAGACTATGATGATCATGGTTTAACTTGGAATACTGCTCCAGACCGTGTAGGTCTATCAGGTAAATTTAGTTATCAACCATAAAATTTTAAATTTTAGAAGAGGGCTTTAGAGCCCTCTTTTTTTATTCACCAATTAAATGTATATTTACCGATCTTTTGTGTAATGTATTTCTATGTTCAAATAGAAAAATACCTTGCCAAGTACCTAATTCTAATTTTTTGTTAATAAAAGGGATATTTAAATGTGTTGTAGTTAATGCAGATTTAATATGAGCAGGCATATCATCAGGACCTTCAGTTTTATGTTTATATAAGCTTAAGTTTTGAGGCGCTATCTTATCAAAGAAATTTTCCAAATCTTCTAAAACATCAGGATCAGCATTTTCTTGTATGAGCAAAGAAGCACTAGTGTGTTTAATATATAATGATAACATTCCGGTTTTAATTTCTTGCTGTTCAAGATATTTCTTGACTTGAGTCGTAAATTCAAGCAATTTTCTTGGGTTAGATTCTATAATTATCGTCGTAAAATTTTGTTTCATAAGTTACTATTTATTAACAGTTAAAATAGCATTTTATAATGAATACTAAAACACAAAATCAAGATATAGCCAAAGCTATCAATGCATTAGGTCAGAATAAATTTGAGGAAGCTGAGATAATCTGCCAAGAGATTTTAACTCTGGGTGATGATGCAGATGCAAATTATATTTTAGGTTGTATAAGAATGCATGATAAAAAATATACGGAAAGTATAAATTATATAGAAAAAGCAATTAGTAAAGATAATACAAATGTTGGCTATTATATATCATTAGGTTGTGCTTATTCATCAGATCAAAATTTTGTCAAAGCAATAGAGGCTTTCATAAATGCAAATACTATTAATTCTGAAATACCTCAAATACATTTTTATTTAGGAGAAGCATATAGGCAGACAGGCAAATTTACTCACTCATTGAATCATTTTAAAACCTCTTTGAGGTTAAGCCCAGATCATATTGGTTCTTTATTAATGTTAGGCGTTGTGTATGAAGAATTAAAAAAATTTGATCAAGCTAAAGAATCATATTTGAACTGTATTAATATTTACCCAGAAAATATTGATCCCCATATAAATTTAGGTATGTGTTACCTATTAACTGGAGAATATGAAAAAGGATGGAAGGAATATGAATGGAGATTAAAACTTGAAAATACCTTGCCAAGCATTGAACTTAATAAGCCACAATGGAAAGGAGAAAATCTAGATGAAAAAAAACTTTTGATAATTTGTGAGCAAGGTTTTGGGGATACAATACATTTTATTAGATTTGCAAAATTATTTGCCAAAGAAGGTGCTAATATTATTATTTTTGCACAAGAAGAATTAAACTCTCTCTTAAAAGAACAACCATGGATTGATAAAATAGTGAATGAAGGTGATAAGATACCAGAACATGACTTTTACATTTATATACAATCTATTCCATATATTTTAAAGTGGTCACCATCAATGAATATTCAAGAATTTCCATATCTTTCAGTCAAAAATAGATCGATATCTTGTCTTGAGAAAAATAAAATGAATATTGGTATTGTTACACAAACTAGAGTTACAGCTAGCGATCATAAGATGAGAAGTATTGAAATAGATAAATTTAAAACAATATTTGATAAATCCAAGCATAATATTATTTCTCTTGATTATACATTGAATAAAAATAGTAATAAAAGTGAAGTTATTGATCAGTATCCAGAAATTAATGATTTTGTTGATACAACTAACATAATTCAACAGTTAGATTTAATTATCACTGTAGATACAGTTGTAGCTCATATAGCTGGAGCATTAAATAAAGATGTCTATCTTCTACTTTCATCAGTTCCAGGGTGGAGATGGGATTTAAATTATATAGATAGTACGCCTTGGTATCCAACATTTAAAATTTTAAGACAAGAGACTTCTGATAGTTGGACTAATGTTTTAAAGAATATTGAAATAGAGTTAAATAATAATGTCTAAGTTTATTATTAAACAAGCATATGCAGAGGCAATAGATTTACAACAAAGAAATCAATTTGATGAAGCAAAGCAAATTTATAAAAAAATATTATCGATTGATGATACGGAGGCCAATGCTCATCATTTACTCTCATTAATTTATTTAGTAGAAAAAGATCATAAGCTTGCAAAGGAGCATATAGAAAAGGCAGTTGATATTGCACCTAATGTTGCCATTTTCCAGAGTAATTATGGGGGTTTATTATATTCTATTGGAGAAACCCAAAAAGCTATCAAAGCATTAAAAGCTTCTGTAAAATTGGATAAGAAACTTCTTCAATCATATTATTCTCTTGGTGTTATTTATTCTGATATTAATGAGCATGAGAAAGCTATTAAATCTTATAATTCTGCATTAGATATAAATAATGATTCTGTTGAGACACATAATAATCTGGCTAATATATATAGTGCTATATCAGAGAATGAAAAGGCGAGAACTCATTTTAAGAAAACAATTGATCTTGCGCCTACAGAAGTTTATCCAAGGTTTAATATGTCAATATTTTTAATAAAAGCTGGTGATTTTAAGGAGGCAATAAGCATATTGAATGAGTTAGTTCAAAATAATACTGCCACAAAAGAAGTGTTTAATAATTTAGGGATAGCTTATAAAGGACTAGAGGATAATGAAAATGCAAAGAAAATGTTTGAGGAAGCATTAAAAATAGACGATAAATTTGATTTAGCTAGAAAAAATATAGAAAACTTATAGTTTCTTTTTCTTTAATTATGTAGATTTCTTATGATAAATTAGTACTACTGGGGTAAATTTGAAAAAAACTAAAATATATATATTCGTCGTTATATTTATACTAATGCCAATTATTGGTCTAGCTGGTGGTGTGGTTAAAAAATCAGTAAACCAAGGATTAGGTTTTGCAAATTCAGCAATAGAATCTTGGGCATATCAAAATGTACCACAATTAAGAATGATTGAAATTGATTCAAGATTGAGAAATGATTCCAAACCTGATGT
This sequence comes from uncultured Ectothiorhodospiraceae bacterium, assembly GCA_964342835.1. Taxonomy (GTDB): domain Bacteria; phylum Pseudomonadota; class Gammaproteobacteria. Next base: position 286 of record CAYFGJ010000062.1, on the reverse strand, counting down.
ACGAGTTATAGGCCTTATAGAATTAACAGATCGTGAATATGAATCTTATTTATCACAATTTTCTTTTTCTACTTTTGATGATAGAGAAACATTCAACATTGGGTTAGTTTGGCGTGGAATAAATAAAAATAAGACATTAATTTACGGAGTAAATGTTTTTTATGATAGAGAATTTAATTCTAATCATTCTAGACTGGGAGTTGGATTTGAAACAAAATCGTCTGTTTATGATTTAAATATAAATTTTTATGCTGGATTATCGGACAAAAAGGAAGTTGATGGTTCT
>CAYFGJ010000061.1:0-6816 GCA_964342835.1 uncultured Ectothiorhodospiraceae bacterium | reverse complement strand
CACCCATTTCTAAAAGAAATACATCTCCGCCTTTGCTTAAGGAACCAGCTTGTATAACTAATTCTGCTGCTTCTTTGATTGTCATAAAATATCTAATTACTCTAGCGTCTGTTACTGTTACAGGACCACCTTTCTCAATTTGTTTTTTAAATAATGGTACTACTGATCCAGATGTATCAAGTACATTACCAAATCTAACCATACAAAACTTTGTCCTACATTTTTTTGTTGGTAAATCTTCAACTACATCTTGAAGAGCTTGTAAAATAATTTCAGTAAATCTTTTTGTAGCACCCATAATGTTCGTTGGACGAACTGCTTTATCACTTGATATTAAAACAAAATTTTCTACATTTGTTTTATATGCGTGTTGAGCAAGAATATTAGTTCCAATTATATTAGTTTTTATTGCAGAAATTGGGTTATGTTCTACCAATGGAACATGTTTATATGCAGCGGCATGATAAACGGTATCTATATTATCGTATTCAAAAATTGATTTTACAAAATCTTGATCTGTTACAGAGCCAAGATACGATTTGATAGTAACACCCATATTTTCTTTTTTATTAATATCGTTTAATTCATTATCTATTTCATATAAAAAGAATTCAGATAACTCTACTAAAATTATTTTTTTAGGATTAAGATTTATAATTTGACGCGATAATTCAGAACCTATAGATCCACCTGCGCCTGTTATCATTACAACTTTATTTTCAACACATGATTTTAATAAATACGGATCTGGTTTAACCGAATCTCTTCCCAGTAAATCTTCTATATCTATTTTTTTAAAGTCATCAATTTTTATATTCCCCTTTGCTACTAGGTTTATATTAGGAACTTTTCTTAATTTCGCTTCACAAGACTCTAAAGAATTTATAATATTACTAAGTTCTGTTGGTGATTCGGTTGGTATAATTAATATTTCATGTATGTTTTTCTTTTTGACAATATTTTCAATATCGTAACTCATGTAAACAGGTAATTCTGAAACAGTTGTTTTTTTATCAATATTGTTATTACTTATAAAACCAACAGGTTTAACTTCATGATCATTTTTTAAAATATTTGCTAGATGTATTGATGATTGATCTAGACCAAATATTAATATTTTCTTTCTAAAAAGTTTTGTTCTAGATAATAAATAACTTTTTGCCATAAATCTATTAATGAACATAAATGCTGTTAATATAATAAAATACAATAGTAAAGCTGATTTTGGTATAGGATAATTTATGTAATATATAATCAAAGTTGAGATTAGTACAGAAATCAAAGTTGCTTGTAATATTTTTATATACGTTTCTATAGATATATATCTAGTGATTGATCTATACAGTCTAAATAAAATTAATATTGGAATTGTTACCGCTGTAATTATCAAAAAAGTATTGTATAGTTGATCAGGAGATGCCTTAGTTAACGTATATCCATCTTTAATCCAAAAAAAGTCATCTAAACGAATCATCAATGCAAGCCAGAATGCAATCCATATACTTATTACATCGATTGATATAAGCAATAATCTTTTTAAGTTTCTAGGTAATTGAATTAAAAAATTTTGCATTAGTCTCTTTAATTATCAAAATCATATTTTATTATTATCTATAGTATAATAATTTATGTATATTCTTTATCTTGATCATTCTTTAAAAAATATATTTTCCAAACAGCATATCCAACAAATATCATTAAGATTTTAACATGTTGGGGTGGATAATGCATCAAACTAACAAAAAACATAATAGGAATAAAATTTAGATAATTTTTGCTTTTTATCAGGTTAATGAAAGGAAAAATAATATAAGTAGATATTAATAATATCAATCCAACAATTCCATATTGTTCAAAAAAAGTTAAAATATAATAATCTCCACCAATGGGAACGTGTTTTGAAAAAGGTGTTAAATTTAGAATATTTGAATGAACAAACATATATGTTATTCCTTTACCAAAAAGAATTTCCATTGGATTGTTTGAAAAATAATCTATAAGCATTATCAGATCACCACGTTGTAATTCTACATAAATTGAAGCATCTTTACCTATATAATCTATCTCTTTAAATAATAGTAAAAAATATCCTTCAATACCCCAAATAAATTTTTGTAATCCTATGTGTTCCATTGAATTTTTATCTTCTAAGTAATCAACATATTCAAACATTGAAAATAATAATAATGATAACGAAACAAATATAACTGTAAGCATAAAATATTTACGATTTATAAGTAAATATAGAAAAAATACAATTAATAATGCCAGATATGCACTTCTTGATGTACTCATGATTACTGCAAGGATACTTAATAGTACCCACGTATTATCTTTTTTGTATAAAAAATAAGATAAAGTAATTACATGAAAAAGCCCCAAGAGTGATGGAGTTCCAATTAATCCCCAAATTCTATATAATCCCAATCCACTTTTCATACCAATTTGATTGCTATGAATAATACCGGCATCCATATAAAAACTTTCAAAAAAACTTCTAAAACCAATCAAAGATATAAATTGTTCTAACAATGTATAAATTACGATTATTTTAATAATAATAAATAATGAATTCTCTAGTTTTTCAAGATTATGATTAATAAGTGGTATAAATATCAATGGAAAAAAATAACCTATTGTTGAAAGTCTAAATTCACTCAAAGCATAATATAAAACATCAAAAAATGAACTATCAACTTCGTTATAACGGATAAATACATATAAAAAGTTATAAATAAATATATATAAAATAAAAAGATAAAATATTAAGACATTATTGTTTTCTATCTTCGTACATGACAAACAAACAATAGAATATAAAAGCGCAATAACAAGTAATCCAAATTGTAATAATACAAATGGAATTTTCAAACCAATACTTTTAAACAAAATACCAAATGTTATAAAAAAGATGGTTATTATTAAATAATTTAAATAATTTATCTGGTAATTCTTAATTGTAAGCATAGTAGTTAGTGTTTAATGAAATGTCATTATGATGATTAACTGGGAAAAATATGATATTTTTTAATTGATTATTTTCAATACAATAATTTTTAGAGTTTGGTAGTTTTGGCCAATTTATTATACTAATATTATTTTTAGTTCCCCAATTAATCCAATATTCTTTCTCTTGTTGGGTTGGAGCAATACATGGAAATACATATGGACAAAATTTATTTTTTATAAAATTAAAATACTTAAGATCTGAATTAATTAAAAAATTTTTCCAATATAAATAATTTTTATACCTTATTGATTCAATATATAGCTCATCAAAAACATTGTTAATGTAGATTTTATATGATAAATAATCCATTTGATAATTTTCAATATCTATTTTATCGGTATAATTATTTTTTTTGATATTAGAGTTTAAAAATGATGGTTTAAAATTTCTAAATAAGTAAATGAATTCATTTTTTGATGGAAATTTAGTTAATTTATTTAATATTATTCGTTCATGTTTTATATTAATTTTAAGTTCAGATCCAGTCAATAATGGTAGAATTTTTCTAAAACTTGTAAATGATATATCGCCAAATAGTCCAAGTTTCTTTTCATTATATTTTCCATATAAAGAATGTGCATTATCTTCAATTATCATAAAACCATATTTATTCTTTAATTCTAAAATTTTCTTCCAATCTGATGGATATCCAAAATAATTAACAATAAATACAAAATAGTTATCTTCTTTTACACATTTTTCAATATAATTATAATCAATTTCAAGGTTTTCATTAAGTTGATAATATATAATTTCAATTCCTAACATTTTAAATACAGGTATTATTTCTTCGCAAATTAAACTTGGCAATAATACCTTTTTTATATTTAGACGTTTTTGCAAACTACTAATTCCATAATACAATGACATTCTTCCTGAAGAAAAAAGATATTTTTTAGATAAATGTTTATTATATTTTAAAAAATTTTTAAATAATAATTTGTAATCAAATTTAGGTTGGATTGTAATTTTATTGTTTTGATTTAACATGCTTCCTATTGATTATATAAATCATCCTTATATAAATGTTTGTTATCTTTAAACCATTTAATAGTAATTAACAATGATTTTTGAAGACCATCTTTCCCTGTGTATTTTGGTTTCCAGTTTAATAGTTTTTTAGCTTTCTTAATGTCTGCTTTTAATCTAAATACTTCTCCAGGTTTTGGTCGAATTCTATCCTTATCAGTACTAACTAAAAATTTAGTTTTCATAATCTTTTGAATCATTTGCACTAAATTACCAATAGAAATTTCATATCCTGATCCAATATTAATAATTTCACCTATATTTTTCTCTGATAACAAACTTTTGATAAATCCGTCTACTGTATCAGCTACATATAAAAAATCTCTTGTAGGATATAATGATCCTAATTTGATTTTATTTTTTGTATTTAATAATTGTGTAATTATTGTAGGTATTATAGCTCTACATGATTGTCTGGGACCAAATGTATTGAATGGGCGAAGAATAGTTATAGGTAAATTATAAGTACTAAAATAAGAATAAGCTATTTGATCAGCAGCTATTTTCATTGCTGAATAAGGAGATTTAGCTTTGATTAATTCTAATTCATTTATTGGAATTTTAGATGACTCTCCATATACTTCACTCGTTGATGTGTGGATGATTTTTTTAATATTATTTTCTAAACTTGATTCAACTAAATTTAGTGTTCCTAATGCATTAGTTTCTAAATATGCATATGGTGAATTATATGAATGCGGAATTGCGATTAATGATGCTAAATGAAAAATATAATCAATATTTTTACATGCATTATTAACAAACTTTTTATCTCGAATATCTCCAGATATAACTTCTATATTTTTTAAAACTTTGTTATCGATTGTATCTAACCAACCCCATGTATTAAATGAATTATACATTGTCATAACTCTAAGATTACAATTAAATTTAAATAATGCTTCAGTTAAGTGTGATCCAATAAAACCATCGGCACCGGTTATTAAAATATTTTTATTTTTTAGATTTTTAATTAACATTTATTTCTCTCGTCATAGTCATTAATAATTCTATCAATTTCATTTAAATTTTTCTTATCAGATAGTTTTAAATTAAACATTTTATTATTTTTTAGCATAAGTATTGTATCAGATAATTTTAATGCTGATAGCCTATGTGTAATCATAATAATTGTTATATCTTTATTAAATTTTTTAATATTTTTAATGATTCTACTTTCACTAACTGTATCAAGAGCGTTGGTTGATTCGTCTAATATAAGAATTGAAGGTTGTAAATAAAGTGCTCTTGCTATTCCAATTTTCTGTCTTTGGCCGCCACTAATTTTAACTCCCTTTTCTCCAATATCAGTTTCATAACTATCATCTAAGTGTTTTATGAGTTCATCTAATTCAAGTATTTTTGATACTTTTTTAATGCGATCATAGTCAATGTGTTTAGTATCAATTCCTACTGCAATATTTTCAGCTATACTCTTTTGTTGCAAAGATGTTGTTTGTGATACATAACCTATAGATTTAAGAAGGTTTGCTCTATTTTCATCTGTTACAATGTTATCATCAATTTTAATATACCCATTTTTTTGATTATAAAATCCTAAAAAAATATCAATCAAAGTAGTTTTACCAATCCCGGTAGTACCTATAATCGAAGTCATTCCGCCTTTTTGTATTTTAAAAGATAATGAATCAATAATATTGTTATTATTCTTATAACCAAAAGTAATATTCTCAAATCTTATAGAGTTCTGTAATGAAGGTATAGTTTCATTAATTATTGGTTTTTTCTGATTAAGATTGATTGCATCTTCTACAATTTTTAAAACTGGATAATTGAGTTTTACATTAGTAAGATTAACAAATATGTTTTGTAACATAGGTATTGATCTATATGCTGCTAATATAAAAACACTGATGGTAGGTAAATATGAAACCAAAGAGCTATTACTAGATATTAAATAAATAATTGATAAGAATACACCACCAAATAAAATTATTTCTATAATATACCTGGGTATTGTTTGATAAATAGCTGCACGTCCTGCATTAAGAGAAAAATCACTAGCTGATTTTGAAAACATTTTAGTATAATAGTCTTCAATAGAATAAAATTTTACATCTTTTAAATTATCAAAAACTTCTTTTACTGTTTTAAACCTTAAACTATTTAAAATTATTTTCTTTTCACCATAATCACTCATTGTATTCTTTAAAAATCTATAAATTAATAAATAAATAATTGAAATTAATAATGTTGACCCAATGAATAATTTATAATTTACATTAAAAAGTAGTATTGAAATTAGTGTTAATATCATTATTCTGGCAATGATCTCAATATACGGATAAATAAAGCCAGTACAGAGCTGTGAAGATTCATCTAATACATTTTTAATTAGTACTGATGGATTAGAATTGACAAAAAAACTATAAGATTGATCTAGATATTTCTTTAATACAATTGCAGACATCTTGGATTCTAAATATGCAGTAAACATGACCGTTTTCCAATTATAAAATATATTGTATAGGTTTATTGAAATAAATAATACGATACTCAATACACCAAAAAATATTCGTGAATCATTATAATCGTAGCCTAGGTAGTTTGTAATATTTGTTAAATATTCTTTATTTTCAAGATATTGAGGATCTGAGATTATACCTATGAAAGGGATTATAGACGCAATACCTGCTATTTCTAATAGTCCTGATAAAAATGCTAGAACAAAAATAAATATTAAATATATTTGATCTTTATTATCTAGAATTTTAAAAATTCTATTTATATGAATATTGTTGTAATTCATTTATTAA
>CAYFGJ010000060.1:0-6818 GCA_964342835.1 uncultured Ectothiorhodospiraceae bacterium | reverse complement strand
AATAATCAATGAATCAAATAGATTTGGCGGTGAAATTGGAATGATTCCCAATAAGTTTTGGCAGTCATTTGAAATAGATGAAAAAGAAGATTGGGAATTTTTAGAGTTAATATTTAATCATTATTTACTCAATGAATATAATAAACGAATGATAGGAAATAAATAATATGAAACCAAATAGAGTTGTTTATCAAAATGGTAAGTATGTTGACGAAAAGGATGCAAAAGTATCTATATTTGACTCTGCGCTAATGTTTGGAGATATGGTATTTGAAATGACTCGATCATTTAATCAAAAGCAATTTAGATTAAGGGAGCATTTAGAACGCATGTATACCGGTATAAAGATATTAAGAATACCGATGAAACTTACAATAGATGAATTAGAAAATATATGCTACGAAACGATGGAGAGAAATAAAGATGCCTTTGAAGCACATGATGAACATAGATTATTAATTAATGTCAGCAGAGGACCTCTAGGTATATATTCCTCAATATTTGATAATAAGTTAGAGCCAACAGTAATAGTTGCAGATTTTCCTTTGAAGTGGACTGTAGCAGGAATGGATGTACTAATAGATGAAGGGATAAATGCTGTTGTAACAAGTCAAAGAGCAATACCAGCTCATCTAATGGAGCCTAAGATTAAAAATAGGAGCAGAATGTGGTATCAAATGGCAAATATTGAAGCTTCATTATTTGAGGGTAAAAATAATTGGGCACTATTACTTGATCCCGACGGATTTATCGCTGAAGGAAGTGGAGATAACATATTTTTTGTTAAAGATGGGGTAGTTTATACTCCTGAGCCTAGGAATATATTGGTTGGCATTAGTAGGAACTACATATTTGAATTGTGTGAAGAGCTTAATATTAAATGTATCGAAAAAAATCTTGAAACATATGATGCTTACACAGCTGACGAGTCATTTATGACAGCTACACCATTTTGTTTATTACCTGTAACTAAATTTAATGGTTTAAGCATAGGGAATGGCAAGCTTGGCAAAATAACTCAAAAACTGCATGATCAGTGGAGCAAGAATATAGGATTAAATATCTTTAAACAAATTAAAGATTATTCATTAGAATGTAAAAAACTAAATAATAATCAGCCAACGCCATATGTCTTTTCCAAGCCTGATGAGATTAAATAAATATGATTAAAAACAAAGTATCTAAGATTATTTTTATCGGCGGAAATCGTTATAAAGAAGATGGGCCATTTATTGGTTTTGCAAAACAATGTCTAAAGAACAAGATTGATATTGTTTTATTAATTGATAAAGTAAGACTTAAATATCCTACTAAAACTATGGGTTCTCTTAAAGATGCGTTAGAACAAAACAACATTCCGTATGAAGTTGTATCGAGTATTTCAAAAGAAATAATTCTTAAACATAAGAGAGAAAAGGCAATGATATTTTCAGTACATTGTAGATGGATAATCAAAGAAGATGTATTAAAATTATTTCCGAATATGATTTTTAACTATCATAATCTTTCTTTACCAGAGCAAAGAGGGGCAGCTGGTCACTCATGGAGATTAATGCAAGGCAATAATAAAAGTCAGTTAAATATTCATAAAATTAGTACAGAAGTTGATAAAGGAGATATTGTTCTTAAGAAAAATATTAGATTTCCAAAATCCTGCTCCAATTTAACTAAATGCTATAAGTATATAGAAAAACATGAACAAAAGTTATTTTCTTCATTTCTGTTATTAAGTAAAGATAAAGTTTCAACTCAAAATGAAAGAAAATCTTTTTATTGGCCAAGGCTAGATACATTAAAACATGGCTGGATAGATTGGAATTGGTCTGCGAAAGAGATTAAGTTATTCTGTTCAGCATTTGATGAGCCGTTTACAGGTGCAAGCACCTTTGTGAATAATAATAGAGTTTTCTTTACAGATGCTGCGCTTGTAGATAATTCTACATACTTCCATCCATTTCAGGCAGGATTAGTTTACAGAATTATCAATAATTATATTTTTATTGCAACGATCAATGGCGGTATAAAAGTCAGAGTAAAAAAAATTAAAAGCTTGAAAGGTAATATAATTCAAAATATGGACATACGGCTTGGTGATAGATTTATAACTCCTGAAAAATATTTGCATTTAGCTAAAACGGAGAAATGCAATTATTAATGATATGAAAAACTATATTAATAAATTAGAGTCAATCAAAAATAAAAAATCTAAGTTTCCCCATAAAGAAATCGATTATGTTTTGGATGTTTTAGATAACTCTGGAATTAATTATATTAATAAGTTAGAAAAAAAATTTTCTAAAATATTCAAAAGAAAATATTCTATAGCGTGTAACTCTGGAACATCTGGTCTTCACGCAAGCTTAGCTGCATTAGATTTGAAACGAGGAGATGAAGTAATAATTCCAGCATTGACCGTTGTAATGGATGCATATGCTGCTATACACTTAGGTGCAAAACCTATCTTTGCGGATGTAGATGAAAAAACATTCTTAGTGACCGCTGAAAGTATAAAAAAGAAGATCACAAAAAAAACCAAAGCAATAATAGTGGTATCGTTACAAGGATTACCAGTAGATATAGATCCTATAATAAAATTAGCAAGGAAACATAAATTTTATGTTATTGAAGATAATGCTCAAGATTTTAGTGGTGTCTATAAAAGGAGAATATCAGGCTGTACTGGAGATATTGGTATATGGAGTTTTGAAAATAAAAAACATTTAAGCGGGGCAACAGAAGGTGGGATGATTTGTACAAATAATAAGAAATTAGCAACTAATATTAGAAAATTTGCTGGCATAGGTTATAAAAACATGACTGCAACTGGCGGCAGAACTTCTTTAGCTATATCACAAGTCCAAAATCCAAACTATTGTAGATTTGATACCATTGGTCTAAATTATCGTATGCCGAATATCGTTGCTGCAGTATGCCTTGGTCAATTGGAATCATATAAATCAATCATCTCTAGAAGGCAAAAAGTTGCAGCAATATTTAGAGAAGCAATCAATGGTTGTGATTGGTTGATTGAACAAGGTAATCCAGATAAATATACGCATACACACTATACATTTGCTGTACGCTATTTAGGTAAAGAGCATTTCAATGTCCCATGGAAAACATTCTATAATGAGTATAAAAAATTAGGAGGTGATGGCTTCTATGGAGCATGCGTTTGCCCTCATCTAGAACCATCAATTCTTAAATATATAAAAATGAGTAAGTATAAACATAAAATTAGAACACCAATAGCTGAAAAAATTCAAAAACAAATAATGCAATTTAAAACCAACTACAGAGATCTTAAAACTGCAGAAAAAAAAGCAACTATCCTTAAAAAACTAATTAATAAATTTAATAAGAAGTATGTCTAAAAATTTAAAATTTGGAATCATCCAGGGTCGTCTTACAAATTCTCCACCTGGTTGTTTGCAATGGTTTCCACAAAATGAATGGCAAGATGAATTTCGCAAAGCGTCTGAGCTAGGTATAAATTTCATTGAACTGATTGCCGAAATTAACCATAATCCTAATAATCCAATCTGGACAGATCAAGGTTTAAATGAAATAAAACAGCTAACTTTAAATAACAATTTATCTCTACACAGCTTATGTAATGATTATATTATTGAACACAATATTAATGACGATAAGGCAATAGAACAAAATCTAAATCTATTAAAACAATGTTCTAAAATTGGTATAAAAAAATATATAATGCCATTCTTTGAAAAAAGCGAAATAAACTCAAAAAACTATAATGAATTTATATCAACAATAATTATGATTGCAGATGAAGCTGAAAAATTAAATATTTCCTTATCTTTAGAAACTATACTAACTGGGAAAGAATTATTAGATTTATTAGAACTGGTAAATCATAAGAATATTAAAATTGTTTACGATACAGGGAATAGAGTCGCTTTTGGTCATGATCTTTCTGGAGATATTGAGTTGTTATCACAAAACATTAACCATATACATATCAAAGATAAAAATATTAAAAATGATAATGTATTATTAGGAACTGGATTAGTTAATTTCCATGACGTCTTTCAATCACTTGTAAAAATAAAATACGAAGGGTCTTATGTTTTTGAGACAACTCGTGGTAAATACCCAATGAAAACTGCAGCATATAATATGCAATTAATTAACTTTTTTGTAGAAAATCTAACTTGAATACTATTTTATCTCTAATGGTTTATAATATAAATAATGAATATGTCATCTAAATTTAATTTATCTAATGATATTGCTGTTGTTACCGGTGGAGCGGGATTACTAGGTTTGAAACATTGTGAAGCGCTACTTGAAGCTGAGTCTAAGGTAATTATATTGGATTTAGATAAAAAAGCCCTTGCTAAAGCAGCTGATCTATTTACAGATAAATATAATGGAAAGTTTTTGGCTTTAGATGTAGACGTCACGAAAGAAGAACAAATTATTTTAGCAAAAGAGAAAATTTACAAGAAATTTAATTCTTATCCAACAATATTAATTAATAATGCAGCAATAGATGCAAAATATGAAACCGATAATATAGTTAATAAAACTAGATTAGAAGAATTTGATCTTGAACAATGGAACATTGAAATTTCTGTTGGCTTGTCTGGGGCTTTTTTATGTTGTAAACATTTTGGAATTGAAATGTCTAAAAAAAGTAGAGGAGTTATCCTTAACATTTCTTCTGACCTGGGTCTAATTGCACCTAGTCAGTTCTTGTATGAAGATAAACAGTTATCAAATGAAAATCAATCTGTGAAGCCTATTACATACTCTGTAATTAAACATGGTCTGATAGGGCTAACTAGGTACATGTCTACATATTGGGCAAAAAATGGAGTCAGATGTAATGCCTTAGCGCCTGGAGGTGTCTATAATGAGCATGATAAAGATTTTGTAAATAAGCTCTCTAATTTAATTCCTATAGGAAGAATGGCTAAAATTGATGAATATAAATCAGCAATAGTTTTTATGTGTAGTGACGCAAGTAGTTATATGAATGGCGCTGTTCTAGTTATGGACGGCGGAAGAACTACTTGGTAATTTAATTAAAAAATATCTAAATTATGAAATCTTTAATTCTTACAAAAAGATTGGTATTTCCATGGTTATATAGAAATTTTTTATTATTTGGAAGAAAATCATATCTTAAAAATAAATCAAACCATACTGTAGTACAAGAAGATTTATTCATGGCTAAAAACTACCGAAATTGTGATCATGAAGCTTCATGCAATGAAGATTATTTAATTAATAAGTTAACGAATAATAAAAATTTTAAATTTTTAATTGATTGGGCGGGTGAGAAATATACTAATTATGTTATTGGTAAGCGTTTAATATTTGAAGCTAAAAAAATTTTTAAATCATTTAGATATGCTGAAATAATTAGTGAAAAATATTCTTTAAAAAATAATGTATATCTTTACCCTGATAATTTTGATATTTCTATATATAATGTATTGAAACAAAAACTAACAAAAAAAATAAAACTTCCATATCTGTCATTAATTTATATAACATTAAGAAGTGCCTTTAAGTCAGTATATTTTAATTTTAAAACATTATTATATCCTGAATTTTTACTACTTAAATCCCGTAAAAGATCAGCGTTAGAGATCAACAAATATAAATTTTGTATTCATATAGATGATGGATTGAAAGGTCTAGCAATGCATCCACATGATTTGTTTGTAATAAATAAAAATATTACTAAAAAAGATATATTGTTTGTTAGTTTATCTAAAATAAAACAAAAATGGATACCCCATTATTTAAAAAAGAACTACAATGTTTTAGATATTAATAAAATTAATAATTATATATCTAAATCTATATATTTTTCTAACATATACTGCAAATCATTTAAATTTAGATTTAAACTTTTTTGGCTTGGCATGAAATATCCTTGGTTATCATCATCAATATTTAATATTTTAAAACAAAAAATCTTATGGGATATATTTCATGAATTAATCAAAACAAAATGTATTATAAGAATTATGACAGCTGAAGATATAACAGCATCAGTCATACATAAATACAATAATGTGGATACACTTTTTCTTTATTTATCAACAACAGAAAAAATAATACAATCTGATATAAAAAAAGGTAAGAGTAATGATCATGATTATACACATATGATATCAAAATATTCAATTAGTAATGTAGTCTCAAATAATTGGTTAAAAGAACTTGAAAATAGTATTGATAACTATATTGATATAGGACCTCTATTTTCTGATTTAATTAATGAAGCCCAAGATAATAAACAAAAAATATTAAATACAATTAATATAAATAATAATAATCCTATAATTAGTTTTCTTGATCACACGGCAGGACACCAAGGAGTAATGAGTGTTGAGGCATATAAAAATTTTTTACAAAGTATTATTGAGTTGTCTAATAAAAATCAAGATATAAATTATATATATAAAAGTAAGAAATCAATCTCATTCATGAAAACATATTTTGATAATCCTACAGATAGTCAAATTATTGAGCTTATTGAACAAATTCGTAGCAGTAATAATTGTTGGTATGCTAATGATTACAAACTTAATTCATACCAAGTATGTGGTATAGCAGATTTAGTTATTTCAGCACCAATGTCATCTGTAATATTCGAATCATTATGTGGAAACAAAAAAACAATCTCATATGATACAACATCAGAATATAAGAATTTTAATTCTATTTTAAAAAAAGTTCCATATTTACATGCATACTCTCATGTAGAATTAGAAAAATTAATTCGTCATTGGGTTTTAGAAACAGATAAAAAATATTTTAATAATTATTTAGAT
>CAYFGJ010000059.1:0-6967 GCA_964342835.1 uncultured Ectothiorhodospiraceae bacterium | reverse complement strand
AACTGATATTAGTTATATATATGTAGATCCTAGGATTAAGTTTTCATCATTAGAAGAAAAAAGGAATATTTAAATATATATGAATGATTTTTTACAAATATGGGAAAGATTTATATCAAATAACAGAAGTAAATATTCGCTATATATTTTTCTTGTTTTATTTGTAATCAGTTTATTTTCAGAATTTATAAGCAATGATAAACCATTAATTCTAAATATTGATAACAAAATTTATTATCCAATAATTAAAACATATACAGAAAAAGAATTTGGTGGGTATTTTGAAACTGAACCTGATTATAAAGGTTATTTTATGACAGAAAAAATTAATCAAGAAGATAATTGGGTAATTTTTCCATTAAATCCACATTCTTATCAAAGTATTAATTTGAATAACTCTACTCCTAATCCTGCTAGCCCATCTTCAGATAATTATCTTGGTACAGATGATCGTGGAAGAGATGTTCTTGCAAGACTATTATATGGTTTTAGATTATCTGTTTTATTTGCATTAGTTCTAACTTTCATTGGTATACTTATAGGGATTTTTTTTGGAGCTATACAAGGTTATTTTGCTGGAAGAGTAGATCTTTACTTGCAAAGATTTATTGAGGTTTGGGGATCAATGCCAGAATTATACCTTTTAATAATTTTTTCATCATTATTTGAACCAAGCATTGGCTTGTTGATTATCTTACTTTCACTATTTGGTTGGATGAGTTTGTCTGATTATGTTAGAGCAGAATTTCTAAAAGGTAGAAATATGGATTATGTAATCGCTGCAAGGACACTTGGATTGTCAGATACAAAGATTATCATCAAACATATTTTACCTAATAGCATGGTTTCTATAATTACTTTTTTACCTTTTAGAATTAGTGGCGCAATATTAATATTAACTAGCTTAGATTTTTTAGGATTAGGAGTACCCCCTGACACACCTAGCTTGGGAGAATTATTATCTCAGGGTAAAGAAAATATTGAAGCTTGGTGGTTGTCACTTTCAACATTTTTAGTTCTTGTGGGCACATTAATGTTGTTAATTTTTATAGGAGAGGGCATACGAGAATCATTAGATACTAGAATGAAATGAATATATTAGAAGTAGAAAATTTAAATATAAGCAATAAGGAAAAGACAAAAAATTTCTTACAAAATATTTCATTTGTTTTACGAAGAGGTGAAACATTAGGGATAGTTGGTGAGTCTGGTTCAGGTAAAACACTTACAGGTTTATCTTTAACACAATTGTTAGATAAAGATATTTTTTCACTTACTGCAAATCATATTCTGTTTAACAATAATAATATATATGAATATGATGAAAAAAATTTACAATCCATCAGGGGCAATAGAATATCTATGATTTTTCAAGAACCAATGTTATCTCTAAATCCTGTACAAACAGTGCGTACTCAAATTCATGAAGTTATTAAATTACATATAACAAAAGATATTAACCTTATCAACGAACTTACTAAATCAATACTTATTAGAACTGGTTTAAATGACTTTGAAAAAATTTCTAATAGTTATCCTCATATGCTATCAGGAGGACAAAGACAAAGAGTAATGATTGCTATGTCGATAGTTTGCAATCCAGATATATTGATAGCTGATGAGCCAACAACAGCACTAGATGTTACTTTACAGGCCCAGATTTTAGATTTACTTAAAATGCTTAAAAATGAAAATAACATGTCATTGATATTGATTTCACATGATTTAGATTTAGTAAGAAATTATGCTGATAATATTCTTATTTTAAATAAAGGAGAAAATATTGAATATGGAACATGTGATGAGATATTTAATCACCCTAAACATAGGTACACAAAAGAATTAATTTCAAGTAGACCCAAAAGAATTGTGCAAAAACAGATATTTAAAAAGAATCTCTTAAAGATTAAAAATCTTGATTGTAAATTTTTAATTAAAAACAGTTTATTTAGAAACAAACGTAAATATTTTACTGCTTTACAAGATATATGCATGCATCTTAATGAAGGAGAAACTATTGGTATAGTAGGAGAATCAGGTTCAGGAAAAACAACTCTTGCTTTATCTATTTTACAGTTATTAAATTATAATGGAGATATATTTCTAAATAATACAAATTTAAAGAATTTAAATTCATACGAATTAAGAAAAAGCAGAAAGGATTTTCAAATTGTATTTCAAGATCCATATTCATCTTTATCTCCAAGATTATCTGTTAAAGAGATATTGTCTGAAGGTATAAAATCATTTGAACAAAATATATCTGATTATAAAATTAATAAAATTTGTGAAAGCTTAATGGAAGAAGTTGGATTAGATAAAACAATGTTATATAGATACCCACATCAATTTTCTGGCGGACAAAGACAGAGAATAGCTATAGCACGAGCATTATCTATGAAGCCAAAATTAATAATATTGGATGAACCAACAAGCGCACTTGATGTATTAGTACAGAAAAATATATTAGAATTACTCGTTAATCTTCAGCAAAAATATTTAATTAGTTATTGTTTTATTAGTCATGACTTGAAAGTAATCAGATCAATATCACATAGAATTTATGTTCTTAAAGAATCAAAAATAGTTGAATTTAATGATACAGATAATATATTTAGTAATCCTAAGACTGAATATACAAAAAGCCTAATAAAATCATCATATTTCTAATTAAATACGTTAGATAATATTCTTTTATAAATTTTTGATAATGAAACCAAATCATCTATATTTGTGTGTTCATCAATTTTATGTATTGAATCATTTAATAGGCCAAATTCTATAACTTGATTACATATTTTAGCAATAAATCTTCCATCTGATGTACCTCCATCTGTTGAAACAACAGGAGTAATACCAGTTATATTTTCTACAGCAGATTTACATATTTGCAGAAATTCTTTTTTTGTAGTTAAGTAAGGTTCACCAGAATGTTTCCAATTAATTTGATAATCAACATTAAACTTGTCTAAAATATTTTCAACTCTATCGATAAGTTCTTTATGATTAACTTGGTTTGAATATCTAAAATTAAATTTTATAGTAATTTCACCGGGTATAATATTTTCTACACCATAACCAGCATTAATATTAGAGATTTGAAAAGATGTTGGTGTAAAATATTCATCACCTTCATCATATTTTTCAGATATTAATTGATTTAATATCGGACCAGAAAGATGTATAGGATTAATAGTATTTTGTGGATATGCAATATGACCTTGTAATCCTTTTATGGTTAATTCACCAGATAATGATCCTCTTCTACCATTTTTAATGGTATCACCAAATTTTTCTTTTGAAGTAGGTTCACCAACTAAACAATAATCTAAGTTATATTTATCTAATACTCTTTCTTTAACCAATCTTTGAATACCATCAACAGCTATACCTTCCTCATCGCTTGTAAAAATAAAAAGTAAAGTACCATCAAAATTTTTATTCTTTAATATATAGTCTTCAGTTGCGCACATCATGCAAGCTATACTACCTTTCATATCAGCAACACCCCTACCAAAAACCTTGTTACCTTTTTGTTCTAAATTAAATGGATCGGTAGACCATTTAGATTCATCTCCTACAGGTACAACATCAGTATGTCCAACAAAACTAAGAACTGGTTTTTTATTTCCTTTTCTTAAAATTATATTACTGACATCATTGAATTTGAATATTTCTCTTTCAAATCCTAATGGCTTTAAAAAATCATAAATATATTTCTGACAACCATTATCATTGGGTGTTATTGATTTTAATTTAATTAGTTCATTTAAAGTATTAAGTATTTTATCATTCATTTAAATTCAAACGGATCCTCTTCTTTTCTTATGGTTAGAACTTCATTTCCATCTTTAGTAACTAATATGGTATGTTCATATTGAGCTGAAAGTGATCTATCCCTAGTTACAACAGTCCACCCGTCATTAAGTACTTTGGTTTCTTCTTTTCCTGAATTTATCATTGGTTCTATTGTGAAAGTCATACCTTCTTTTAATATAATACCAGTATTTCTTATACCATAGTGGAGAATTTGTGGAGCTTCATGAAAATTTTTACCAATCCCATGTCCACAATAATCTTTTACCACTGTAAAATTATTTTTATATGCATGTTCTTGAATTACTGCACCAATATCACCAACATGCAAACCAGGTTTAACCAATTTTATTGCTTTTACCATACATTCTCTTGTTACTTGACAAAGTCTTTTAGCTAGTATGGATGGTTTTCCAACAAAAAACATTTTGCTAGTATCACCATGAAATTCATTTTTGCATACAGTAATATCAATATTTACAATATCTCCATTTTTAAGGGTTTTTTCTTTAGATGGAATTCCATGACAAACTTGATGATTGATTGAAGTACAAATAGATTTTGGAAAGCCTCTATAATTCAGAGGAGAAGGAATTGCTTTCAAATCATTTATAATATAATTATGACATATTTCATCTAGTTCATTAGTAGAGATGCCAGGTTTAACATAACCAGCAATCATCTCAAGAACTCTAGATGCTAAGTTACCTGAGATTTTCATTTTTTCTATTTCTGATGTAGATTTAATATTTGCCATGATTCTTACTTAAAAATACACTTTTTAGCACAAATTATCAGATTTTTATTGTTGTATCCAACTAAATATGATAAAAACTTTCTATCTAATAGAATTATCATTATAGTAAATAAACGAGTATTATTGGATAGGAGAAATTTGTAAAAAAGATGTCAGATATATCGATAAAAGAAATGATAGATGCAGGAGTTCATTTTGGGCATCAATCCAAATATTGGAATCCAAAAATGCGTCCCTTCATATATACAACATACAAAAAACTTCATATCATTAATCTTGAAAAAAGTGTAAGTCATTATAAAGAAGCTCAACAATTCATACAAAAATTAAGCACATCAAATTCAACTATATTATTCGTTGGAACAAAAAGAGCAGCTAGATTAATTATTGAAAAATATGCTACAAACGCAAGTATGCCATATGTAACAACCAGATGGTTAGGCGGCATGCTAACAAACTTTGATACAGTTAAAAAGTCTATTGCAAAATTAGATGGACTAAAGAATGATTTATCATCAAAACAAAACGATAAAATCACAAAAAAAGAATCATTAAAAATGAAAAAACAAATAGCTAAATTAGATAAAAATTTATTTGGAATTAAAGATTTACAAAAATTACCCGACGCATTATTTGTAGTTGATACTAGATATGAAAAAATTGCTATTCAAGAAGCTAATAAGTTAAATATACCAGTTATTGCTCTTGTTGATAGCAATAATTCGTTTGATGGGGTTGAATATATGATTCCAGGAAATGATGATTCAATGTCATCTATTGAACTATTTGTTAAAAATATTACCGATCTCATTATTAAGAATAGAAGTTCAATAAAAAAACAAACTCAAACGTCCGCAAAACAACCAACCGGATCCAAATCAATCAAAAAGAAACAAGTCATAAAAGTAGCACCAAAATCTGAACAAACTAAAACCATAAGAAAAAAGAAAACTACTCTACCAAATAAAGATAAATCAGAATCAAAGAGTAAGAAAGATGAATGACAATTTAGATTTATTAAAGAAATTAAGAGATATAACTGGCGCAGGTATGTTAGATTGTAAAAAATATCTTGAGATAGCATCTGGCAATATTGATGAAGCTATTAAATTAATGCGCTCTGAACAGGGTGTTGTTGCTGATAAAAAATCATTAAGGATTGCAGCCGAAGGTTCTGTACAATTTTTTGATGATGAAAAAAAAGCAATTCTAATAGAAATTAATTCTGAAACAGATTTTGTGGCAAGAAGTGATGATTTTAAAGCTTTTGTAAACTATGTAAAAGATAATATTATTAAATTTAATTTTAAAGATGATTTTAGTTGTAATGATTTTTCATCATTAATAAATGAAAATCCATTATTTAAAGAAATTGACAATAAAAGAACTGATTTAATTGCTAAAATAGGTGAAAACATCCGTATCAGAAGATTTATAGTCAAAATGTTATCTAATAGCTATATTAATGGATATGTACATAATGATAAAATAGGTGCTATGGTAGTATTAGAAAAAAAAGATGATAGTTTAGCGAAAGATATATGTATGCAAATTGTAGCTATGAATCCTATAGCTCTTGATCAAGATAGTATTGACGCACAAGTTATTTCATCAGAGAAAGAAATTTATAAAAAAGAGTTGGACAAAATAAACAAAAAAGAAGAAATTAAAAGAAATATACTAGATGGTAAAATTAAGAAATTTGTAAATGATAACACATTATTGAATCAACCATTTGTAAAAGATGGAACTACAAATCTAAAGAAAATATTAAATAATAATAAAATTATTAGTTATTATAGATATCAATTGGGCGATGGTATTGAGAAAGATAATGATGATTTTGCTAAAGAAGTTTATAGTCAAATAAAATAAATTCATTCCATGTTTGAGGATTTAAAAAAAGAAACTAAAGTGTCAATGAACAAAACGCTTGATGTTCTTCATCTTGCTTTAAATAAAATTAGAGCCGGTAGACCAAATCCTAGTATGTTAGATCAAATTGAAGCAGATTATTTTGATACCAATACTCCTTTAAAACAACTATCTAATATAACAGTTACAGACGCAACAACGATTTCGTTAAATGTTTGGGATAAAAATGCTGTTCCAGCAATAGAGAAAGCAATCAATGACTCTGGACTTGGTATAACACCAACTGTAAATGGACTTATTATACATATTAAAATACCACCTCTTACTCAAGAAAGAAGAGATGAACTTATTAAAATTGTAAAAAAAGAAGCTGAAAATACAAAGGTTACATTACGTAACATTAGGAGAAATACTAATACATCGATAAATAATTTAGAGAAAGAAAAAAAAATATCTAAAGATTTTGAAAGAGATTATATTATAGAAATACAAGAGTTAACAGATGAGTATATATCTCAA
>CAYFGJ010000058.1:0-7027 GCA_964342835.1 uncultured Ectothiorhodospiraceae bacterium | reverse complement strand
CTGAAACCGGAGCAAATATGATTGCACCCATACCTGGTGTTACTGAAACTATACCAGGTACATGTACTAAACCTTTACCAGGTATTAAGGCTGAAATTGTTGATGAAGAAGGAAAAATAATAAATAAAAAAAATCAGGGTGGTTATTTAGTTATTCAAGAACCATGGCCATCTATGTTAAGAGGTATATGGAATGACAAAGAGAGATATATTGAAACTTATTGGAGTAAATTTGATAATAATTATTACGTAACTGGAGATACTGCCAGAAAGGACAATATTGGAAATATCTGGATTATGGGGAGATCAGATGATGTAGTTAACATTTCTGGTCATAGATTAGGAACTATGGAAGTTGAATCAGCAATGGTTTCTCATGATTATGTAGCTGAATCTGCGGTAGTAAGTTTTCCTCATGAAATTAAAGGTGAAGCAATTCATGCTTTTGTCGTTTTAAAAAATAATTTTTCTGATCAAGCTAATCAAGAATTAGCGGATCAACTTAGGGGTTGGGTTAAAGAAAAAATTGGCTCAATTGCTAAACCTGACAAAATTACATTTTCAGATAATCTACCTAAAACTCGATCTGGAAAAATTATGAGGAGACTTCTACGAAATATTGCCAGAGGCGAAAAAATATCTGGTGACACATCTACATTGGAAAATGAAAATATCTTAAATCAACTAAAAGATATTTTTTAAATTTTTAAATATGATAAGTATTTTTAAAAAAGAGAGAATAATTGCTGATAAGGGATTCAATCGATGGTTAGTTCCACCAACATCTATAGCAATTCATCTATGCATAGGTTCTGTTTATGCATGGAGTATATTTAATCCAGCATTAATTAAAATATCAGGGGTTGTAGTCAGCTCATCTCAAGATTGGATGTTAAGTGAAGTTGTTTGGATTTTCTCGGTTTCTATTGTCTCACTCGGACTTGCTGCTGCTTTTGCAGGTAAATGGTTAGAAGAAGTTGGGCCTCGTCTTGTTGGTTTTGTTGCTGCATGTTTATGGGGTGGTGGTTTTTTGATTGGTAGTATAGGAATATTTACACATCAATTATGGTTAATATATCTTGGTTATGGTGTATTTGGTGGCTGTGGTCTTGGTTTAGGTTATGTATCACCTGTTTCAACTTTAATTAGATGGTTTCCAGATAGACGCGGCATGGCTACTGGAATGGCTATAATGGGATTTGGTGGAGGAGCGATGATCGGAGCACCTTTAAAAGAATTTCTTATAGATTTTTTTTACCACGCTCCAGAATTTCTGGGTACTGTTGATCAAGTTATTTTACAAACAGTTGATGGAATAAGATATGCCAATATAGATGGTATGTTAAAAGAAGTTGTTATTGTAGGTAATAATGATGTTATAAATATGATACGACCAGGAAGTCCTGGGGTATATTTAGTAGGCACTGGAGATACCGGTATCGGCTATACTTTTATAACATTAGGAATAATATATTTTCTAATAATGGCTATTGCTTCTTTTTCATATAGGATACCTGCCGAAGATTGGAAACCAGAAAATTGGGAAAAACCTGCTGATGCTGTTCTTGAAAAAAAATTAATCACAAAAAATCATGTACATATTGATCAAGCACTTAAGACTCCACAGTTTTATATGTTATGGATAGTTTTATGTTTTAATGTAACTGCTGGAATTGGTGTATTAGGTGTAGCAAAAACAATGATGACTGAAATATTTAGTAACGCTCTTCCAAATATTGTAGATAATGCATTTGCAGCAACTTATGTACTTATGATAAGCGTATTCAATATGATAGGCAGATTCTTCTGGGCTAGTACTTCAGATTATATTGGTAGGAAAAATACATATTATATATTCTTTATATTAGGAATAATTTTATACCTATCTATTCCATACACTGCATCACAGGTTAATGTTAATCCAAGTATTGTATTATTAATCTATTTTTATGCAGCTACGATGCTTATTTTTACAATGTATGGAGGTGGTTTTGCCACAATTCCAGCTTATCTAGCTGATATTTTTGGTACTAGATATGTTGGAGGAATACATGGAAGATTATTGACTGCTTGGAGTACTGCTGGAATCTTAGGTCCTTTAGCTATTACATCTTTACGATCAAACTCCATAAATAATGCGATGGAAGAATTAATAAAAAAAATAGATCCAACAGTATTTAAAGAAACATTTGGTGCTGGAGTTGAACATTTCAATCAGTTAGTTATTACTAAAACTGTAACAATTCCAAAATTAATGGAAATTGCGCCAGAAGGAACTATAGATCCTTCTGCTACTGTTTATAATTCAACTATGATTTTAATGGCGATACTTCTTGGGATAGCTTTGATTTCGAATTTCTTAATTGGCCCAGTGGCAACAAAACATCATATGGCAGATTAATCAATATCCTTCATTGTAAGCTTCACTCTACCTTGTCTATCAATATCTAAGACCTTAACTCTAACTTCGTCTCCTTCTGATAAAACATCTCTAACATTTTCCACACGTTCTTGGCTGATTTGAGATATATGTACTAAACCATCTTTATTGGGAGTAATACTAACAAATGCTCCAAAATCCATAATTTTAGAAACTTTTCCTTCATAAACTTTATTAATTTGCGGTCCAGCTGCAATCTCTTCAATAATTGATTTAGCATGATCACTTTTAGATTGATCGCTCGCAGCAATTTTAATAACTCCGTCATCATTTATATCAATCACAGCTCCGCTTTCCTCAACAATTGATTTAATAACCGCTCCGCCTTTACCAATAACCTCTGCAATCTTGGATGAATCAATTTTCATATGCGTATACCTTGGAGCAAATTGTGACAATTCTTCGCGCGGTTTATCAATAGCTTTTTTCATTTCGTTTAGAATATGTATTCTTGCATCCTTAGCTTGGTTTAATGCTTGTGTCATAATTTCTGTAGTAATACCATCAATCTTTATATCCATTTGTAGTGCTGTCACTCCATCTTCTGTTCCTGCAACTTTGAAATCCATATCTCCTAAATGATCTTCATCACCAAGTATATCTGTTAATACTATAAAATTTTTATCTTCTTTAATAAGACCCATTGCAATTCCAGCAACAGCAGAACTAATTGGAACTCCTGCATCCATTAAAGATAAACTTGATCCACAAACTGAAGCCATTGAGCTAGAACCATTTGACTCCATTATTTCTGAGACAACTCTTAATGTATATGGGAATTTTTCCTGTGTAGGGATGACAGCTTGTATACCTCGTCTTGCCAATTTTCCATGACCTATTTCTCTGCGTTTTGGAGAACCAATCATTCCTATTTCTCCAACTGAATAAGGTGGAAAATTATAATGAAAAATTAATGTATCTTCTACTTTTCCGGTTAACGAATCAATAATTTGAGCATCTTTATCTGTACCAAGAGTTGTTACAACAAGAGCTTGTGTCTCGCCACGAGTAAATAATGCCGAACCATGTGTTCGGGGTAATATACCGAGTTCTATACTTATTGGACGAACTGTAGTTGTATCTCGGCCATCTATCCTGCTTTCTCCATCTAATATTTTTTTTCTTACAACTTCTTTTTGTAATTTCTCTAGGTAGGTTAATAAATTATTTTTTACTTCTTCATTTTCTTCATCATTTTTTGGTATAATATTTTCTTTTATTTTAGCTAAAGCTAAATTTCTTTCTTGTTTTTGTGTAATCTTATATGCTTTGTTTATCTCATCCGTATGTTTCTTTTTAAATATTTCATATTCACCACTATCGATGTCAGTAGAATTCCATTCTATTGGTTGTACTTTCGCTTCATTGCATAAATCATTAATTGAAGAAATAATAATTTGCATGTTTTCATGACCATAATTAACAGCACCTAACATAACTTCTTCACTTAGTTCTTTTGCTTCTGATTCAACCATTAAGACAGCATTTTCAGTACCAGCAACTGTTAAATCAAGTTTGGAATTTTTTAAAGATTCAGAATTTGGATTAAGTAAATAATTAGAACCATCGTATCCGACTTTAACTGCACCTAGCGTTCCATTAAATGGTAATCCTGATAACTTTACGGCGGCCGATGCGGCTATTAATGACGGTACTTCTGGATCAACTTCTGGATTCAAAGATAACAAAGTAATTATTATTTGGACATCACGTGTAAATGATGAATCAAATAATGGTCTTAAAGGTCTATCTATTAGTCTACTAATTAGTGTTTCTTTTTCAGTAGGCCTGCCCTCACGTTTGAAAAATCCTCCAGGTATTTTACCAGCAGCATAGGTCTTTTCGTTATAATTGACTGTTAACGGAAAAAAATCTTTATCCGAATCTTCTTTTGATGAAACTAACGTTGCAAGTACAACAGTACCATCAATATCAACTGTTACTGAGGCATCTGATTGCTTTGCAATAAGTCCTGTTTCAATCTTTACTGATTGATCGCCAACTTTAAATATTTTTTTAAACATTAACTATTTTCTTAACCCTAATTCTTTAACCAAATTTTCATAACTAGATATATTCTTTTTTTTGAGATATTTTAATAAAGATCTTCTTTTCATTACCATTCGCAATAATCCTCTTTTAGAATGAGAATCTTTCGAGTTTTTTGTAAAGTGATTAGTTAAATTATTAATATTTTCTGTAAGTAATGCTATTTGAACTTCGCTGGAACCGCAATCTGATTCTGTTTTGCCGTGTTTTTTTACTAACTCTACTTTGGCATTATTATCTAGTGCCATAAATTTCTCCATTAACGAAAGAATTCTATCATGAGTTTGAAATATTACAACCATTATTCGGTAATAATGTTGAAATATCTTCCAAACAAAAAAAATAATCTGATTTTATATCAATAACTTTTGGTAATTTATTTACAGTAATCATATTTCTTTCAGAAAATTCACCAACTTTAATTCTTCGTAAAAATGTCACATAACCAGATGTACCTAATTTTGTACTTATATCCTCAACTAAAGTCCTTATATAGGTTCCTTTAGAACATGTAACAAGAAATTCTAATACAAGATGTTCGAAACTTATGAAAGTTAAATTATAAATATTTATTTTCCTTGGTTCTCTTGGTATTACTATACCCTTCCTAGCAAGTTTATATAATTTTTGACCATTAATTTTTAAACCACTGTGCATAGGTGGAATTTGATTCTGTTCACCAATAAATTTATCGAATATAGATATAATATCATTTGAATTAATTTGCGTTGCAATATTATGATCTTTGTTTGTGATTATACCCTCAAAATCTCCAGTTGTGCTTGTTTTACCCAACTCGCATTTTACATGATATGTTTTTTTAAATGACTCAATATATTTGGCTAATTTTGTTGCTTTCCCTATAACGATGGGAAGCATACCAGTGGCTAACGGGTCTAAAATACCAACAATACCTGATTTATTTTGTAGATCTAATTCTTTACGTAAATATTTTAAAGTACAATTTGATGTAATATTAAAAGCTTTATCAATAAAAATTACTCCGTCCATCTTTTATTGTTTTTCAGAGGCATTAAATGTTTTGATTATATTATCAATTCTTTGACTGGATTCAGAAGTTTTGTCATATGTAAATTTCAAATTAGGTACTCTTTTCAAATGAACTCTTTTTGATAATTCATTTTTAATAAAATTTTTAGATTTGTTCAATTCATCTTCAATCTTGGTTTTCTTTGTATTTAATGTAGTAAAAAATATTTCAGCATTTTTTAGATCTTTACTTACTGATACTCCTGAAATAGTTATAAAGCCATCTAATGCAGGATTATTTACATCTTTAAGAAGTAATTGTGCAATTTCTTTATGTAAAAGATCTTGAATTTTGTAAATACGATTTGTCATTTTTAAACAGTTCTTTTGATTTCAATTCTCTTGAATACTTCTATTTGATCACCAGATTTAATATCATTATAATCTTTGACTCCAATACCACATTCTGTGCCACTTTTAACTTCAGCTACATCATCTTTAAACCTTCTAAGAGATTCTAATTCACCTTCATATATAACTACATTATCTCTCAAAACTCTAATAGGTTGGCTTTTCTGAACTATTCCCTCTATAACAATAGAACCAGCTATAGCTCCTAATTTTGATGATCGAAATACATCTTTAACTTCTGCAATTCCAATAATTTCTTCTTTAATATCAGGATCAAGTAAACCGGATAGTTTCTGTTTGACATGATCTATTAAATCATAGATTACACCAAAATATTTTAAATCTATTTGATTTGTTTCAATAATTTTTTTAGCCTTTGAATCAGCTCTTACGTTAAAACCTATGATTGTTGATTCGGAACTCATAGCTAAATTTACATCAGATTCATTTATACCGCCTACGCCACTGTAAATAATTTCAAGGCCAACATCATCATTTTTTATATTTTGTAAAGTTGATGTTATTGCTTCGGCACTACCTTGAACATCTGATTTGATAAGTAAATTAATTACTTTTTTATTATTTTTATTATTTGATGAAAAATTATCTATGCTAAAGTTTTTCTGTTTAGATTGCATTTCTATTTCTTTTTGTTTTGATTCTCTTGCTGATGCGATTTCTTTAACTTTTTTTTCATCTTCAATAACCATTAACTGATCACCAACATTGGGCGTACCGGAAAGACCAGTAATAACAACAGGATGTCCTGGTTCAGCTGAAATAACTTCTTTATTATGTTCATTATACATTGCTCTGATTCTTCCAAATTCTTTACCAACCAATACATAATTTTTCTTTTTTAGAGTTCCTTTTTGAATTAAAACAGTTGCAATTGAGCCAAGGCCTTTATCAAGTGATGATTCTATTATTGAACCAATTGCAGCTACAGATTTTTCGGCCTTAAGTTCTAATATTTCTGATTGCAATGATATTGATTCTAAAAGTTTGTCAATACCTTCACCCGTAGTTGCAGAAACCTTTACAAAGATAGTTTCACCTCCCCATTCCTCAGAAATAATATTTTTTTTACTTAATTGATTTTTTACTTTTTCAGGATCAGCATTTTCTTTATCAATTT
>CAYFGJ010000057.1:0-7035 GCA_964342835.1 uncultured Ectothiorhodospiraceae bacterium | reverse complement strand
TCTACTATAGATTCAATCATTGAATCTAAAAAAATTAAAGCTAAAATAAATAATACTTCTATACAATTATATCTATTACTATCATATGTACCATCACCTTTATCAATATATAATAATATTTATAAATTATTACCTGGTCATGAAATTTTTATAAAAAACAAGAAAATAGAAATACAAAAATATTGGGATATAAATGAATATATTGATATTAAAAAAGATACAGATGTTAATAATAAATTTGAAAATTTACTTAATTCATCTGTATTAAAACACTCAGTATCTGATCAACCTGTAGGCACATTTTTAAGTGGCGGACTAGATAGTTCAGTAATAACTAAAAAATATAAATCTCTTAATCACAATAATTTTAATTCATACACTGCTGATTTTGATAATAAAAAACATGATGATTCTATATTTGCAAAAATAGTTGCCAATAAACTAGATATAAAACATCATAATTATAAAATTAACAGCAATAATTTTTTATCTATTATAGATGAATTAATGGAATACATTGATGAGCCGGTATACGATTCAGCCATGGTTCCTTCATATATATTATCAAAACAAGCTAAAGACGATAATTTGAAAGTTCTATTAGCTGGAAATGGAGCTGATGAAATATTAGGCGGCTATAAAAGACATTATAATCAGTTTCCTGATTTTTTAAAAGGTTCGTGTTCATCAATCAGTGAGGACTTACTAAACTATTTATCTAAAATTAAATTATTAAGTTTTCACAAACTATTACAATTGAAATATAAATTTATTGGTTATGCCATTACATTTTCTGGAATTAATTTAGAAAGCTATAAAATATTAACAAAAAATTGTAATTTTTATACTTTAGAAAAACAACTATCAAATTATTTTAATAATGATAATAATAAAAATATTTCTAATTTAAAAAAATTAATGATTAGAGATTTGAAAACATATTTAGTAGATAATGGATTAAGTATACTTGATAAAACTACAATGGCCACATCAATAGAAGGAAGAGTACCATATTTGGACCATAAATTAGTAGAGTATCTAATTTCTTTAGATGATAGTGTTTATTTAAGTAATAGTTATAAAAATTCCAAATCATTGCTTAGGAATTTAGCAAAAAAGAATAATTTAAAAGAAATTACTCAAAGAAATAAAATGGGATTTAATCATCCATTAAAAGGAGTGATAGACAATCATCAAAATCTCAATAAGATAAAAAAAACCATATTAAGTGCAAAACATATACTTGATGAATTTATTAACTATGATCAAATAAATATTATTTTAGATAATTATAAAAAAGAAAATAATGAGAATATTATGAATTTATATATCTTAGCAACTTGGGTTAATACTAAATGTTATCAATAATATGCCCATGTTATAATTCAGAAACTCATATAGTAAGATTGACCGATTCATTATTATCACAAATGGAAACTACAAAACCATATGAAATAATTTTCATTGATGATGGGTCAAGTGATAGTACATTAGAATTATTACATTCCCATTCAATATTATTTAAAAATAAAAATATTGATATAAAAATAATAACTCAATTACACAAAGGGCCTGGATCAGCAAGAAATTTAGGAATAAAAAATTCAAAATATGAATATATTGCATTTATAGATTCAGATGATATTTGGTATAAAAATAAAATCAATGAAACAATTAATATAATTATAAAATATGGTAACGAATATAATACATTTATTCATGATGAAATATATAAAAGAACAAATGGAGAATCAGTAAAAATTACAAGCGGTATTCTTATATCACAGAATGTGAGTGAATCTTTATATAAAAAAAATTGTCTCTCTACTTCGGCAACTATAATTTCTAAAAAGATATTAGTTGATACAGGAGGTTTTGATGAATCATTAATGTCCAGTCAAGATTATGATTTATGGTTAAAAATATCATCAAAAATGAAACTTTATAAAATTAATAAAGTATTAGGAGAATATATTGAGTCTGAAAATAGTATTACATCTAAATATTATTTATATAGATGTTTTGATCAATTAAAAATTGCAATCAGATATAAGAATTTTGTAAACTTTCATATTTTTTTAATAAAAGTATTAAAAATTATATTTAGTAAACAATGGATTTATGGGTTATCAAATATTTTTACAAATAAAAAAGGGCATAATCATTAATAATTTAATAATTTTTATTTTAGTAGGAGGTTTTGGTACAAGACTCAAGACTGTTGTGTCTAATATTCCAAAACCCATGGCTCCAATTAATAATAAACCATTTCTAGATTATAAAATTGATCATTTTAGAAATTATTTTCCAAACAATCAAATAATTCTTTTAACTCATTATTTATCTAATTATATTGAAAATTATTATAAAAATTATATAGATATAGTGTGTATTAAAGAAGATGAACCATTAGGCACCGGTGGAGCATTAAAAAATGCAATACAAACATTAGATCTAAAAAATAATCAGCCTATAATTCTTACAAATGGAGATACATACATTAAACCAAACTATCAAGACTTTGTTAATTATAATGGAGATATACGTATTATGTGTAGCTACAAAGAAAATAATGATCGTTATGGTACTGTTGATATTAATAATAATATTATTGAAAAATTTTCTACTAAATTAAAATCAAATAATTCATATATAAATACAGGATGTTATTTTTTTAAAAAATTATCATTTATTAAAAGTATAAATAAGAAAAAATTTGCAATTGAAGATGAATTTGAAAAAATGATAAAAAAAGAAGAACTTGGAGCATATGTATATGATGATATATTTATAGATATTGGTATTCCTAAAGATTATAAATTATTACAAAGCGAGATTAATGAACATGAAAAATAAAAACTTTATTGTAAAAAAAACAGACACGATTTTAACAGCACTTGAAAGAATTGAAAAAAATCATATGGGTGCAATTTTTATTGAAGATAAGTCTAAAATAATTGGAATAGCAACCGATGGTGATATTAGAAGAGCCTTAATGAAAAATAATGACATGAGTCAGCAAATAAATAAAATTGTAAATAAAAAATATGTATATCTTTATGAAAAAGATGCTACCAAAGAACACATTCTAAAGTTATTGGATACAAGAATTAAAATAATTCCAATATTAGATAATCAAAATAAATTATTATCTATTGCTACTGAAAAGAATATAAATTGGAATGAAAACGAAAAAATTATTTCAAAATCTAAATCACCAGTAAGAATTAGTTTTGCTGGAGGTGGTACAGATTTAACAACATATTTTTATGAGGAATCTGGGATAGTATTAAATGCTACAATTAATAAATTTACTCATGCTGTACTCAAAAAAAGAGATGATAATAAAGTTGAAATATATTCAAATGATTTAAATAAAAAACTATCTTTTAAAAATATTCAAGAAATTAAAATAAATGGGGAAATGGATTTAATCAAGTCAGTCATATTGAAATTAGAACCAAATTTTGGATTTAACCTTGTAACATATAGTGATGTACCACCAGGTTCAGGATTAGGAGGTTCGGCAGTTCTTTTAAGTGCAATAATTGGTGCATTCAATAATTTTCGTGAAAATAAATTTAATGATTATGAAATTGCTGAATTAGCATTTCATGCTGAACGTGTAGTACTTGAGTTGTCAGGTGGTTGGCAGGATCAATATGCCACAGTTTTTGGAGGTTTTAACTATATAGAATTTAAAAATAATGAAAATATTGTTAATCCTTTAAGAATTACAGATGATATTAAAAGCGAATTAGAAGATTCATTAATATTATGTTATAGCGGAATTAATCATGATTCTGGAATGATTCATGATGACCAAAAAAAACAAATGAAAAATAAAAAACAAAAAGAATTTGCTACTGAATCAAAAGAGATTGCCTATCAAATGAAATCAAGATTACTTAAAGGGAAATTGGATGATTTTGGTGAACTACTGGGTAAAGCTTGGAAAATTAAAAAGAAATTTTCATCAAAAATAACTACTCCATTCTTAGATGAAATTTATGATTATGCTATAGAAAACGGCGCATTAGGAGGTAAATTATTAGGAGCAGGTAATGGGGGATATTTTTTATTTTATGTTCCAACTCAAAATAAACTTAATCTAATAAATTCTTTAAAAAACAAAGGTTTATTAATAGAAACTTTTACTTTTGATAATGTAGGACTTAGATCTTGGATAACAAAAAAGAAAACATGATCATAGATAAATACAAAATTGGATCAGCACATATATTTATCATTGCTGAAATAGGCATGAACCATAATGGTAATTATAAAAATGCTACCAAATTAATTGATCAAGCCATCAAAGCAGGAGCAGATTGTGTAAAATTTCAAATGAGAAATTTAAATGAATTGTATAGTAAATCAGCATTGAATATAACATCTACTGATTTAGGAACACAATATACATTAGGTTTGTTAAAGAAATTTGAATTAAGTTTTGATGATTATAAACGTTTATCAGAATATTCAAGAAAAAGAGGTATTTTATTTTTATGTACACCTTGGGATAAATCTAGTGTTGATAAACTTGAAAAATTAAATGTCAAAGCATATAAAATTGCATCTGCCGATTTAACAAATATTGATCTTATTGATTATATAATATCTAAGAAAAAACCAATTATTTTATCTACAGGAATGAGTAATGAAAATGAAATTAAAGATAAAATAAAATTTCTAAAAACTAAAAAGGCAATGTTTTCTATTTTACATTGTAATTCAACATATCCAGCTCCTCTAAAAGATATAAATCTGAATTATATAAAGAATTTAGAGAAATATAATGTACCTGTTGGTTATTCTGGGCACGAAAGGGGGATTGCTACATCTTTAGGAGCAGTAGCAATAGGAGCTAAAATAATAGAACGACATATAACTTTAGACAGAAATATGGAAGGGCCAGATCATGCTGCAAGTCTTGAATTTGATGATTTTAAATTATTAATTAAGGGGATTAGAGAGCTTCAAAAATCTATAGGTGTACAAAACAAAAGGTCAATGACACAAGGTGAAATGATTAATAGAGAGAACTTATCTAAAAGTATTTTTGCAAAAAGATTAATTAAAAAAGGAGAGCAAATTAAAAAAAATATGTTAGAAATTAAGAGTCCGGGACAAGGACTATCGCCACAATATTTAACAAAAATTATTGGAAAAAAACCCTGTAAAGATATAGAAAAAAATAAACCTATTTTCATTACCGATATATCAGGAAAAATAAAATCAAAAAAGATATATAAATTTAATAGAAAGTGGGGTATACCTGTTAGGTTCCATGATTTAAAAACTTTATTAAATAATTTAGAACCTTCGTTAGTTGAGTTCCACTTAAGTTTTAATGATTTGAATGAAGATATTTCTAAATTAATCGTAAAAAAATATAATTGTGAATTTGTAGTCCATGCTCCAGAATTATTTAAAGATGATCATTTATTAGATTTATGTACGCCAAATAAAAAGTATAGAAACGAATCAATAAATAATTTACAAAACGTTATCGATTTAACTGTTAAATTAAAAAATTATTTTATTAATATAAATAAACCTAAAATTATTATTAATGCAGGTGGTTTCACAAGAGATGGTTTTCTAGATCCGGCTTACAAAACTGAATATTACCAAAATTTAATAAATTCATTGAATAAATTAAAGTCCAATGAAGTTGAAATAATTCCACAAAATATGGCTCCTTTCCCATGGCATTTTGGGGGACAAAGGTATCAAAATTTGCTAGTTTTACCCGAAGAAATAATTAATTTTTGCAAATCTACTGGTATGAGAATATGTCATGATATTTCACATTCTTATATGACTTGCAAAAAATATAAACTCGATCATATTGATTTTACAGAAAAAATAGCACCACTAGTAACTCATTATCATATTGCTGATGCAATTGGTATTGATGGTGAAGGATTACAAATAGGTAATGGTGATATAAACTTTAAGAAAATATTACAAATAATTAACAAATATTCACCAGAAGCATCTTTTATACCGGAAGTTTGGCAAGGACATAAAAATAATGGTGAAGGATTTTGGATTGCTTTCAAAAAATTGGAAAACAAACTTTGAAAATTATATACTCAGAATCATATGTTTAATGTATCACAAAAAAAAATATTAATTACAGGCGGATCTAGCGGTATTGGCGAAGCATTGGCAAAAGGTTTTAGTGATGCAAATGCAATAGTGACCATCATAGATATTCAAAATCCAATAAAGTCAAATAATATTGATTTTATTAAATGTGATTTAAGTAAATTGAAATCTATTGATCTAGCTTTAAATAAATACAAAAAAAAATATTTTTGCCCTGATGTTATTATCAATTGTGCAGGTGTTGCAATATCAAAAGAATCCCATAACTATAGTCAAATAGATTGGCAAAAAACAATTGATATTAATTTATCAGCCATTTTTTATATTTGTAAACAGATCGGCAAGATAATGATTAAGTCAAAAATTAAAGGCAGTATAATCAATATTACAAGCATAGGAGCCGAACAAGGCTTTCCGAATAATCCTGCTTATCAAGCTTCAAAAGGTGCTGTCAAACAATTAACAAAAGCTATGGCTGTTGATTGGGGGCAATACGGTATACGTGTAAATAATATAGTACCAGGTTATACAAATACTCCAATGAACAAGAAAAGCTGGAATAACAAAAAACTCCGCAAGGCAAGGTCAGATAATACATTATTAAAGCGATGGGCTAATCCAAATGAAATGGTTGGACCATCTATATTTTTAGCCTCAGATGCATCTAGTTATATTACAGGAATAGATTTAATTGTAGATGGTGGATGGTTAGCTAAAGGTATTTAATTAATGAATAAGAATGTTATTGCAATTATATTAGCAAGAGGTGGTTCAAAAGGAATACCAAATAAAAATATATTAAATTTTTGTGGAAAACCATTAGTAGCATGGTCTGTCATTCAAGCTAAACTTACAAAAGAAATTGATGATGTATATAAAAGTTCTGATTCAGATAAAATTTTAGAAATAGCAGCAAAC
>CAYFGJ010000056.1:0-7164 GCA_964342835.1 uncultured Ectothiorhodospiraceae bacterium | reverse complement strand
AAGAATTATTGCTTATTCAACTATATCTCAACTTGGTTACATGATGGCCGCACTTGGTGCATCCTATTATTCGTTAGCAATCTTTCATTTAATGACACATGCATTTTTTAAAGCCTTATTATTTTTATGCGCTGGATCTATAATTTTAAAATGTCATCATGAGCAAAATATTAATAAAATAAGTGGATTAAAAAATATATTGCCAGTTACATATAGTGCTTTTTTATTAGCTAGCTTATCTTTAATCGGTTTTCCGCTTACATCTGGTTTCTTTTCTAAAGATATGATTATTGAAGCATTAAAATATAGTAATAATACATATGCTTACTATCTACTTAGTTTTTCAATATTTATTACTACACTATATACATTAAAAATATTAATAAAGGTATTTTATGGAAAACAGAAAGAAATTACCTCATCTGAACTAGAACACAATAATCCTATTATTGTGCCTATAGTTTTACTTGTTATACCAAGTATCTTTATAGGTCTATTTCTTTTAGAACCATTAATCAAACAACAATTTTTTTATTCATCACTTATAGATACTACTCAAACAAAACTATTCTATGATTCAATGGTTGTAAATCCAATGATATTTACAATACACTCATTAACATCTACTAGTTTTTATATATTAGTATCAGGTATTATTTTTTCATATTTTTTATATTTTAAAAATTCAAAAATATTAAATATTGTTGTCAAAAAACTTTCTTTTACAAATAACTTATTACTTTCAGAATATGGATTTAATAATTTATCAAATAATATAATACCAAATTATTTTAATAAATTAGGTACTTTTATGTGGAATAAAGCCGACAAACTTATAATTGATCATACATTAGTCAATGGTATTGCAAGAATAGTTAAGAATTTTTCACTTAAAATTAGATTTTTACAAACAGGATATTTATATCATTATGCCTTTACTATGATCGTGAGCTTAGTGATCTTTTTACTAATTTTTTATAATTACTGATATGAATACTATTAATATACCTATATTAACGTCACTTATTTGGATTCCTATTATTGGAGGTCTGGTGATATTTTTTATTAATAAATATAAAGATAGGCAGTTATTATCTATTGGCATATTTATCTCGTCTTTGGTACTTTTAATATCTTTGTACCTTCTTTATAAATTTGATTTTTCATTACATAAACTTCAATTTGAAGAAAAAACTGTATGGATAGAGAAATTTGGTATTAATTATTTCTTAGCTGTAGATGGTATTTCTGTATTATTTATTTTGTTAACAACTATCACAACTTTTTTAATTATCCTTTTCATGTCAACGGAAAAATACATAAAAATGAATAAGATATTGTCACTTTTTTTAATATTAGAAGGATTACTTATTGGCGTATTCTCTTCTTTTGATAGTATATTATTTTATATTTTTTTTGAAGCCATACTTATACCCTTATTTTTAATCATTGGTATCTGGGGTGGTGCAAATAGAATATATGCTACTATTAAATTTTTCCTATATACTCTCTTTGGTTCAGTTCTAATGTTAATTTCTTTGATTTATTTATCTATACAAGCAAATAGTTTTTCTATATTAGATATGTACAATTTAAATCTGCCATTGAATACTCAAATTTTATTGTTTATTTCGTTCTTAATTGCTTTTGGTATCAAAACACCTATGTGGCCAGTGCATACATGGTTGCCTGATGCACATGTAGAAGCACCTACAACAGGATCAGTTATTCTAGCCGGTGTTTTATTGAAAGTAGGCGGTTATGGAATGATTAGATTCCTTTTGCCAATAACTACTGATGCCGGAATATATCTTCATGATTATTTAATTCCTTTATCATTGATTGCAATTATTTATATTAGTTTTGTTGCGCTAGCTCAAAAAGATATGAAAAAATTAATAGCGTATTCTTCGGTAGCACATATGGGATTTGTTACTCTAGGAATTTTTTTAGTTTTTGATTTTTTAGATCAAAGCTTTAATAAAGATGCCGCTTTATTAGGCCTGGAAGGAGCAATTATACAAATGTTATCTCATGGCTTAATATCAGCTGCACTTTTTTTATGTATAGGCATTATTTATTCAAGAACAAAATCAAAACTTATTGATAATCAAAGCGGTATAATTAACTCAATGCCAATCTTTTCCGCTTTCATGATATTTTTTTTATTAGCAAATTCAGGATTACCTGGGACATCTGGATTCGTAGGAGAATTTATGGTTATTTTAGCGAGCATTAAATCTAATTTTGTATATGCTTTATTAGCTTCATTAACATTAGTTTTAGCAGCATCATATTCTTTGTGGTTAGGAAAAAGAGTAATTTTTGGTAATCCAGAAGGAACATCAACTATAAATGAAATAAATAATACTGAGTTAACTGTTTTATTTTTATTAGCAATAATGATTTTATTTATTGGTATAAAACCAGATATTATCAAAATTATTATGCACGAATCGTCACTACATATGATTAATACACTTAAATAAGGATAATGATGTTTAATTTTTTATTTATTATGCCAGAAATAATTGTCACTACATCAATGAGTTTAATTTTACTTATAGATTTGTTTCTAAAAAAATCGAATAAAGTAATTTCATATTATTTAATCCAATTAACATTATTATTTTTGATATTTTTTCTATTCCATAATTTTGAACAGATTATCACTTTAAATTATAAAAATTTTAGTACAGATGTCTTTTCTATAGTATTTAAGATGTTGTTGATATTTGGTTTAATAGTAATTTTTCATTATTCATACAATTTTTTAAATCATTTTAAGATTTATAAAACCGAGTATTTTCTTATATGTTTGTTTGGTTTACTTGGTATGATGATAATAGCATCTGCACAGGATCTTTTGATTTTGTATCTTGGCATAGAATTACTTTCATTATCATTGTATTCAATAATAGCTTACAACAAAGATTCAATATTTTCTTCAGAAGCTGCAATTAAATATTATATATTAGGTGCAATTGCATCTGGTTTTTTATTATTTGGAATTTCTCTTATCTATGGTTTAACAGGGACGATATCTTTAAATGAGGTTTTTCAATTTATTTATGATTCTGGTTCAAAAGATGCTATTCAAAATGTTGGTTATATATTTGCTTTAACATTTATTATTGTTAGTCTTGGATTTAAATTTGGTGCTGCACCGTTTCATATGTGGCTTCCTGATGTCTATCATGGATCACTTCTTCCAACTACTTTATTGATTAGCTCATTACCTAAAATTGCGGTTTTTGTTATTTTTGTTAAGTTATTACTATTAGCTTTCATAGATTTAATTCATTTTTGGTCAGAGATGATTTTAATACTTGCTTTAATATCTATCGTTATTGGCAATGTTATTGCTATTGTACAAACAAATTTTAAAAGAATGTTAGCCTATTCTACAATTGCAAACATTGGTTTTATTCTAATTGGTATTTCTTTAGGAACAAAAGAGTCTTATATAGCATCAACATTTTATACATTATCATATGTTATTATGACTATGGCTATTTTTGGTATACTAACTTTTATTACTGCAAATGGTAAAGCAATTGAAGAAATATCAGATTTATCAGGATTAAATGATAATAATCCTTGGCAAGCTTTTTTGATACTATTAACTATGTTATCTCTGGCAGGAATACCTCCATTAATTGGATTTCACGCTAAATTATTTCTAATTCAAGTTTTAGTTAGCTCTAATAATTTTTATATAGCTGTTTTTGTTGTGATAATGACTGTCATTGGAGCATATTATTATTTAAGAGTGATAAAAGTTATATATTTTGATCAAGTTAGTAGTGAAATAAAAATAATTACATCAAGCATTGTTGTTAGTCTGAATACACTGTTACTAATCTATTTCGGATTGTTCCCATATAATTTAGGAGATCTTGCTCACATTCTGATATCAGGATTTTTTAGTACTTGAAAATGATTAGCATAGTATATAGACTTCATTTTACAGTGCGGGGTGGAGCAGTCTGGCAGCTCGTTGGGCTCATAACCCAAAGGTCGTAGGTTCGAATCCTACCCCCGCTACCAGAAATCCAAAAAACTATAATTAAAGTTCTATTTTATCTAAAAATTTTGTTATACAATATCTATCAAGCCCCATTAGGGGCTATTTTATTGGTCAATCAAAATGAATGATCTTGAGGAAAAATTATATAAAACTTTAAATAGTTTATTAACTAATAAAAGAATGAATGTATTGAATATAGATATAGTTAAAAATAAATTTACATCTAATATTAAAATTATTATAGATGGAGCAAAAGGTGTGACAGTAGATGATTGCGTTGAGGTTTCGCAGATAACT
Source organism: uncultured Ectothiorhodospiraceae bacterium (assembly GCA_964342835.1). Taxonomy (GTDB): domain Bacteria; phylum Pseudomonadota; class Gammaproteobacteria. Next base: position 2,837 of record CAYFGJ010000056.1, on the reverse strand, counting down.
AAAAATACGCTTCAGATAGATAATATTATTGATGGTGATTTTAATTTAGAAGTATCGTCTCCGGGAATAAACAGGCCACTATTCAATATAGATGATTATAACAATCATAAAGGTATGATTGTTAAAATAAAACTTAAAACACCTCAAGATAATCGTAAACACTTTACTGGAAAAATAATAAAAATAATCGATAATTCAATAATTCTTGATTTAGATGGTAAAAATTTTTCGATTGATATTGATAATATAAAAAAAGCTAATTTACTGAAGGATATAAAAATATAATGAATAAAGATATTTTACTTGTCATAGAGAATGTTTCTAATGAAAAAAACGTTAGTAAAGATGTGATTATTGATGCAATGGAATTTGCACTAGCTTCTGCAATTAAAAAAAAATATAAACTAGAAAAAAAATGTAAATATGATATTGATGCAAGAGTAAGTATTAACCACGATACTGGAAATTATACTACATACAGAAGGTGGGAAGTAGTTAATGAAATAGAAAATGAAGAATTAGTAGACCAGCAAATGCTATTAGTTAATGCTATAGAAAAAAATAATTCACTTAAAAATGGAGATTTTTATGAAGAAGAAATTGAATCAGTAGATTTTGGAAGAATAGTAGCACAAACTGCAAAAAATGTAATTGTACAAAAAGTTCGAGAAGCTGAAAGATCAAGAATAGTCAATTTATATACACCAAAAATAGGACAATTAATTTTTGGTGTAGTTAAAAGAATTGAAAAAGGAAATGTCCATATAGATCTAGGAATGCCAGACAAGGAAAATATCATGGAAGAAGCAGTGATAATGAAAGAAAATCTAATTCCAAGAGAATCTATCAAACCAAATGATCGATTGAGAGGGTATTTAAGAGATGTTCAGGCTGAGACCAGAGGCCCACAACTATACATCACAAGAAAAGCTCCAGAATTCTTAATAGAATTATTCAAATTAGAAGTACCAGAAGTTGGTCAAGGTCTAATAGAAATTCTGGGTGCAGCTCGTGACCCAGGCTTGAGAGCAAAAATTTCTGTAAAATCAAATGATCCCAAACTTGATGCCATAGGTGCATGTGTAGGGATGAGAGGATCTCGTGTTCAATCTGTATCAAATGAATTGGCTGGAGAAAGAATTGATATCATTCCGTGGGACCAAGATCACGCAAAATTTGTTATCAATGCAATGTCACCTGCTGAAGTTCTATCGATTGTTATTGATGAAGAAAAACATTCTATGGATATAGCAGTTTCAGAAGATCAATTATCTCAAGCTATCGGAAGAGGAGGTCAGAATGTAAGATTAGCAAGCGAGTTAACAGGTTGGGATTTAAATGTAATGAGTAAAGAAGATGCTGATAAAAAAAATACAGAAGAAACAAAACTGGTTAGTACAATTTTCATGGAAAATTTGAATGTTGATAGTGATGTTGCTGAAGTTTTAGCTAATGAAGGATTTACTTCTATAGATGAAATTGCACTATGTGATATACAAGAACTTAATGATCTTGAAGAATTTGATACAGATTTAGTTGAAGAAATTAGAAAAAGAGCATTAGAACTATATGAAAAAAAACAAAAAGAAATTGAAGAAAAGAATTCATTAAAAAATATAAAAAAACTTACAAAAGAAAATATTACAGTGCTAAAGGATGGTGGAATTTCAACTCGAGAAGAACTTGCAGATTTATCTATAGATGAATTACTTGAAGTGATAGAATTAACTAATGAAGAAGCTGGTGAAATCATTATGGAAGCTAGAGAACCATGGTTTAAAGAACAACAATAATAAAGGTTTATTATGACAGAAAAAGATTCCAAGAAAAGTCTATCACTTAAAAATAATAAATCTGCAAGCTCTAAGCAGAATAAATCATCCGTAACAACCAAAAATGTTACTGTTAAAGTAAAAAGAAAAAGAATTTTTACTAATAACAAACCAAATGAAACAAAACGTAAATCTGATGTAAGTAAGAATATAGTTAGTAAAAAAATAGAAAAACCAGAAAAAATATCGAAACCAATTTCGACTACAACTAAAAATGAAATATCTCGTCCCAAAAAAAAGGAAAAAATTGACAAAGATTCTAAAATAGAAAGTTTTGAAACTAAAGAACTGCATTTAAAAGTTCCAAAACCAAAGAAAGTCGTACCAGATCCAAAAGTTATCGCAGACAAAGTTGATCCTTCTTTAATTCACCAATTTGAAAAACCAACAGAACCAATTAAACGTGAAATTGAAGTATCAGATTCTATTACTGTAGGTGAACTTGCACAAAAAATGGCTGTTAAGTCATCTGAACTTATTAAAATTATGATGAAAATGGGAGTTATGGCAACAATTAATCAATCACTAGACCAGGATACTGCAATATTAATTATTGAAGAGATGGGCCATACATCAGTAATTAAAAACAATGAAATTAATGATATAGAAAAACCAATAGAGTTGGATAAATCTTTAGATGGTGAACCTAGACCGCCAATTGTCACTATTATGGGTCATGTTGATCATGGTAAAACTTCACTTTTGGATTATATTAGAAAAACTAAGATTGCTACTACGGAAGCTGGTGGAATAACTCAACATATTGGTGCATATAGAGTTCAAACGTCTCATGGAGAGATAACTTTTCTTGATACTCCAGGTCATGCTGCATTTTCTGCTATGCGCGCAAGAGGCTCTCTTATTACCGATATTGTTGTGCTTATTGTTTCAGCTGATGATGGTGTAATGCCACAAACTGAAGAAGCAATTGAGCATGCTCAATCTGCAAAAGTTCCAATTATTGTTGCTATAAAAAAAATTTGGATAAACTGAAAGAAAATATTA
>CAYFGJ010000055.1:0-7177 GCA_964342835.1 uncultured Ectothiorhodospiraceae bacterium | reverse complement strand
ATCGAACCGACGACCTCCTGCTTGCAAAGCAGATGCTCTCCCAGCTGAGCTATGGACCCTTAAAACTCAATGTATAAGAAATAGTATTACTCTTTAAGGAAAAATTCAAATTCCAAAAATTATTCTTTTACCCATACCTGATTAAATGATGAATCAGACGAATCACCAGAACCTTTATAATCTGATAACTTTTGATTTGTGATATATCCACATTCTTTCATTATCCTGTCCACTGCATCTGATTGATCGCTAAAATTATACGCAACCTCGATTAAGACTGTTTTACATGCAGGATTTTTGAGTGTATTTCTTGCGCCAGATAGAATTAGGTGTTCTATCCCATCAACATCTATTTTTATTAATCCCGGATAATCTTCAAGAATATTTTTTTCATATAAAGAATCAAGAGAAAAACCAAGCGTTTTATACGAAAGAAATTTATCTATTGGTTTTCCATCATGTCCATGATCAACTCCAAATGCTGACATAGATCCACCTTCCTCATTTATAGATAAAGAAAAATTAGATAGTTGGTTTTTGTTAGTTAATGGATTGGAGATAATTTGAATTAAATGTTCAAGATTATTAATATGAATATTTTTTGCTAATAAACCTACATTAAAAACTGATGGCTCGAAAGCATATACTTTTGAATTTTTAGTTGCAGCATAATAAAGAGAATAAAGGCCCACATTAGCTCCAATATCAAAAAGTACACCATCGCCACCATATTCATCTATCCACTTCAGCGTCTCTGGTTCTTTTGTTGAAAAACTTTCTGCTCCATACCTACATCTCCAATTTGGAGTATAAAGTTTCAGTTTTAATTCTTGACCATCATTTAATTTATGTATGATTTGTCGAGTTATATTTTTATTTTTTTCCACTAACCTATCAAGCCAGAAATTTCCAAGGCTTGGCTTTATAAAAGAAATTATTTTACTATAAAGTTCAGCGATAAAACTTAATACAATCAAGGGGAAGAATAATATTTTTTTAATTATGCTGTTTAACATCAGATTAAAGAATAATCATATAGAAAGATGGAGTCAATAGATATATCTTGTATACATAATTTTCGGAAAATAAAAGAAGAACTTTTTATCGTTGATCTATTTTAGTTTTTATTACTGACATTAATCTAAAAGAGTTAAGGGAAGTATGAACATTAAAGTCATGGGTATAGGCACAAGCTTATATAATCTAAAATAATTATAAAGAATAATAGGGATCACAGGCATCATCAATCTTGCAAACTCAGCATAATTAGCAAATGACAAAAAAGCTCCATAATAAATCGGAATAAATGATAGAAATAAAGTTATATTTTTCTCTCTACTATTTCTCATAAAAAATAAAGTAAATATAAATAATAAAAAACAGTGTATGTACCAAAAATTTATAGCTGGATAGTATAGTTCTTGAAAATCATATAAAAAGAAATCTGGAAAGATACTGTCAGAATAAATATCTATAAATCTAGAAGTCATACCTGAAGGAACAGGCACATAACCAGTCATTGAAAATCCAGTCAATAAACTCTGAGTTATATATAATAAAGGAACGCTCAAAATTATTTCATTAATATGATTTAAATATTTATGATGTATATACTTTTTAGTTTCAGGATCGTATCTACTAGCAATTTCAAGCGCTGCTTTTGCATAAGTCCAATTGTCATGTCTAGCCGAAATATATGAACGATTAATATTATTTATAACACTTATTAAACAGTTAGAATTATATTCTTCATTATTAGATTTAATACAATCTGGGATACTTGCTTTTAAACTTCCAAGATCTGTAGAGTCGAAATAAAAATCATTAATTACTATTGACTGTATATCTGCTAGTAGTCGTTTATCTGAAACTTCTATTTCTTGTTGTTGTTTTTTATTCATTAGAACATTGAAATCACTTGAAGACATAGATATTTCGGAATCTTTTAAGTTCTCTAGATCTGCTATAATATTATTTTTAATCGATATTAATTGTTCATTTGTAGGTGAGTTTTTCTTTATATTTTTATCATAAATATTATGCGTATCAGGTCTAACAAGATTCCAGACTCCAGGCAAACCAAATTTATCTATAAATATTTCTCGTTTACTAGGTAAAACATTTTTTATATAACTATTATTTATATCATTAAGCAAAACTTTAGCATTATCAGATAATCTACTTTCATAACTCTTTTTAATACTAGTCTGAAGATAGCCATATTGCATAGCAGCAATAATTAATATTCTATCTTTAAATAAAGAATTTATTCCATATTTATTAATATTAAAATATGATAAATATAATGAGGTAGTTATGACTATCAAAGAAACAAATGAAGCAACCATCTTTTTATTATTGACTCTAGAAAATAATATAAAGGCAAGATATAAAGGCAGCATATAAATAGTTTGTTCACGTGCTATACAAGATAAGAATAAAATTATACATAAAGCAATAACATACTTATAATTATTATCTTCTGTTAACTTAATAGTTAAGAATATTGATAAAGTGAATAAAAATAAATATAAAACATCTATTCTTATTAATGTATCTACTGCTGAGAATGGAAGATAAATTAAAACAAATAAAGTAACTAAGTTATTAAAAAAGAAAGATTTGCTAAAGATAGATAGTAATAAATAAAAAGTACAAATAGTAAGGCAGCTAATAATTATATTAAAAATAGAGAGATAGAGACTATAATCATTTGTAATTTTATAAAAAAAGACAACTATTAAAGTATAGAGTTTATATACATCAAATTTATTCCCATAATAATAATTATCTAATATTTGTGTTCCTCCATCAAATTTAATATCAAAATCAAATAACAATAATTTGAATAATAAAGAAACAAAAAAAATGATGATAGAATTAATTATAATATTTCTTTTATTAAAATCTATTGTAAAATAAAATCTGTCTTTAATGATAAGGAAAAAATTTTGGTTATAAATTTTATTTACGATAGATATTGCAAAATAAGAAACGATAACTAAAATAGCTAGAAATATTAAGTATGAAAGATATTTGTAACTCACAACAGCAGTTACATCATTAAAAAATATTTCTCCTCCATAAATTTTATCACTCATAGCTATACGATTAATATAGAATGGAAGTAAGCTTATAATGAGTACTATTAAGGAAAAGATATAATAATTTTTCTTCACTATTTTTTTGACTACCCTAATGTTTTATCTAGTTTTATAGAAATTAATAATATTATCAACGATAATTTCTAAGTCGTCTACGAATGAATAATTATAATGATTAGAAAATTTTTCTGAAGTCATCTGAAAGTCATAAGCATTAGAATCAGTTAATCTATTTATTTTAGTATCAAGCTTTTTGCAAACGAGATTAGCGAATGTTTCCATATTTCCATTAACCGATGATAAATTATATATTTCAGAGGATTCTGGTGGGTTATCAAGTATTAATTCTAAGGCATCTATTAAATCTTCTATATACAATACTGCTCTGTTAGCTTTAGGGTTTGCTAGATTTACTATTCCATTTGTCATAGCATCTTTGATCATTCTATTTAATAATACTTCTTCCCTTATTCTCGGCGATCCTCCGTCAACGGTACCAAACCTTAAACCAACATATTTTTTATCCATTATTTTTACATAATTATCAAACGAAATTTTCGTGTAGTCATATATATTTTCTGGTCTGCCAATTGGCGTATCTTCACTACAAATAGCACCAGCAGCATTAGCATAAACACTTCCGGAACTCGCATATATTAATAAACCTTTAAATCTTTCTAAAAAATCAACAAGACCCGAATAGTTGTTCTGATAACAATCAATAGGATTATCTTTTGATAATGGCACACTAGAATAGCCAGCAACCCATAAACAAATATCAATATCTTCTAGAAATGATTCACTTAAATCACGATAGTCTTTATGTTCAATATAATCTGGAAGTTCACCTGACTTTAATAAGCTATCAATTGAAAGAACATTGTATTTATCACCGGTTCTTTCTAGAAATCTTCGGCCAACGTAACCATTTGCACCGACTAATAAAATTTTCTTGCTTGTCATAGAAAAATTATACTTTAATCTTATAAATTATCCAATCGTGACATATCTTGGTATTGGGAAAGGAATAAAAATATTACCTTTAAAGCCATAATTTTTTAGTCTCGATAATAAGTTATCTTCATATGTCCATGCTAACAGACAAGCAGTATTGTATTTTTTAAATTCTATTTCTGATGGATTTTTAATTTGGATATTTGTTCCCGGTAACAGCCTGCCTTGTTTGTCTGGTGTGTCGTCAAATGCAACTGCTTTAATTAAATTCTTGAAATCACAAACATTTGCAGTGATCACACCTCTAGCAGGAACACCAATTATCAAAATTTCTTCATTAGTATTTTTATAAGTAAACATACTTTTGATTGTATCTACTTTATTTTGAATTTGATCAGAGAGATTAAGATAAAAATCTATCTTGTCATAATCATTTTCAGATTCAAATTTTAACAACTCTTCAACATTTTTTGATATAGCTTTTGACGATGAATCTTTCACGGCAGTAACTCTTAGAGAGCCGCCTTGCGTAGGAATACGTTCTACATCAGATATCTTAAGTCCATTTGCATTGAGAATATTATTCAGTGCAGTCAGAGTATAATTACAAAAGTGTTCATGATAAATTGTATCGAAGTTTGCAGACATGACCGTATCAACTGCATATGCAACTTCTATATGCGCATAACCATCATCACTCAATAATTCCCGTATAGCTTTAAACATTTCGTAATAATTTTTATTATGTGCAAAAACATTTATCCCGATGATAATATCGATTGGGTTTTTGATTGTTTCTTTTATTTTTTCTACAGAAGTTAAGTCAAAAAAATCATGCATGATAGAGAAAGAATCATTTTTTGTAGACTTATAAACATTAGTCGCTGGGTCAATACCATAGACATTAAACCTTTTATCTAAATGTCTTAATAAAGTAGCATCATTACATCCTACTTCTAAAATAGTTTTATTGGTTAATTCTGAATTATTTATAATTTCTGAAATTGCTTTTAGATGTTCGACATTTGCCAATGAAGCGCTTGAAATATGATCATAGTCACAATAAATATCTTCTCGATTTGGCATTTCACTTAATTGGAGTAATTTACAGCTACTACATACCATAAGTTTTAATGGGGACTTTGGCGCTAAACCTTTATCGTCTTTTAGCTTATAATTATTTACATGTGGCATTAAACCAAAGTCATATACTAAATCTAGAGGTTTTTTGTTTCCACAGCTACAAAAGCAATTATTACTCATATTTAAAAATACCAAATTTTATATTTAAATATTTTTTTAACATAAACTGCATCAATACAATAAAGTGTAACATTGCATATAAACTAGCGCCCATATAACCATGCGATGTATGCTCTTTCCTATAATCACACTCGACTTCTATCTCGTCTATTTTCATATTTTTTTCAATTACACCAGCAATTATCTGAAAACTACAAATATGATCATGTGAATAATTTTTCGTGTAAACATCCATAATAGTTTTGCGATATACTCTAAATCCAGTATGAAATTCAGATAAACTTTTCCCTAAAATTATCCGGTCAATAAAAGATAAGGCTCTATTGGCCAGATATCTTGGGAGAGGCATTCCTAATTCTAAGGCACGCCCTTTATTTATAAAACGAGAACCCAAAATTAAATCTGTGTCTTGGTTTATTAGATCAATTGCTTTATAAGTTGCAGAAGGGTCAAATTGAGCTCCATCACCATGTATTTCAACTACGAAATCTGCGCCATTTTCAAAAGCTGCTTTCAGTCCATTTTTAACATTGGAACCATATCCAGCAACAGATGTTTCAAAAACTTTATACCCTAACTCTTTATATTTTGAAACAGAATTATCAGTTGAGCCATCATCGCTTACTATGACTTCATGAAATAAATCTTTTGGGATGCGTTTAATAGTTTCATCTATTAGTTTTTCACAATTATGCGATAAAATTAAACCATAAACTTTTTTATTACCGAATGTCATAATAAAATACCTCATCTACCATACATAAAATCCTATTTTAAAGAGTAAATCATCTACTCACAACTTTTAGAAACAAATTTCTCTACGAAATTTTTATAGCTCTTGTCATGAGATAGGTTTGGACAACTGCATTATCCACAAAGTATTCATTTAATAAAGAATCTAATTCTTCTCTAAAGATTTTTAATTTTTCAGAATCATCTTTCAGCATTGATATCACTCCCATTACTGGTCCTATATAACTTTCAATAAAAATTCTCATATGACTTGGACTTAATGCTGGATTACGATATTCCGATTCTTTAAAAACTAAGTCTTTTACTTTGCCATCTAATCTTTTTTGGATGATAGATTGATTTCCCCAGTCTGCAGGTGAACTCACTCCATTTGGTGGTGGAGCATACTTACCAACTAATTTAAATAATCTTCCTGTTAGTAGTTCTGGAGGCCAAGTAGAAAATGCAATTATTCCACCGGGTTTTAATACTCTCAACATTTCATCAATTGCAACTATTGGTCTTGGTGCAAACATGTGTCCAAATTGACTTAACACAAAATCAAATTGTTCATTGTTATAAGGCAAATCTTCAACATCTGCTATTTTAAAATCCACATCCAATTGTGATATTTTTGAATTCTCTTTAGCACGTTCTATTAATTCTGGTGTTAAATCAGAACCGCATACATCTGCTCCAGTTCTAGCAGCGGTAATAGCCACAACACCAGTACCACATCCAACATCAAGCACTTTACTTTGTGCTGTTAAACCAGAGAATTTTATTAATTTCGGAGCAGCCAATCCAGTGACTATCTCAAAAGGAATAAAAGTTGACCATAATTGTTTGGCTTTATTTTTTATTGCAACATAATCCGTCATAATATAATTATATAATAAATATTAAATACCATAACTTTTGTTTAATTTAAATTTAATAAAAAATAAACAGCAAGAGAGATCATCGATACACCAATAAGAACAATTTTTACTACCTCGAATACCATTCTTTTTATAGATTTATTTTTTTCCATCGCACTTAAATAGTTATCGAAGAGTTTAGAATGGGTCAGGGTGGACTCGAACCACCGACCTCACCCTTATCAGGGGTGCGCTCTAACCAAC
>CAYFGJ010000054.1:0-7212 GCA_964342835.1 uncultured Ectothiorhodospiraceae bacterium | reverse complement strand
CTGGCAAATTTACTTTAGAAAAGGCGCCTGTTTATCATTTAGTTGATGAAGGAAAAGAAAAAGCTTCCTGAGATAACCAATGAAGCTGTTAGAGCTAACAGAGCAAGAAATCTTGAAGGTTGCTGATCCGTTATGGGATGATTTAATAAAATCCTCGAATAATAAAGATTACGGTGGCTTTACCAAAAATTTCTCTAAAACATTATTAATGGGTACAGATGAAGTAACTCTTGGTAAACAATGGGCTGGTAGTAAATTATTAACCAGTTTATCGACTGACAAAAAATTTCTTGGTTGTTTAAAAAGAAATGGACATGTAACTATTTTATATAAACAAAAAAGTGATTCTGTTGAAGGCGATTTTTTAGGTAGACTTGTTCTTGGGGTTGAGGAAGATCAAATAAAAATTTTTGGTGCAACAATCTTCTAAAAGATGAATAATCTAACAAATAAAATTAATGACGAGAATTTATCATTTGTGATAATAACTGATACTCACTCATTTCTAGATGATCAAATAAAAAATTTAATTAATGAAGAATCATACGTGATCCATGCTGGAGACATTGGTGATATCAATATAATTAATAATTTAAAAATGAATTGTAAAAATATTTTTGCAGTTAATGGAAATAATGATTATTATTCTGAATTTCAAGATACAGAAAAAATAGAAACTAAATATGGAACTATTGTTATTGAGCATGGTGATAAACATGGTATGAATTACCATGATTCATTAAGAAAAACATATCCAGATGCATTCTGTATTATTTATGGACATACACATAAACATATTTTTGATATGCGTGAAAAACCCTATGTTATTAATCCTGGAGCATCAGGTAATACTAGAACCAATGGGGGACCGTCCTGTGTATTAATGAAAATAGATAGATCTGGCTCCATTTCTTTAGAACTAAAAAAATTTACTAAATCTAAATGAAGAAATTTGAAAACATTGCAATTATTGGTGGAACAGGTTTTATAGGATCAAAATTAGCATTCAAATTATCAAAAGATACGAACAAACTCGTTATTTTCACTAGAAATAAAGAAAAAAACAAAAATCTACATATCTTGCCTAATGCTGAAATAATTGAAATTGATATTAATGATGAAGTATCTTTAAAACAAAATTTAGAAAATATTGACGTTTTAATTAATTGTGTAGGAGTACTGAATGAAGGATATGGTTTAAATTCATTTAAAAAACTTCATTATGATTTAATTGAGAAAGTTTCAAGAATTTGCAGATTAAATGAAATTCAACGTTTTCTACATATCAGTTCTCTGAATGCTGATATCAATGGCTTAAGTGAGTACTTAAAAACAAAGGGAAAAGCTGAAAATTTTATACTCAAAACAACGTCACAATATACGAATGTGACTATATTCAGACCTTCGGTAGTTTTTGGAGAACATGATTCTTTTTTCAATAGATTTGCACAAATTTTAAAATACTCACCTATTTTTCCTTTAGCATGTCCTAATACTAAATTTTCACCTGTTTATGTTGATGATTTAACAGATTTGATTATTTCATCTATATACGATCCAGAAAAATATAACTTAAAAATTGATGTGACTGGACCTAAAGATTATACTTTTCAAGAAATAATAGAACTTACATGTAGTTTTCTAGGTATTAAAAGACTTATAATTCCACTGAATGATACGTTTTCTAAACTCCAAGCATATATTTTTGACAAATTACCTGGAAAATTATTTACAATTGATAATTATAAGTCACTTCAGATAGATAGTATCAGTGAGAATGGATATAAAGGAAATAGTAGTATAGAAGATGTAGTTCCTTCTTATCTTAAAAAAGATATGTCTCCAAAATATCTGAATAAAAAATAGATATAGGCAAGAAATGAAAATATATTTAGTTGGTGGCGCGATAAGAAATAAGCTACTTAATATACCAGTACAAGAGAAAGATTGGGTTGTCGTTGGTTCTACTCCTGATGAAATGAAATCAAAAGGTTTTAAACAAGTCGGGAAAGATTTTCCAGTTTTTATTCACCCAAAAACAGGTGAAGAATATGCGCTAGCAAGAACAGAGAGAAAATCAGGTCATGGTTATACAGGATTTGAATTTGATAGCAATCCAAATGTAACACTAGAGGAAGATCTAGAGAGAAGAGATTTAACAATCAATGCGATAGCACAAGATGAAGATGGCACACTGATTGATCCATTTAATGGACAAGAAGACATTAAGAATAAGAAATTAAGACATGTTTCTGAAGCATTTTCAGAAGATCCTTTGAGAGTTTTAAGAGTAGCAAGGTTTAAATCAAATTTAGGGTTATTTAATTTTCTTGTTGTTCCAGAGACAATGAATAAATTAAGAGATATTGTTAAAAGTGGCGAACTAGAATATTTAACACCAGAAAGAAAGTGGTTAGAATTTTATAAAACAGTTATTAAACATGAATTTTTTGATTTTCTAGAAGAAATCAATGCTAATGAAATCATAGCTCCTGAATATTCAAGTAATAATTGTTTTCTTGAAGATGATTCGGAATTTGTTTTTTCTAGTAATATTGCTATAGATGGATTTTTTATTGCCAATACTATGAGCGATATAGATTCTTTTTGTAAACGGTTTAAAGTTCCAAATGAGTATAAGGATGTAGCACAATTATTAAGGAATTGTTTTAAAGAATATATATCCTACTTCCCGAAAGATCCAAACAAGTATGATGGTCTTCTTTCCCTTATAAAAAAACTTGATATAAGAAAAGAAGAAAGATTAAGAAGATTTATGGCTATATGCCAATTTTGGAGTGTTACTCCACCTGATTTCTTTGATGAAGTTATTTCACAAATAAAGTCTTACAAGCTCAATGAACAAGATCAAAAAAAATCAAATAGAGAAATACAAAATATTATTGAAAATGCACACAGAGAAATTGCACAAAACTGTATAAAAAATTTCTTAAACAAATCCAATTAAAATAGTGCCCAATATTAATCTATAAATAATATATGGTATAAAAGTTATTTTGTTTATTGTTGATATAAATAAATGAATAGTAATATAAGAAAATACAAAAGATAACAACATTCCTAATAAATGTTCATTAATAATCTGTATATCGCTAACCCCATATAACTGCATAGATTGATAAACAGTTGCCATAAAAATAGCTGGAATTGATAATAAGAAAGCAATTTTAATAGAATCTTCTCGATTATAATTTGTAAGTAATGCGGCTGTTATAACAATCCCTGCTCTTGATACACCTGGCATAATAGCAAGTGTTTGCATAAAACCAATAAAAATAATTGTAAATATGCTAATGGATTTAAGATTATTGATATTCTCTTTCTTCTTAAGATCAGCTATGTAAAGTAAAATAGCAAAAATAATTGTCATCAAAGCTATTGATTCAACGGAACGCATATGTACTTTCACAAGATCTATAAATAGTAATCCAATTATTGGTAATGGTATTGACCCTATTATAATTAATTTTATATATTGTACACCTTCATCAGATACCGAAAGCATTTTAGCAATTTCTTTACGATAATAAATCAAAATAGCTATCAATGATCCTGTATGTAAAGCAATATCAAATCCTAATCCTTGATCTTTCATATCTAAAAATATGGATGTAAGAATTAAGTGAGATTGACTGGATATTGGCAAGAATTCTGTCACACCTTGTATAATTGATAGTATTAATATTTGAATAAAATCCATATCAAAGTTTTTCTATTTTATTAAATTCTTTAGTAGATATCAGATTTTTATTTATATTTTTTTTCAAAACTAAAACCTTAAATATTTCGCCCATTGTATTTGGTAATAATATATTTTTCAATTTGTTTAATTCTATAATTTTTTGGTTTGAATCATATTCCTTATTATCATATATGTTTAAAATTCCTAAATTCAACAAAAAACTCGATTGAGATAAATAACCATCAACTAAAAAATTATTTTCTGATGCTAAACTTGCTAAATATGAAAAATTTACAAAAGATGATATATCTTGTTTACCGATATTTTTCAGTGGATTAAAATTAGATTGGTGATTATTAATACATACTAAAGTTCCTTCAGATCTATCTTTTAGAAAATATTCTGAAGCATTATATCCATAATCAATTATAAATATAATTCCAGAATTCATTGCATTATTTAATTTTTTTAACCATGTATTATAGTTAACATTGATTTCACTAATATAGTTCTGAGTTAGAGTAATATTTTTCCCCTTCAAGGCTATATCTATATTTTTATTTAGACAATCATCGCCCTGCTGCCATATATATTTAAAATTATCATCAAATATTATATAAAGTTTTTCATAATTATTATTTATAAATTTAAATCTTTCTGTAGGGATAGCATCAAAAAATTCATTTGCTATAACTAATCCATCAAATTTATCTACATCAAGCTTTGTTTTCCAAATAAAAAAATTAAATAATTCAGGTATTTTTTGTTTTATTTTCTTTTTCTGTACTTCTATTAATTGGGCTGATGATTCTAATATAATATATGAACTAGGAAGATGGTTTGTCTTATTCAGATATTTCATTATTGATAATGCAAGACTGCCATCTCCACCGCCGATTTCTAATATACTTTGATTTTTTTTATTTTCTAATATGTTAATAAATTCATTAGCTAGACTCTCTCCAAACAAAGATGATGTTATTGGTGATGTAATGAAATCACCCTTGCCTCCAAAAATATCACATGTATTATAATAACCATAACTTTCATGAAATAATGCTATATCCATAAATGATGAAAATGGAATCTTTCCTTCCCTATCAATCTTTTTAATTAAAATTTGCTCTATTTCAGATTTCATTACTATATGTTCAAATACAGTGTACATTTATTTAATAATCCTTAATATATATTTATGGCAATTAATAAGACAGTCTTAATAACAGGTGGAGCCAAAAGAATTGGATTGGCTATCGCTAAATATCTGCATAATCATGGTTTTAATATTGTTGTAACATATAATACTTCTAGCAAAGATGCCAAATTATTACATGATGATTTAAATTTAAAAAGAAAAAATTCCTGCATGATAGTCAAGATGAATTTCAATTTACAAACAAATTATAAAGTGTGTTTTAAAAAAATTTATCAATGTTTTGGTAGATTAGATGTACTAATAAATAATGCTTCTAAATTTTATCCAACCAAAATAAATGATATAAGTGAAAAATCATGGAATGATATTATAGATACTAATCTAAAAACACCATTGATGTTATCAAAACTATTTTTTAATGAATTAAAAAAGAACAAAGGTTGTATAATCAATATTATTGACATACACATTGATCCTCCTCTGAAAGATCATATAATTTATAATATTAGCAAAGCTGGTCTTTTAGCATTAACAAAAACACTTGCAAAAGAATTAGCTCCTCATGTAAGAGTTAATGGTATTTCGCCAGGAGCAATTATGTGGGCTGAATCAGATGCAAAAAAAACTAGCAAGAAAAAAGATATACTTTCAAGAATACCACTTAAAAAGACTGGTACACCAGATGATATAGCTAAAGCAGTTTTATTTTTGATTAAAGATGCTGATTATATTACTGGTCAAAATATTAATATAGATGGTGGAAGAAAACTAAATATGTAATTAGTTTTCGAATTCGAAATTAATTTTTTTTATTATATTTTTTTCAAAATCAGAACGTTCTAATATTTCTATATGTTTTATATTTTTTTCTGGATGAATAGAATTAGGAGCTATATCGGTTAGAGGTTGTATAACGAAATCATAATCCAATATTTCCTTTCTAGGTAATTGAATAATATCATTATTAATTATCAAATCATCATAATATAAAATATCTATATCAAGAGTCCTTGAGCTGAATTTTGTTTCATTCAAATTGCGACCATGATCTAACTCAAGATTATTTAAAAATTTTTTTAGATTATAAATATCTAGAAATGTATAGAAAGAACAAACTAAGTTATAAAAGTTTGGTCCATCAAATCCCATAGATTGAGTTTCATAAACAGGAGAAATTTTAATATCATAGAATTCAGTTTTAATTATCTTGATACATGATTTTATATTCTTGACTCTTTCAATGTTACTTCCTATCCCTACAAATACACAGTGATTATTTTTTTCCTCTTTCAATAATAACCCCCACTTCTTTGGATCCAGTTACAGCACCTGGTTTACTAAATCTGCCTTTCACATGCGAAACATTAAATTCTTTTAAAATAATATTAACGGTTTGTTCAGCTAAAGCTTCAATAAGCAGAAATTTGCTTTCTTCTACAAAAGACTTAACTCTTTTTGCTACTGCCTTGTAATCAACAGTATTTGTAATATCATCTGTATCTGATGCTTTTTTAATCTCTGTAGAAAGTTCAAGATCTATGCAGACAAACTGTTTAATTTCACGTTCCCAGTCATATATACCTATGATTGTTTCAATACAAAGTTCTTTTATAAATATAGTATCCATTTCTATCCTTTTTTATTTAATAAATATTGTATATGAATATGTTTCTGATATCATTATTGAGTTTAGGGAAAAGAAATGTCAAAAATATGCCAGATAACAGGAAAAACAATTCTAACAGGTAATAATGTATCACATGCTCATAATAGAACCAAACGAGTATTTGAACCAAACCTTCATATGCATAAATTATGGTCAGATAAGCAAAATAAATGGGTTACTCTTAAATTATCTAAAAAAGGGCTTAGAATAATCGATAAAATAGGTCTTGATGCGGCATTGGAAAAATATAACGTTAAATAAAATATTATGAGAGAAAAAATAAAATTAGTATCATCAGCAGGAACAGGGCATTTTTATACTACGACTAAAAATAAAAAAACTATGCCTGATAAATTTGAAATTAAAAAATTTGATCCTGTAGTAAGAAAATATGTTATATATAAAGAAGGGAAAATTAAATAATCTTATAACCTTTTAAATTATCAGAAAATCTATCTAAACAATCTATTCCTTTGCTTTTAGCATCTAAACACCATTCATTGATATTTTTTAAAAAATCATCTTTCTTTCCATTTCTACTATGTAAAATTGTGTATAATTTATCTTTTAAGTGATAAACAGTTTCTATGGTTTTGCTTGCTGAGAAAATATTTTCTAACCTCTCATTAACATTTTTATAAGTTTTAACGTTATATGTTTTAATTAAAGATGTTCTCAATGATTTCA
>CAYFGJ010000053.1:0-7499 GCA_964342835.1 uncultured Ectothiorhodospiraceae bacterium | reverse complement strand
TGTGAGAGCCTTAAAATTAATAAAAAAGAATTAGAAGAGACATCTAAAAGTATAATTAAATGATTAATGAGATTTCATATATTGGTTATTTCTTTTTAATATTAGCAATGCTCAATTCATTCTTGCTGGTATCATCGAAAACAATTTTCTATAAAATTGATATACAACATGAGCGTTTAATATCATTTACATCTAGGATACATTTTCCGATACTATTCTTGTCATTTTTGTGTCTTATTTATTCTTTTTTAATTGATGATTTTTCTGTCAAATATATATCTGATAATTCGAACTCTGCTTTACCATTTTTTTATAAAATTTCTGCTGTTTGGGCAGGTCATGAAGGATCTATGTTGCTATGGTGTTTAATTTTAAGTTTTTGGATGTTTTTGGCAAGCAAATATAGTAAGTCGCTCGAAACAGAATTCAGACAAAACTTTTTATCAATAATGGGTTTTTTAAATTTTGGTTTCTTATTATTTTTAATATTTACATCTGATCCATTTGAAAAAAATTTATCGGTGCCAATTGATGGACGTGATTTGAATCCTTTATTACAGGATTTTGGATTAATTGTACATCCTCCTATGTTGTACATGGGATATGTTGGTTTATCAGTAGTATTTAGTTTTGCAATTACATGTTGTATTCACAAAGAATTTAAAAAAGAATGGGCTACTTGGCTCAGACCCTGGTTATTATTATCGTGGAGTTTTTTGACACTCGGTATTGCTTTAGGTAGTTGGTGGGCATATTACGAACTAGGATGGGGTGGATGGTGGTTCTGGGATCCTGTTGAAAATGCTTCATTTATGCCGTGGTTAATGTCTACAGCATTGATCCACTCATTAATAATGACAGAACGGAAAAATATTTTCAAAAATTGGACCATATTACTAGCAATTTTTACTTTCTCACTCAGCTTACTAGGAACGTTTTTAGTCAGATCAGGCATTTTAGTATCAGTACATTCTTTTGCAAATGATCCAACAAGAGGAATATTTATATTAATTTTTTTAGGATTAATAATTGGAGCATCTTTAGTAATATATAGTTTAAATGCGAATAAAATAAAAGATAATGAGTCATTTAATTTGTTTTCTAAGGAAAGTTTTTTTCTAATTAATAATATCTTGTTAGTCACTGCAACATTTACTGTATTATTGGGTACAATTTATCCACTTTTACTAGATATTTTTGGGTTAGAAAAGATTTCAGTTGGAACACCATATTATAATTTGACTTTTTTACCCATAATGATACCACTGATCATACTGGCAGGTGTTATTCCTATAATCAAATTTGATGGTAGTGGTAATCACAAAGATATCAGAACAAATATTATTTTCATAACATTACTAACATTTGTATCTTTATTTATTTTTTCCGTAGTTAACTTATATGTAGTCCTAGGATTATTTTTGTTTTTTTGGATAACTATTAATTTATTCCATAATCTATTTCAGGATTTTTCTTTAAACAGAATAATAAGTAGACTGAAATTAAATATAGGAATGTATCTTGCACATATAGGTTTAGCTATTTTTACACTTGGCGTAACCATTGTAGAAAACAATAAAATTGAAAAAGAATTAATTATGAAAACTGGTGATACAGTTATGATTAATCAATATATATTTGAATTTGAAACATTCTTTAAAGAAGATGGACCAAATTATGAATCTTTAAAAGGAAAATTTAATGTTTTTAAAGACGGAAAATTAATATCAATTTTGAATCCTGAAAAAAGATTATATTTTTCGAATAAATCTGATATGCCCATGACAGAAGCAGGTATTGACCCTAGTTTTAGTCGTGATTTATATATTAGTCTTGGAAATTTAGTTGATGATAACAGCTGGTCGGTAAGGATATATTACAAACCTTTGGTTAGATTTATTTGGTTAGGAGCACTTATTATGGTGTTGGGTGCATTATTGAGTATTTGTTTTCAAATGAGTTTGAATAGGAAAAAAACATAAAATGAGAATATCTTTCCCTATAATCATTTTTATAGTTATTTTTATTATATTAACTTTTGGTATTTATAATAATCCTAAAATTGTTCGTTCTCCTTTAATAGGCAAACAAATACCTTCTTTCGAGTTAGAGGAATTAAATACGGGAAAAATTATCAATCAGGATATTATCTACGGAAAAGTTTCGATCATAAATGTTTGGGCTAGTTGGTGTATTGAATGTTTAAAAGAACACAAATATATATCAGATTTAAGTAAAAAAAATTTTATTAATATATACGGATTAAACTATAAAGATTTAAAAAATGATGCTAATGGATGGCTAAATATTCATGGCAATCCATATCAAATTATTTTATATGATGATTTGGGTGAATATGCTATGAATTTAGGGGTATACGGAGTTCCAGAAACTTTCTTAATTGATAAAAAAGGAATTATAAGACAAAAATATATTGGAGCTTTGTCTGAGGAAGTTTACTATAAAGAATTACTTCCAATGATAGAGAGAATCAATGAAGAAAATTAATTTTTTTTTATTATTTATATTTATATATAATTTTCTATTTTCTATGAATGCTATAGGAGAAGGTAAATATAATTTCGAGAAAGAAAATTTATATAAACAAATCATATCAGAGACAAGATGTATGGTTTGTCAAAATCAGAACCTAGCTGAATCAGAAGCACCTTTGGCAATAGATCTTAAAAATAAAATTAAGAAGATGGTTATGGAAGGCAAAACTGAGACAGAAATAAAAATTTTTTTAATAGAAAGATATAGTAGTTATATTTTGTATAAACCTCCATTCTCTAGTCAAAATATTATTTTGTGGTTAGGGCCTTTAATATTTTTGCTTGTATTGTCATATATTTTATTTAGAAATCTTTATTTAAAAAAATGATTTATTTTATTATATTTATAACCCTAACTACATATATATATATTATTTATCTTAATTTAAGTAAAAAATATCTTTTATCAATATTATTAATATTCTTAGTGTTATTTTTATTTTTTACAACATCTTCAATTCAAGATATAGATCAATATAGAAATATTTTAGTTAAACATGAAGACATAAGAAATAAAATCTTAAAAATTAGACAAAATATACCTA
This sequence comes from uncultured Ectothiorhodospiraceae bacterium, assembly GCA_964342835.1. GTDB lineage: Bacteria > Pseudomonadota > Gammaproteobacteria. Next base: position 4,399 of record CAYFGJ010000053.1, on the reverse strand, counting down.
ATTTAGAGAAAAAACTTTCAATAAATCCAAATAATTATGAAGGATGGGTTATGTTGGCAAAATCTTATTCTTTAATTGAAGGATACAGAAAATCTGTTATTGCTTACGAACAAGCTATATCAATTAATCCAAATGAAAAAGAAACTTGGTTAAATTATATCTCTGTATTAACATTGTTGAGTGAAAAAAATAATCAAGAAAAGATTCAAATTGCATTTTCAAAATTAATTGAATTAGATAATGGAAAAAATATTAATTTTTACTTAGATAAATTAGATTTTGCTATTCGTGTCAATAAATCTCAAGTAGCAATTTCAACTATAAGAGATATTATAAAACATCCTGATGTTATAGATAAAAAGAAATATGAGAAAGTGTTGAATCATATTCTTCAACAAACTAATAATTAAATTGTTATTCTATCATCAAAGACAAAACACTCTCCAGACCATTTTGAATTTTTAATATCAGAATTTAGATAGTTAATTATACCTCCTTGTAATTTAACAATATTTTTAAATCCAGCTTTATCAAGGACAATTGCAGCTTTTTCGCATCTAATACCACCAGTACAAAATATCGCAACTTGCTTTTTTTTATCAAAAGTAGATAATAATTTCTCTCTATTATTCAAATCACTAAAATTAAGCAAATCTAAATTTTTTGCATTCTTGAAAGAACCTAGTGAATATTCAAATTTATTTCTTATATCTAATACAAGCACATTATCATTTAAAGTTTTTTGCCATTCGTGTGGGTTCAATGATTTAAATTTATCTACATTATTTTTATTGATTATAAAACCAGCTTTTATTATTTCTTTTTTAATCTTTACTTTAAGACGTTTGAAAGCTTTTATATTTGTAGGTTGTTTATTGACATGAATAGAATCTATTTTAATTAATTTTTTTATGTCTTTTATGCTGTTCATTAGTTTATTATCAGCACCACACAAATTTGCATTGATTCCTTCTACTGATATTAGAACAGTTCCTTTAACATTGTTATCTAACAATATTTTGTGCATAGAATTTTTAAGATATGGCAAATCAGACATTTTTGAAAAAATGTAAAAGTTTACAACAATATTATTTTCTATTTTTTTATGCATAATGTCATTCCATCATAAATAGTTAATAAACAGTGATCAACCCTATTATCTTCTTTGATAAAGTCATTTAGTTTTCTTATAGAACTAGTCCCACTTGATCTATCATCATCATTAAAAACCCTTCCTTTCCATATAGTATTATCTATAGCAATTAAACCACCTGTTTTAATTAATTTCAAAGATAGTTCATAATAATCTTTATAATTTGATTTATCTGCATCAATAAAAACAAAATCAAATGAATTTTCTTTTTTTTGATTTAATAATTTTTTAAATGACTTAATACCATCATCAAGCAGTAATTTAATTTTATGATTAACTTTTGCTTTCTCCCAATATTTTTTCGCAATATCAGTGTATTCTTCACTATTATCAAGTGCATATAAAATCCCATCATCAGCTATACCAGATGCTATACAAATTGAACTATAACCAGTAAAGACACCTACTTCTATGCATTTTCTAAAATTACCAATTTTACATAAAAAATTTAAAAGAGAACCTTGCATTGCACCAACTTGCATAATAGATAAATCACTTATTTTCTTTGTTTCTAATCTTAATTCTTTAAGTACAGCAGATTCGTTATAGCCTACACGATCAATATATTCTCTTAAGTCTTGAAAATTAATTTGATTAATCTTATTGCTCAATTAATTTCTTCTAGCCTCAAACTCTATTATTAAATCTATAGTATCACCAACTAAATTTTTTTTAATCGCATATATCATATTAAAATCAGAACGGTTAAAACTTCCACGAGCAGAAACTCCCATAACAATCGGTTTTGTTAATCCGCTTCTAAAAGGATATTCTGCAATTTTGTTAATAGTTGCTGTTAATTGTAATGGTTTTGTAATACCCAATAAAGTTAAATTCCCATCTATGACAGCATTTTTATTTTTAATTTTTACTTTTGAAGCAGTAAATATCATTTCAGGAAATTTATCTGAGTTGAGAAAATCTGGACTTCTGAGATGTGAATCTCTTTTTTCATGATTTGTATAAACGCTTGAAGTTTTAACTATTATTTTAATATCTTTTACTACACTATTAACCTCATCATGAATAAAAGAGCCAGAAATTTCTCTAAACATACCCAATGTCTTAGCATAACCAGCATGTTCCACTAAAAAACCAAGAGCAAAATGACTTTGATCAATTTCATATTGATATTCTTTACTATAAATATTGCTTGAAAATATTAAGAGACATATAAGCAATATATTTTTAATATTCATATCTTTTCACCATATTTTTTTGATATAACCAAATTATATCTTTAGAAAATGAAAATGTAATTAGAAAAATACTGAAATTTATCATATAAGCTACAATTTTTTCATTAAATATTGTTATATGAGAAGCAATTAATATAAGTGTTACAGCAACACAAATAAATTTTCGTCTCAAACTATCAGGCAAATTATTCCTACACCAGATAATCTTTTTTTGCATTATAATAAAAATATATCTATAAACCGGTATGAGTAGAATATATATATTACTATTAAAATTTAAATATAGTGATAAACATAAGATAAACATTAGCAAAGTATCTGACTCCATATCAAATAATTCTCCAAACTTTGATGATTGGTTAAATAATTTTGCCATATAACCATCAACGCCATCTAAAGTTAATGATATTAATGATAGAACTATAATCAAATTGGCTGAAGATATTAAGTTGTCAAAAAAAATAGCTACCGATAATATAACTATATTAATTATTGTTCTGGAAAAGGTTATTATTGAACCATATGACAAAGTATGTTCTTTTAGTTTTAGAAAAAACAAAAATATAATTATCGAAATTAAAAAATATATTAGAGTATTAACCAATAATATGTTCATATATTTTGTATTATAGAGCAATATAAATGTTATAAGATTTAGATATAAATAACCTAAAAATATTGCTTGAAATAAAATCTTTTTCATACAAGATATAATATAATTAACATGGATATATTGGTATGGATTTATTGAATGTTGAATCATTTTGGATTAATAAAAAAAATAGAAGTTATATTAAAACTGAACAAATTGATCCTCCTAAAAATAATGAGGTCCTAATTCAAACTATATACACTGGTATTAGTTTTGGTACGGAATATATTGTGTATTCTGGAAAAGTGCCAAAAAGTGAAAAAAATATGATGAAATGCCCACATCAAGTCGGGAATTTTGGAGAAGAAATTAAATATGGATATTTAAATGTTGGTAAAGTTATAAAAGGGTCTCCGAAGTATAAAGGGAAAAATGTTTTTACTTTATATCCCCATCAAAATCTTTTTACAATAGCTGAGAATGAAATTTCTATTATTCCAAGAGAAATACCTTTAAAAAGATGTTTATTAACAGCAAATCTAGAAACAGCAATTAATGCATTATGGGATACATTACCATCTGTAGGAGACAAGTGTGTAATCATTGGTGCTGGCATAGTAGGTTTATTAATGGCATATATTTTAAAATCAATAATTGGACTTGATGTGATCCTAATTGATAAGGACAAAAAAAAGAAAAAGATTGCTGATTTTTTCAATATCAGCTTCTTTACAACTTTTAATAAAAATATTCGTGCAAACTATATATACGAATGTACAGGAGATTCAAAACTGTTTAAAGAAATAGGTAGAATATCTGAGAATGAAGCAACAATTTGTATTTTAAGCTGGTATGGTACTTCTCAGTCAACAATTAAATTTGGTGAATACTATTTATCAAAAAGATTGAATATTATCTTTTCTCAAGTTTCAAAGATATCAAAAAATAGGATTAAGTTTTGGACAAATAAAACTAGAAGAGATTTAGCCATAAGGTTGCTAAATGATAAAAAATTAGATGCACTGATAGATAAAAATGAAATTAAATTTAAAAAATTACCAGATTTTTTTAAAAATATTAAAAATAAAAATTTTTTTTGTAAAGTTGTAAATTATAATAAATAGTATGTTTGAAGTAAAAGTAAGAGATTATTTATTTGTAGCTCATAGCCTTAAAGATGAATACTTTGGTAAAGCTCAAAATTTACATGGCGCAACTTATGTAATTGATCTAATCATTACTAGTTCAAAACTAAATAATAAAAATGTTGTTATTGATATCGATAAAGCAACTAAAATACTTCAAGATGTTATATCTATATATAATTATCAGAATTTAGATGAAATTGATGATTTTAAAAGTATTCTTACAACCACAGAATTTATTGCTAAAGTGATTGTAGATAAATTTAGTAATCAATTATTAAACTTAAAAATAGACGTTACTGATATTATT
>CAYFGJ010000052.1:0-7525 GCA_964342835.1 uncultured Ectothiorhodospiraceae bacterium | reverse complement strand
CATAAAGCAGCAAAATATTATTATTATCCTGGATGGCATGAACCTGGACCAGCTTTAGAATGTATAATAAATAAAGATGCATATAATAAATTACCTGATGATTTAAAATATATAATTGATATCTCTTGCAAAGCAGCAAATATTGATATGCTTGCTGATTATACATCTAAAAACAATCAAGCATTACAATATTTAGTTTCAGAAAATATACGTATCCGTGAATTTCCAAAAGAAGTTATGAAATTTTTAAAAAAATTATCAAAGGAAGTTGTGTATGAAGTAGGGCAGACAGATGAAATTACTAGAGAAGTTTATAATTCATATACAAAATTTCAAGCACAAATTATTCCATGGACAAATTTGTCGGAAAAATCATATATTAGTTTTAGAGAATAATCTAATTAAATAAAATTTTTGGTAAATAAGTTGTCATGCTAGGAAATAGATAAATAACTATTATTATAATAATCTGTAATAAAATATACGGATAAACACCTTTATATATTTCTGATGTAGCTATATTTTTTGGTACAACACCTCGTAAATAAAACAATGAAAATCCAAATGGTGGAGTTAGAAAAGAAGTTTGCAATACCATGGCTATTAATATTCCAATCCATATTGGATCAAATCCGAGTGAAAATAGTGTTGGCCCAAACAATGGAATTACTATAAAAATAATTTCTATAAAATCTAGTATAAAACCTAAAAAAAACATTATTAGAAGAACTATAATTAAAGATGTATATTTATCTTCAGGTATATCTATTAAAAGTTGATGTATTAGAGATTCTCCTTCAAATCCGCGAAAAACTAGTGAGAATAATGTTGCACCTAAAAGTATCATAAATACCATGCTTGTTATTTTAATAGTCTCGAGTGAAGTCTGATTAAGAATATTTTTGTTTAATTTTCCTTGAATTAAAGCTATGCCTAATGCACCTGCTGCACCAACAGCCGCTGCCTCTGATGGTGTTGCAAGCCCAAATATAATAGAACCCAAGACTAAAAAAATTAAAATTATTGGAGGAAACAAAGATTTAAATAAATTTAGATTGATAACCATATCATCAGAATGACTATGCAAACTTTGTATTTCTTTATTTCTAGATTTTATATAAAGAATATAAAGAATAGGTAATAATAAACCTGGCACTATAGCTCCAGCAAAAAGATCGCCAATTGTGATTGTTTCAGGTGAAAAAATTCCTGCATTTAACTGTGCTTGTTGATATGCAGATGATAATACGTCAGCAAGTAAAATAAGAACCAATGATGGAGGTATTATTTGACCTAGAGTACCTGATGCACAAACAACTCCACAAGCAAGAGATGGTGGATATCCATTTTTTAACATAACTGGCAATGATAATAAACCTAGAGTTACAACACTAGCTCCTACAATACCTGTACTTGCAGCCATAAATGTACCAACAATGATAACTGAAACACCAAGGCCGCTAGAACTGTTCTTGTATAGTTGATTCATTGATTTCAGGAGATTTTCTGCAATATCAGTTTTTTCAAGTACTGTACCCATAAAAATAAATAATGGCACTGCAAGTAGATTTTGATTAATCATAATTCCATAAACACGACTAGGAAATGCTAATAGATAAGAATAATCAAATATATCTAACAATATTCCAGTATAAGCAAAAATTAATGAGACTCCAGCCAATACAAAAGCCACAGGAAATCCTGATAACAGAAAAGCAAAGGTTGTGAAGACAAATATAATAGCAAGGTATTCCATATTTTATTTCATTATTAAAATCATTTTTTTGATAAGTTCTGAAAAGCTCTGTAAAAGAATCAGAAAACCAGATATAGGAATAATACTTTTTAGGATATAAACAAGATTTAATCCACCTGCTTCGCCAGATTGTTCCATAATTTCCCAAGATTTAATAACCATATCCATACTTATATAGATAGTAAATAAAGAAAATGGAATCATTAAAAATATAATTCCTAGAATAAATATTACATCTTTTTGTTTTTGATGGAGTTTGTTTGAAAGAATATCTATTTTTACATGAGAATTTTCTTTAATAGCATAAGCAATTCCAAACATAAAAAATATTGCATGAAAATACATTACTAGTTCTTGTAATGCTATATTACCTATATTCAACACATATCTTAAAAAAAGTGTAATTATAACTAAAAAAACCATAATTATAACTAGATGGCTGACCAGATATCCTATTCTATCAATTAAATTATCTATAGATTCTTGTAACTTTTTCATAAAATAATTTGATAATTAGTATTTAATCTATCTACCAATATATTTTTAAAAATAGTAGGATCTTTTATATGTGTAATTTCTCCAATTTTTGGAAAATGCAAATCAATTAATCGTGATAAGTAAAATCTGAGCGCTGCAACTATTAAGGCATTTCCCCACTGAGATTTCTCTTCATCATTAATTGTCCTTGATTTATTATATTCACATAATAATAATTTTATTTTTTCTTGATTAATTGTATTGTTGTTAGTATTACACCAATCATTAGCAACTATAGCTAAATCATATATATATGGAGAGACACAAGAATAATAAAAATCTATTATTCCAGTAATATTTTTCTTAATAAATAAGACATTATCTTTAAATAAATCTGCATGTATCATTCCAGATGGCAAAGGTTTATATAAAAATTTTTTTTGTATCTCAATAGATTTATCAATTATATTTAATTGATTTTTATCAATTTTATTTCTAAGTTTTTTTCTTGAATTTTCTACCCATACCAAATCTCTTGAATTATTAATTTTAATATTAAAATCTGATCCATATAAATGAAAATTCGCCATAACTTTTCCTAATTGTTCACAATGAGTATTATTTGGGTTAACTATAGATTTCCCGTTTAGTTTTTCTATAATAGCAGCTGGTTTATTTTTTATATCCACACATAAGTCACCATCAACGGTATTTATAACACGCGGAGACACTAAACCTTTATTATTTAGATGATTCATGAAAGATAAATAATTAAATACTCTATCAATTTTTATATCTTCAAAAATAGTAAATATATATTCTCCAATATTTGTAGTTAGCAAATAATTAGTATTTTCAATACCTTCAGATATACCTGAAAGACTAATTGGTGTCCCAATTGAATACTTTTTCAAATGTTTATTTAATTCATCATCGTTTATTTTTGTATATACAGACATAGTTATTTCAAATATTATAAGTTATAACTTCCAAAGAAATAAAGTAACCTAAAGATTATATGATTTTATCAAATAAACATAGGAAAAAATTAATACTCATTGACGGATCATCATATTTATATAGGGCATTTTATGCATTGCCTAATCTGAAAAATTCTGCAGGGGAAAATACTGGCGCAATTCATGGTGTTATAAATATGATCAATAAACTGATTCAAACACATGATCCAAATCATATTGTGGTGATATTTGATGCAAAGGGCAAAAATTTTAGGCATAAAATTTATAAGGATTATAAAGGTACTAGGAAAGCTATGCCTGATGAATTGAAAGAACAAGTACAACCTATCATAGATTTTATACAATCGTTGGGCATTAAAGTTATACAAATAGATGGTGTAGAAGCTGATGATGTTATTGCAACACTAGCTAGAAAATTTTCAAATAAGGATGAAAAAGTTCTTATATCTTCAGGAGACAAAGATCTCGCACAATTAGTGAGTGAGAATATTGAATTGGTAAATAGTTTTGATAATAAACTACTAGATAAAAAAGCTATAAAAGAAAAATTTGGAGTAACACCAAATAAAATATTTGACTATTTAGTTTTGATTGGAGACAAATCAGATAATGTTCCAGGTGTGGATAAAGTTGGCCCTAAAACAGCAATAGATTTAATAGAAAAATATAAATCATTAGATGGCATTATTAAAAATATTAATAAGTTGAAAGGAAAATTATATGAAAATTTATCTAACTCATTAGATAAAATTGAAATTGCAAAAAAATTAATTAAATTAAAGGATGATGTTTCTATCAATGAAAATTTGGAAGATTTTTCTATTAGTAATAGAGATGAAAAAGAATTATATAAATTAGCATCTAGATATGAACTTACAAATATTGCAAAAAAACTATCTATTCAAAGTAATATTAATGAAAAACAAACTGAATCAATATATAAAAAAGTACAAAGCAAAGAAGATTTTTATGATTTAATTGAGAAATTAAATAAAAATAAAATATTTTCATTTGATACCGAGACAACATCATTAGAATATCTAGAAGCTGAAATAGTTGGAGTTTCATTTTCCATTAAACCATATGAGGCTTATTATATTCCTATTAGTCACACAAATACTTCAGATAATTTGAAAATTGAAAAAGATGAATTTTTTAAAATACTTAAAAAACTTTTAGAAAATAAAAATAATAAGATAATTTGTCAAAATATAAAATATGAAATGCATGTTCTAACTAAATATAATATACAATTTACAGATAATATAGAGGATACGATGATCCTTTCTTATGTTTATAATTCTACAGGAAGACATGATCTTGATACTCTATCAAAAAAATATTTGAATCATGAAACGATAAAATATGAGGATGTTGTTGGAAAAGGTTCATCTCAGTTAAATTTTTCAGATGTTGAAATAGAATCTGCAAGTAATTATGCGTGTGAAGATGCCGATATAACTCTTAGATTATATAATTATTTAAATAATCAATTAAAAAATTTATCTCATCAAAAAAAATTATATGAAAAAATTGAAAATCCTCTTATTCCAGTTATCACAAAAATGGAAGAGGAAGGGATCATGATAGATTCATTAATGTTAAAAAAACATAGTGAGAAACTTGGGAAAGAATTAAATAAAATAGAAAAAGAGATTTATATTTTAGCTGGTACCGAATTTAATATTTCTTCACCAAAACAATTGCAAGAAATATTTTATAATAAATTAAAACTCAAAGTTATAAAAAAAACACCTACCGGTCAACCATCAACTAATGAAGATGTTATGCAAGAATTATCTGAAAAGCATAAGTTACCAAAATTTATTCTTCAATATAGAAATCTATTGAAATTAAAAAATACCTATACTGATAAGCTCGGCAATCAAGTAAATTCAATTACAAATAGACTTCATACTTCATATAATCAAACAGTTACGATTACTGGAAGATTATCATCCTCTAATCCAAATTTACAGAACATACCAATCCGTACAGATGAAGGAAGAAAAATACGATCAGCTTTTATATCAAATAAAAATTTTAAAATTATATCAGCTGATTATTCTCAGATTGAGCTTAGAGTTATGGCCCACCTTTCTAAAGACAAAAATTTGATAAAAAATTTTGTAAATGGAGATGATGTACATGCTTTTACAGCTAAAGAAGTTTTTAACTTAAATACTGATCCAACTAATGAAGAAAGAAGGGCAGCAAAGGCCATAAATTTTGGTTTAATTTATGGAATATCGACTTATGGATTAGCAAAACAATTAAAAATTGAAAATGATGATGCTAAGAAATATATAGATTCTTATTTTAAAAAATATAAAGAAATAAAAAAATTTATGGAGAATGTTAAATCTAAAACCAAAGAAAATGGATATATTGATACATTAATGGGAAGGAGAGTTTTTGTTCCAAATATTACTCATAGTAATTATCAGATTAGAAGTGCAGCAGAACGAACTGCTATTAATGCACCTATTCAAGGTACAGCAGCAGATATACTAAAGATTGCTATGATTAATATTCATGACTGGATAAAAAATTCCAAGCATGATATTAGAATGATAATGCAGGTTCATGATGAATTAGTTTTTGAAATAATTGATAAAGATATAGATATTTGTGTAGAAAATATAAAATATTTGATGTCAAATTGCGTCAAACTAGATGTTCCACTTACTGTTGACATTGGAATAGGAAATAATTGGGACGAGGCTCATTAATATAATCTGTTTGTTTGAAGAATTATTATGATGAGATATAATAATTCATCTATGAGTAGAAAAATCTTACCAGTACTATTGATTATATATTTGTCATTCGCGAATATGGCAATGTCATCTGAAGTTAGCCAAGATAATGATATAAGTAGCACATGCGTGGCATGTCATGGTCAAAATGGTATTAGTTCTAACCCCATTTGGCCTAACTTAGCTGGACAAAATCCTCGTTATTTAAAATCACAACTCCAAGCTTTTAAAAAAGGACCCAATGGTGATAGAAATAATCCGGTTATGTATGGTATTGCCCAAACACTTTCAGATAAAGATATGGATGATCTTGCAAATTATTATGCAGGTTTAGAAAAATCGATTGGAACAACTCAAGATAAGTATCTAATTTTAGGGAGAAACATCTATCGAGGTGGAATTCTTGATATTAAAATACAAGCTTGTATTGCTTGTCATGGTCCAAATGGATTAGGAAATTATGCGGCAGGAATACCAATGTTATCAGGTCAGCATGCTGATTATATATATCAGCAATTAAAAAATTTTCAATCAGGAGTAAGATCTAATGATCAAAATAAAATGATGAGAAATATTGTACACAGAATGACAGATAATGAAATGAGAGCAGTGTCACATTATATTCAAGGATTATATTAATGATTAAAAAATTATTTTTTGTAGTTTTGTTATCTTTTACATGTTTTAGTTTAGCTCAAGATTCAGGAACTAAATATATTCAAATATCAGATGTTGCACAAACACAACATGATAAAATTGTAATATATGAATTTTTTTGGTATGGCTGTCCTCATTGTTTCAATATAGAACCAACAATAAATAAAATTGAATCTAATTTAGAAGAAGATACTATTTTAATCAAAGTTCCAGTTGCATTAAGACCATCTTGGTTAAATCACGCAAAGGCTTATTATGCTATACAACAAATGAAACTTGATGATATTTTGCATGAAAAAATCTTTGAAGAAATTCATTTAAATAACAATAGACTCGACACAAAAAACAAGCTTGAAGAATTTATAGAAGGATATGGATTTGATAAAAAAAAATTTAGTGAATATTATGACTCTTTTGGAACTGAAATAAGAGAAAGACGTAGTAATAGGTTAGCTAAACAATATCAAATTAATTCAGTACCAACATTAGTAGTTAATGGAAAGTATTTGACAAGCGGCTCATATGTTAGTGAATATGATGAATTATATAATGTAGTTTTTTTATTAGTTGAGAAAGAAAGACAAAATAAAAAATAAGTTTGGGGGATTATAATGACAGCAAAAGTAATTAGTGGTAAAGAAGTAGCAGAGAATATTTTGACTAATGATTTAAGAAAAAAAGTAGAAAACTTACAATCAAAAAATGTTACACCTACGTTAGTAGTAATATTAGTAGGAGATCTTGGTGCTTCTGCCAGCTATGTGAGACAGAAAGAGAAGTTTGCAAGTAAAGCCGGTATTAATTCTGCAGTAAGAAGGTTTAATGATACAGTATCTGAAGAAGAGATTTTAGGTGAAATTGAAAAAATTAATAATGATAAAAACATTCATGGTGTA
>CAYFGJ010000051.1:0-7556 GCA_964342835.1 uncultured Ectothiorhodospiraceae bacterium | reverse complement strand
CTACATTAGCTGATAGATTAATTGAGAAATACGGAGATCTACAATCTAGAAAAGTTAAAGATCAAGTTCTGGACTCTATGGATTTGGAAAGAGAAAGGGGTATTACAATTAAAGCCCAAACAGTTACACTTCAATATAACGATAAAAATGATTCGAATAATTATCAAATTAATCTTATCGATACACCTGGTCACGTAGATTTCTCCTACGAAGTATCAAGATCTTTATCGGCATGCGAAGGAGCTTTATTAATTGTAGATGCCACTCAGGGAATACAAGCTCAGAGCATAGCTCATACAGAATTAGCACAAAGCTTAGGATTATCAATAATTCCTATTATTAATAAAATAGATTTACCTTCTGCAAATTCAATAGATGTTAAAAAAGATTTAGTAAATTTATTACAAATTAAAGATGATGATATACTTGAGATTAGCGCAAAAACAGGACTTGGTGTAGAAAATATTTTTCCTGAAGTAATCAAAAAAATTCCTGTTCCTAAAACTGAAAAGAACATGATGGCAAAAGCTGGAATAATTGATTCATGGTTTGATAAATATTTAGGTGTTGTTACATTAGTTAAAGTAATCAGCGGAGTTATAGAACCTAAACAAAAGATTAAAATATTATCAAATAAAAGAGAGTTTATTGTTGATAAAGTTGGTGTATTTACGCCTCAAATTAAATATTTAGATAAGCTAAATTTTGGTGAAGTAGGTTTTATTATAGCATCTATCAAAAGTTTAGATTCTGTCCAAGTTGGTGATACAGTTATCGATTCAAGATATTTAGATGCACATCCGATTCCTGGCTATAAGAAAATCCAACCAAGAGTATTTTCTGGATTTTATCCTGTTGATTCTAAAAACTATCAAGAATCAAAGAAAGCATTAGACAAATTGTCTTTAAATGATACATCCTTTACGTATGAACCTGAAAATTCACAATCATTAGGATATGGGTTCAGATGTGGTTTTTTAGGTTTACTTCATATGGAAATAATTAGGGAACGTGTACAACGTGAATTTGGATTAGAATTTTTAATGACCATACCATCTGTTACTTATAAAATAGAAAATAAGAAAGGAGTGATTGTTTATATTAAAAGCCCCAGAGAGTTACCGGAAAGTAACTTTATTAAAGATTTTTATGAACCAATTGCGTTAATTAAAATTATTACGCCACAAGAATATTTAGGTTCTATCATAGAATTATGTATTAAAAAAAGAGCAAGGCAAACAAATATACAATATCTTTCGAAATCAGTAGAAATACAATTTGAAATACCATTATCGGAAATAATTTTTGATTTTTTTGATAAATTAAAATCATATACTAAGGGATATGCATCATATGATTATGAGATAATTGATTATAGAATAAGTGATATGCTTAAATTAGATATTTTAGTTAATAAGAAAAAAATTGATGCTTTATCTCAAATAATGCATAAAGATGAAGCACAAAAAAAATCAAGAGTATTAATAGAAAACTTAAAAGAATTAATACCAAGACAAAATTTTGAAATAACAATACAAGGATGTGTTGGAGCTAAAATTTTATCTTCTACCTCAATAAAAGGATATAGAAAAGATGTAACTGCAAAATTATATGGAGGTGATGTGACTAGAAAAATGAAATTATTAGAAAAACAAAAAGAAGGAAAAAGAAAAATGAAGAAAATTGGTAATGTTGAAATACCCAGAGAAGCTTTTTACAAATTTATGTCACCAAAGCCATAATGTTTGATTTTACTTTAATACTTATAGTTTTAACGTTTATTACTGCTCTTATTTATATATTGAGCAAATTCAACAAAATTAAATTTAAAAATAATAGTTTTATTGATTTTTCTGTATCCATTTTCCCAATATTACTTATTGTTTTAATTATTAGATCTTTTATTGTAGAACCTTATAGAATACCATCTGGTTCAATGATACCAACATTAGTTGCTGGTGATTTTATATTAGTTGATAAGAATATATTTGGTATTAAATTGCCATTATACAACACAACTTTGTTAGAGAACAAAAAACCAGACTATGGAGATGTTATTGTATTCAAATATCCTTTAGATGAGAAAATTAATTATATCAAGAGAGTTGTTGCTCTACCCGGTGATAAAATTGAATATATAAATAAAAATATTTTTATTAATGGAAAAAAAATCTTACAAAAAAAAATTCACCACAGTAACATTCCTAATGAAAATCATGGATTATCAGAAATATTTGAAGAAAAAATTAATACTAGACAATATAAAATATTAGTTAATAAAAAAGATTATTCTCAAAATTTTTCATATATTGTTCCAAAAGCATCTTATTTTGTTTTGGGAGATAATAGAGATAATAGTAATGACAGTAGATATTGGGGACCAGTTCCAGAAAATAACATTATTGGCAAAGCATTTTTTATATGGATGTTTTGGAATTACGAGAGTGAACACAAACTAGTTGATAGGGTAGGATTGTCAATTGAATAGTTCCGATATTTCTCAAAAAGATTCTATTCTCTTGCTTGAATCCAAATTTAAACATACTTTCAAGAATAAAAAATTAGCTGTTGAAGCTATTACACATAAAAGTATTAGTAAAAATAATTATGAAAGATTAGAGTTCTTGGGTGACTCAGTTATACAATTAGCAGCAACAGAATTACTTATATCAAAATATCAACAAATTAATGAAGGAGTTTTAACAAGAGAACGACAAAGAATTGTAAGTCGAAAATCATTAAACAAAATAGCGATACATATGAAATTAGATGAAGTTATTCTAGCAAAGAAAAATACTATAAATTTAAAGAATTCATTATTGTTAGCAGATGTGTTTGAATCTGCTATCGGTGCAATATTTCTAGATTCTAATTATAATTTATGTAGAAAAATTTTATATAAATTATTCTCAAAAGAGATAATTTCTATTAAAAAAATTGGAGAAAAAGATCCTAAAACAAAATTACAGGAATATATGCAATCTAAAAATTACCCATTACCACTATATACAACAAAAAAAATATCAAGTCCAGATCATAAACCTAAGTTTAAGATTTCATGCAAGGTTCAGATATTTAAAAAAACTTTTTCTATTATTTCTAGTACAGTTAAATCAGGTGAACAACAAGTAGCAGATATTATATTAAAAGAATTAGATGGATAATAAATATTATATTTCTGTTGTTGGAAAAAGCAATGTAGGGAAATCTACTTTAATTAATCATTTATGTAATAATTATGTTACATCATCAAGTTCCAAACCACAAACTACTAGAATAAACCTATATAACGATTTTAAAATTAATAATTTAGATATATCTATTATTGATACACCCGGAATATCAATTAATCAAAATAATTTATTATCTACATCTATGAAAAATGAATATTTAAAAACATTAGACAATATAAATTTACTAATACTGATGACTGATACATTAAAATTTAGCAAATTTGAAAATCAAATTATAAATTTATCATCAATTAATAACAAAATTATATATGTCGTAAATAAAATAGACAAACTAACTATGGATAATGACTATAGTCAATCAATAGAAACCCTAAAAGATCTCTATAATGAGAAAATATATTTTATTTCATTAACAAAAAAATTAGGCTTGAAAAACCTGATTGATAATGGGATAGTCAAAAATTTACTTTTATTAAAAAATAATAGCATAGATTCACATCATCATCTTTCAGACGATAAACTATTAATTCAGGAATTAATTAGAGGTGTTATTGTAGAAAATACAAAATATGAATTACCTTATGATTCTGCTGTAAAAGTAATTTCTTTTAACAAAGAAAAAAAATTAAAAAAGGTAATAGCTAATATTTATGTTGATAAAAACAATCAAAAGAAAATTATTATTGGGAAAAATGGTGAAATGTTAAAACTTATAGGGTCTCAATCAAGAAAAATATTAGAAAACAATTTTAAGTGTAAGTTTTTTCTTAATTTAGAAGTCTTGGTTGAAAAAAATTGGAAAAATAATTATGTTTTTTTAAAAGATATTGGTTATATACGTTGAATATTCTATTAGAAAACTCATTCATCATACATTCTCGTCCATATCGAGAATCAAGTATGATTTACCAATTACTCACAAAAAACAAAGGACTTATAAGTGTTCTTGCTAAAGGAATCAAATCTAAAAAAGATTATACATCTCTTAAACCTTTTAGAGAGCTTAAAATTTCATACATAGCAAAAGATAAACTATCACTGTTAACTTATTATGAAATTTTAGATGATTATAAAAATATAACCAACACATTTTATTTGGCTGGCATTTATTTCAATGAGTTAATTTATAAATTTGTCCCACAACAAGAGCCATCACAGAATATTTTTTCTCTTTATAAAGACCATATTATTTATATGTCAAAAACATCAGATTCAATAGATATGGTTTTTTTTAAATTTGAAATATTATTTTTAAAAGAAATTGGATACGAAATTACATTAAATAATTTAAATAAAAATTCAATCGATTTGAACAAAAAATATTATTATGATTACGAAGCAGGTTTTAAGGAAGTACAAAATAAAATAGATTTAAAAAATTCAATAAATGGAGATGATTTAGTTTTTTACTTGAATAATAAGTTATTTCTAATTAAGAATATAAAAACTTTCAGAGTAATAATAAAAAATATATTTCAACGTCTCAGTGGTGGGACCAAGATTAAGAGTTATGATCTTTTTTAATACCTAAATTTTGTTTATGAATTATATTTTTACCATTATCATATATATAGAAGTAAGCTGATTTATACCAATCTCCTAATACTATTCTTTGTACGCTTTTTCCTTCAATATCAATTTGATGTATATTGGGTCGATGTGTATGTCCATGAATCAATATATCAACATCATATTTTTTAATAACATCATTTACTGAATCTTGATTAACATCCATTATCTGATCCTCTTTTTCTTTTGTTTCAAGTTTACTTTTTTTTCTCAATTCATTAGCTATAGATAATCTTTCTTCAAGAGTTTTAGTTTTCATTTCATTTTGCCATTTTTCCGATCTAACTAATTTTCTGTACTTTTGATACTCTATATCATCAGTACACAATGTATCTCCATGCATAAGTAATATTTTTTTACTATTTAGATTAATTATTGTAGGATCATTCAATAATTTGATTCCATATTTTGTACAAAAGTCTTCTGACATCATAAAATCACGATTTCCTTGCATAAAATATATAGGAGTGTTATGAGATACTTTATGAATTGTTTCAAACACTTTATTTAATCCAATTGCTGGATCATCATCACCTACCCAATATTCTACAAGATCACCTAATATATATATGGAAGTAATATTTTTTTCTATATTAGAAAGATATTTTATAAAGAAATCAATAACATTTGGTCTACTCTGATCAAGATGTAAATCTGAAATAAATAATGTAGACATAAATTACTCTTTTATTATCTCAACATCTTCAATAATAATATTTTCTAATGGAACATCTGAATATCCTAATTTATTTCCTGTTGCAGTATGTCCAATCTTTTCTACTATCTCTATTCCTTCAACCACTTCACCAAAAACACAATAACCAAAATCATCTGGTGCATTTTCTTTATCTAAAAAACTATTATCAATTAAATTAATAAAAAATTGAGATGTAGCAGAATGAGGATCACTTGTTCTTGCCATTGCAATAGTTCCTTTTTTATTACTTATATTATTATTTGATTCATTGACAATAGGATCTATTGTTGATATTTGAGACATATCAGGTAGATGTCCTCCGCCTTGAATCATAAAATTCTTAATAACTCTATGAAAAATCGTACCTTTGTAATCACCATTTTTTGCATAATATAGGAAATTTTTTGTGGTTTCTGGCGCTTTATCGACAAATAGACTTAGTGTGATATCACCTTCAGATGTTTTAAGTTTTATCAATGTTGATTCCTCTGTGTTTTTTATTTCATGCGTACTTTCATGTATACTATCACTATATAGTGGTAAGGCAAGACAAAATAGGACAAATAAACCAAACACTTTTATTTTTATATATTGTATATTCATAATTAATCCTTAAAAATTATAATAACATGAGCATAAAAATTTTTAATACACTATCAAAGAAAAAAGAAGTTTTTAAACCTGTAAACGAAGATAAAGTATCGATGTATGTCTGCGGACCAACTGTTTATAGTAATCCTCACATAGGTAATGCGAGATCTGCTCTTATTGGAGATCTTTGGTTTAGAGTACTAAAAAATAGATATAAAAATGTTACATATATACGAAATATTACCGATGTAGATGATAAAATAATTGATGCTGCATCACATGAAAAAAAAACTGTGACCGAAATTTCTGAACAATATTCTAAGATATATAAAGACAATATGGAATTACTTGGTTTATTAATTCCAACTATAGAACCAAAAGTTACTGAATATATTTCAAAAATTATTAAAATAATTGAGAAAATAATATCTAGTGGTTATACCTATACAGAAGATAATCATGTGATGTTCGACACTGTTAAATATAGGGAATATGGTAAATTAACAAAAAGAATAGCTGATGATATGCTTGATGGTGTTCGTATAGATGTTGCTTCATACAAAAAATCTCCTAAAGACTTTATTTTATGGAAACCCTCTAAATCTGATCAGGTTGGATGGAATAGTCCGTGGGGCTTTGGAAGACCTGGCTGGCATATTGAGTGTACTAGTATGATAAAAGAAATTATTGGCCATGATACAACACTTGATATTCATGGAGGCGGCAATGATCTAATTTTTCCACATCATGAAAATGAGATAGCGCAAGGTAATTGTGTATCAAAAAATGAATATTGTAATTATTGGTTTCATAATGGAATAGTTCTTGTAGATAAGAAAAAAATGTCTAAATCATTAGGTAATGTAATCTTGGTTGATGATTTGTTGAAAAAAACTTCTCCTGTTTCTATAAGATATGCTTTACTGTCATCGCATTATAGACAACCATTGAACTGGACATCTGACGTACTTAATAATTCAGTCAATATAATTAATAAATATAAAAATTTAATTAGTACATCTACTGATCATGAATCAGAAATTCTTTACGATGATGAGTTAATTTCAATACTGGAAGATGATTTGAATACACCCGCAGCATTAAATTATATATCTTCTATTAGTAAGGAGATAAATAAAGATAAAAAAATATATGCAAAATTTTTATTTTGTATTAACTTTATGGGATTCGATATCACGAGTAATGTTTTGGACAATACAACTATGTCAGATCAAAAGGCCATTGAAAAATTAATAAACGAAAGGAACATTGCTAGATCTGAAAAAAACTTTAAGAAGGCAGACGAAATACGTCAAAAATTATTGTCGTTGAATATAGAAATTAAAGACGATGGTAATCAAACAACTTGGGAATATAAGCCTAAGTGACTTTTAATTTCAATATTCAAATCTATCTGTATAATAAGCTATATTACGGGGTGTAGCGCAGCTTGGTAGCGCGGCTGGTTTGGGACCAGTAGGTCGTAGGTTCGAATCCTATCACCC
>CAYFGJ010000050.1:0-7567 GCA_964342835.1 uncultured Ectothiorhodospiraceae bacterium | reverse complement strand
AAAAACCACAAGTTGCCCCATACTCTGGTGCCATATTTGAAATAGTACATCTATCTGCAATCGAGAGATTATCAAGTCCATCTCCAAAAAATTCTACAAATTTGCCAACTACATTCTTCTCTCTCAACATTTCTACTATTGTTAAAACTAAATCAGTTGCTGTTGAACCTTGTTTTAAATCCCCTTTTAATTCAAACCCTATTACTTCAGGTAAAAGCATAGGTATAGGTTGTCCAAGCATAGAAGCTTCAGCTTCAATTCCTCCAACACCCCAACCTAATACACCCAAACCATTAACCATTGTTGTATGTGAATCTGTTCCAACAACAGTATCTGGGTATAAGATATTATTTTTACTAAAAATTACTTTTGAAATATATTCAATATTGATTTGATGAATGATGCCATTATTTGGCGGGATAACTCTTAAATTCTTAAATGCAGATTGACCCCATTTTAATAACCTATATCGTTCTGCGTTTCTTTGATACTCAAGTTTAATATTTAAATCAGATGCGTCATCTGATCCATAATGATCAACCATAACCGAATGATCAATTACTAAATCTGTTTGGCATTGCGGATTAATTAATGAAGGATCACCATTATTTTTTTTAACAGCATCCCGCATTGAAGCTAAATCTACAATTGCTGGTACTCCAGTGAAGTCTTGCATTATTACTCTGCTTGGTAAAAAGTTAATTTCACTATTTGGTGTAACTTTACCATTCCAATTTAAAAAATAATTTATGATTTCATTGTCTAAATCTGAATAATTATTTCGGATATAATTTTCAAATAATACTTTAATAGAATATGGCAAGTGATTAATATTTGAACGATTAATATTAAAGATATTATATGTATTGTTTGCAATTATTAACTTATCTTTAAAATTCATATACCGGACCTATTCTAAAATTTGCAATATTCTATCATATATTTTATGAAAAATAATAACTATTTAGTTGGAAGTTGTTTTTCTATACTTTTGAATTGAATTCCATAATTATTATTGGACTGCTTATCATCAATAACACCTAGAATATTTAAACCTTTATTTATATCATTCATGGCATTATTTAGAGTTTCTTCTAATTTTTTACTATATTTTAATTTATACAATCTAGGTAAAATATTTGAGTCAAAATCTTTAACCAATAAGATCAATTGATTATCATTAGTTTTATATACATGCATTAGATAAAATCTATCTGGTAATTTTTCAGACACCGGATAACCTAAATTATCAAAATATTTGAATTGAATGAAAAGAAAAAATATAAATATTGAGAATACATATAGAATTTTTTTATTAATTTTAGATTGAATAATTACTTTATGTATCAAAAATCCATATATTAAAGTGATTAGTATAATTACAAGAACAATATCAATGATCATTTAGAAACCTTTTAATTCATAAGGAGTTAATATTTTTTTTTGATTTGAAGTGAATTTAAAATCACCTCTATCATTCAAATAAAACCTGGCTATTGTTTTTTCTGTATCTTTTTCATTTAAGATTACATTATCAATAAAAACCATTTTTAATGTTGGATTTACTTTTTCAATTATGACTTTAGTGTTGACAGGTAATTTACTTTTGTTTTCATACAAATAAAGATTAACAATATATTCTCCAGGAATAATACCTCTTAGCGTAACAACTTCACGATTTATTGGATATATTATTTCTTTATCATTAATAATAACTTTGTCATTAATAACTCCTCTATCATCTCTATCTAAATGTAACCATCCTGCGTCTTTTTTTAAATATGAAACAATTTCTCCATTAGGATCCTGAACCCACAAATCTACATCATCGGGCAAGTTATCCTCCCAATCAACTGTAATTATATATTCTGCTTTTAAATTAACATTACCTAACTTAGAAATGGGATTAATAAATAATATTGTTATAAAAAATAGAAAAGTAAAACCAAGAAGAATATTAAATAATAAATCTGTAAATGGGTCTAATTTTACACTTCGTTGTTTTCTATTCATTTATTAAAATATAGCTCAATATTTATGTTAACTATTGAAATTATTTCGTAGATTTTTTCTTCCATATATTTATATTGCATAGAAAGTAATATTGAAGTAACAAGGCCTGTTAACGTTGTATATAACGCAACCTTCATACCGCCGCTCATTTTTTTTAATAAATCTTGCATCATGGTTAAATCAAAATTTTCAATTAACGTAACTGAATTAAGCATTATTATAAAACCAATCACTGTCCCAATTAGACCTAATTTCAATAATAAATCTGACATAAGCCAACCAATTTCCAATGGCTTAGTTATCTCGAATTCAAAATTTTTATTTAATTCATCATTAATACCAGATTTTAATTTATAACGTGACATATGATTGATTACGCAATCATAAAAGAAATTATCTGAATATTGGATTTTTATACTATTAGAAGTTAAATTATAATTATTAGTGCTAATATCATCCAGCTTGATTGCTGTATTCATAATATAATATATTTCTCGACCAACTTTAAATGTAAATATAGTAAATAGAATTAATATTAAAGATGAAATGTAACTGATATCACTGATAAAAAGGTCAGCAATAAACCCTAATTTATATAATATAGTGATAAATATAAGAAGGATTATAATAAAATAAAGCCATTTTATAAAAATGAAATCTTTTTTCATTATTCATATTATACAAGTTTTTTCGGATCTAAAAGTCCTTTTAATTGTGTTTTAGGTAGATCTGTCATTTCTTCTGCAACTTCTATTATAGGTTTTTTACTTTTATATGCTTCTTTCACAATTTTAGCAGTTAAATCATAACCTATTACTTCATTAAGTTTTGTAGCAATAATAGGGTTCCTTTCCAAATTATTTTTTATATTTTCTATGTTAATTGTAAATTCGCTAATTGTATTGGCAAGTTCTAAATAAGAGTCTGTAATTAATTCAATGGACTCTATAATATTCTGTCCAATTATTGGTAACATTGTATTTAATTGAAAATTACCAGAAATACAAGCTAAATTAATAGCCTGATGATTTCCATGAACTCTTGTCATAGCCATAAGCACAGCCTCAGGTTGTACTGGATTAATTTTACCTGGCATAATACTGCTACCTGGCTGTAAAGGCTTAAGAGTAATTTCGGAAAGTCCTGATATTGGGCCACTATTCATCCAACGAAGATCATTACAGATTTTTGTGATCGATGAAGAAACTCTTGTTAATGCTGAACTAAGGTTCAATATATGATCTTGCGAACTAATCATCGCTGATTTTATAGGATCAGGTTTAAATTTAATTCGAAAGATTTTATTTAATTCTATACATACTTTTTTATCAAAGCCTTTTGGTGCATTTAATCCTGTTCCAATTGCTGTACCTCCGATGGGAAGAGTAATTGTTTCTTCAAGTGCATCAGAAAGTGTTACAAAAGACCTTTCTACTAAAGTTCTCCATGTTTCAATCTCCTGACCTAAAGTTATTGGCACTGCATCCATAAGATGTGTTCTTCCTGATTTAATAATATTTTTAGATTCATTAGATCTTTTCTTTAATTCTTTATCCAAAAATAAGTAACATTTAGTAAGACTATCTATATTTCTTGCACAAGTGATATTTATTGTTGTTGGTATAACATCATTTGAACTTTGTGATTTATTTATATCATCATTTGGATGAACTTTTCGTTTAATTTTCTTTGAGACCAAACTCGCTAAAACTTCATTCATGTTCATATTAATACTTGTTCCAGAACCTGTTTGATATAAAGGTGCAGGAAAATGGTCATAATAATCATATATATTTGTGCTTATTTCTTTTGCGCATTGATAGATTGCGGTTGCTAATTTTTTATCAATTACTTTTGATTTATAATTAGCAATTGCACAGGCTCCTTTCAACATTACAAGGGATTGTAAAAAACGTGGACCAAATAAATCATGTCCTATTTGAAAGTTATTAACTGCTCGTTGTGTCTGAGCCCCATACAAAGCATCTTTTGGGACTTTAACTGTGCCTAAAGAATCTTTTTCAGTTCTGTGTGTTATTTTCTTTTTCATGAGAACATTTGCTAGTCTTATAACATATATGAAGTATTTATGCTATAATAACATCTTTAGGGTAAATATTAAGTATGAAAAAATATGATTTACTCTCAATCTCTCCGATAGATGGTAGATATTCTGAAATCTGTCAAGGTATGGCTGAATTATTTTCTGAATATGCATTAATCAAAAATAGAGTTTTAGTAGAGATCAAATGGTTAATCTACCTTTGCCAACTCAAAGAAATAAAGACTTTACCTAAATTAAACAAATCATCAATGTCATTTCTATTAAATATATATAATAATTTTTCTGTAAAAGATGCTGAAAAAATAAAAAAACTTGAATCAGTTACGAAGCATGATGTTAAGGCAGTGGAATATTTTATAAAAACTAAAATAAAAGAACACAAGATTTTAAAGAAATATACTGAATATATTCATATATGTTGTACTTCAGAGGATATTAATAACATTGCATATGCAATGATGATAAAAAATGGACGTTCGCTCTTATTATCTAAAATAGATATATTAAATAAACTACTTTATAAATTATCAAGAAAATATTCTAAAGATGAAATGGTATCGCATACACATGGTCAGGTTGCTAGCCCAACGACTATGGGTAAAGAATTTTTAAACTTTTATGCTAGATTAATGATAATAACAAACAATTTTTCTAATACTGATATATATGGAAAATTTAATGGGGCTACAGGAAATTATTCATCACATTCAATAATATTTCCAAATATAAATTGGCCAAAGATTACTAAAAAATTTATTGAATCTTTTGATATAAAGCAGAATAAATACACAACGCAGATCGAGCCACATGATTATATTTGTACTCTTTCTAATTTATTATCACACTATAATTCAATATTAATTGGTTTATCTCAAGATATTTGGACATATATTTCAAAAAATTATTTTGTTCAGAAAAATATTAGAGGTGAGATTGGATCTTCAACCATGCCACACAAAATAAATCCAATTAATTTTGAAAATGCAGAAGGAAATTTAGGCGTTAGTAATAGTTTATTAAAGTTTTTCTCTGAAAAATTAGTTATATCAAGATTACAAAGAGATCTATCAGATTCAACAGTTTTAAGAAATATAGGCTTATCATTCAGTTATTCATATCTTGCATGCGATAATTTGATAATAGGTCTTAACAAAATATCGCTTAATAAAGAAACTCTTGAAAAAGATTTATTAAACTCGTGGGAAATATTAGCTGAACCTATTCAAATGATGGCAAGAAAATATAATATAAATGATTCGTATGAAATTCTAAAGAAAGAAACACGAGGGAAAAAAATATCTAAAGAAATAATTCAAAAAATAATTAACAAATTAAAACTACCAAAAAATGAAAAGGAATTTTTATTAAATTTGACACCAAAAAAATATATTGGCTATGCAACAAAAATAACTTATGTTAAATAGAAATGATGAAATCTATGTAATCATATCTGATATTGAAATTTTCTTAGAAAAAAATAGTATTGAATATCAATCAATTGCTAATCAAATTAATATATACCCTGATAATTGTAATCAAATAACTATAACTATTGATAAAAATATAAAAATTAACTCG
Organism: uncultured Ectothiorhodospiraceae bacterium; assembly: GCA_964342835.1. Classification (GTDB taxonomy): domain Bacteria; phylum Pseudomonadota; class Gammaproteobacteria. The sequence continues at coordinate 1,911 of CAYFGJ010000050.1, read as the reverse complement.
GAAAACAAAAAATTTAATTATAATAACACCGGCATTGAGCCAAATTTTTATAAATTTTTAAAAAATTATTTAAAAATTTAAGTTTTTGGTTTCATTAATGGAAATAGTAGAACATCTCTAATTGATGATGAATTTGTCAATAACATAATGAGTCTATCTATTCCAATTCCCGCTCCTGCAGTTGGGGGCATTCCATATTCAAGAGCAGTTATAAAGTCCTCATCATATGACATCTTTTCTTCATTTTTCGATTCAGCTTGTTTTTTGAAACGAATAGATTGTTCTAAAGGGTCGTTCAGCTCAGAAAATCCATTTGCTATTTCTCTGCCAGCTATAAAAAGTTCAAATCGTTCAACTATACCTTTGTTATCATCAAAACTTCTTGCAAGAGGAGATACTTCAGTTGGATAATCAATAATGTATGTTGGATCTATTAACTCCCTTTCTACTGTCTTCTCAAAAATATCTAATTGCAACAACTGTACTGAATTACCATCTGTTATTGTTATATCTTTTTTATTAGCATACTGTGTGAGAAAATTTTTATCATTTATGTTATCCAGATTTATTTCACTATTATAATTAATTAATGCATCATAAAAAGTAATTCTTTTGAAAGGTTTTTTAAAATTTATTTTTGTTTTTTGATATTCAATTATATCTGGCAAATTAAGAGTTGATCGTAGTTGCTCAAATACATTTTCTATAAATTCCATTAAATATATATAATCTTGAAATGCAATATAGAATTCAAGCATAGTAAATTCAGGATTATGTTTAATTGACAAACCTTCATTTCTAAAACTTCTATTTATCTCAAAAATTTTTTCAAAACCACCTACAATACACCTCTTTAAAAAAAGTTCTGGCGCAATTCTTAAGAACAAATCTAAATCTAAAGTATTATGATGAGTAACAAATGGTTTAGCTGTAGCACCACCTGGTATTGTATGCATCATTGGAGTTTCAATTTCTAAAAAGTTCTGCTTTATAAAATAATCCCTAATTGTGCTTATAATCTTTGATCTGGTAATAAAAAGATTTTTAGATTCATGATTAGTCATAAGGTCTAAATATCTTTGTCGATATTTAATTTCGATATCAGTGATTCCGTGAAATTTTTCTGGTAAAGGTCTTAATGATTTAGCTAATAATATAATATTTACAATTTTTATTGTTAATTCATTTGTTTTGGTTTTAAATAATATTCCGTTAACCCCAATTATATCTCCTAAATCAAGCATTGATAACACAAGCGAATTTTTATCATCTAATTGTTTTGGTTGTATATATAATTGAATTTTTCCATTTTCATCGTGCAAATCAGCAAAAATTGAACTTCCCATTTCTCTGAATTTTAATAACCTGCCAGCTATTGATACATTGATATTTTTTTCTGCCAGTTGATCCTTCTCGGTATCAGCATATTTTTCAATGAGTTCGTACGAATTATCAAGTTTTCTAAATGAATTTGGATATAGATTTGTTTTGTCTTTTAACCTATCTAATTTTTTTTTCCTTTCAACAATTAATTTATTATCATCATCCATTTTATAAATCCAATTTCAAACTCTCTTGTATAAAATCATCTATATCCCCATCTAAAACAGCCTGAGTATTTCCAGTTTCATATTTTGTTCTCAAATCTTTTATTCGAGAATCATCAAGAATATATGATCTAATCTGATTTCCCCACGATATATCTGATTTTTCTGATTCAATCTTATCTTTTACCTTATTCTTTTTTTCTAATTCATACATATACAGTTTAGCACGAAGTTGCTTTAAAGCTGATTCTTTGTTTTTATGTTGTGATCTATCGTTTTGACATTGTGCAACTATTTTAGTTGGTATATGAGTAATTCTTACAGCTGAGTCAGTTGTATTAACATGTTGTCCGCCTGCACCGCT
>CAYFGJ010000049.1:0-7689 GCA_964342835.1 uncultured Ectothiorhodospiraceae bacterium | reverse complement strand
TTGTTTATTAGTTACACCTTATTACAATAAACCAACTCAAGAAGGTCTTTATCAACATTTTTTGAAAATTGCTGATGAAGTTTTAATTCCACAAATTCTATATAATGTTCCAGGAAGAACATCAGTTGACATTTTACCTGATACTGTTTATAGACTCAGCAGTCATAAAAATATTATTGGAATTAAAGAAGCTTCGGGAGATAAACAAAGATCAAGAGAACTACTAGATAAATGCTCAGAAAATATTTCAATTTATTCTGGAGATGACAAAACAGCCTTGAATGATATTTTAATTGGATTTCGAGGTAATATTTCTGTGACTGCGAATGTAGCTCCGTTAGAAATGCATCAAATGTGCCAATTTGCTATTAATGGCAATAAAGAAAAGGCAAAAGAAATAAATCAAAAAATAGACATACTGCATGATAATCTATTTATAGAATCGAATCCTATTCCTGTAAAATGGAGTTTGAACAAAATGGGGCTTATACAGAAAGGGATAAGATTGCCATTGACTTGGTTGAATAAAAAATTTGAAAAAACGCTTGAAGAGTCACTTATTAAAGCTAATATAATAAAATAAAAATGTTTAGAAACTTTATATCAAAAACCAAATTTCTGTTACTCCCGATTTTTATATCGGGATGCGGATCTTTTGCTGAATATACTGACAACATTCTATCGGATCCAAGAGAAAGTAAAATTGTCTATAAAACAGGTGAAGATTATAAAGATACTCAACTTGATCTTGAAGTTCCGCCAGATCTTATTACTCCATCCACACCTTCAGCTATTTCCATTCCAGAATTAGCAAAACAAGAAGGTATGGATTTGTTTACTGTAGATACTGAACTAGAAAATATTGAGTTATTAAGAGTTGGTAAGGATTCTTATCTTTCGGTTAACAAAACAGACAAAAACCAGCTATGGTCTAAGCTCATTGAATTTTGGAGAGATGAAGGATTCAGAGTTGTCCAAAATAATATAGCATTAGGAACAATGAGAACAGATTATTTAGAAAATTTAAGCGAAGCTCAGTTAGGCACTTTGCAACGCATAGTTGGAAGATATGTTCCTTTGTTAGTAGAACCAGAAACGAGAGATAGTTATAAAACTAGAATTGTTGAAAAAACAAATAGTATAGAAATTATTATTACACATTATGGAAAAGAATTTACTACAGATGGTGATACTGAATACAGATGGCAAAATAGACCAAGAGACCCAGAATATGAAATGGAAATGACTTCCAGATTATTTATTTTTTTAGGTGGGGAAGAAGCTAGATCAAAAGGATATGTTGTAGTGAAAGCTACCGGAGTTAGAGGAAAAGCTTTTCTATCTACTGATGAAAATGGAGTATATTCTCTATTCGTTCCGGATACATATGACAGAGTATGGCCACAATTAATTAAGAGAGTTGATCAACTAGGAGTAAAAGTTTTATCATCCGATCAATCTGAAGGTGAAATTAAGGTTTCAGTAACTGAACAAGAAAAACAAGAAACATCTTTTTGGGACAATATTGTTCTTTGGGGAAAAAATGACGAAGAAATCTATATGATAATCGTAAAACCTGACTTAGAAGGGACAACTGTTGTTGTTGAAAATGAAGATTATAAGCAAGTTTCAACTCAAGCTACTGAAGAAATGATGAGAGGATTATATTCGAGTCTTAGGTAAATTATTTTTTATCTTTAATGTTATGAATTTGTGCGTATGCTGAGTGATTGTGTATTGATTCAAAGTTTTCAGATTCTACAACATATTCCGAAATTCTATCATCATCATTAAAATGTACAGCTATATCTCTTACAATATCTTCTACAAATTTAGGATTATCATAAGCTAGTTCAGTTACATATTTTTCATCGGGTCTTTTAAGTAGCCCATATAATTCTGATGATGCTTCTTTTTCAACAACATCAATAATTTCTTCAATCCAAATAAAGTCCTTAATTGTAGCAGTGACAGTAACATGTGATCTTTGATTATGTGCTCCATATTCAGAAATTTTCTTTGAACAAGGACATAAGCTAGTAACTGGAACAAGAACTTTTATTTTCATATTAGCAACACCATTTTTTATTTCTCCAATAAATGTAACGGTATAATCTAATAAACTTTTCACTTTCGATACTGGTGCTGTTTTATTTACAAAATAAGGAAAAGACATTTCTATATGACCTGATTCAGCTTCTAGTATTATTAACATATCATCAATCATCCTCTTGAAAGATTGAACCGTAATTTGTTCTTCATTGTTATTTAAAATATGAACAAATCTTGACATATGAGTTCCTTTGAAATCATGTGGTAAATTAACATACATATTGAATTTAGCTATAGTAGATTGTTTCTTTCCGGATCTCTGTTTTATTATCATTGGATGCAATATATCTTTAATACCAACTTTATTAATAGGCAAGTTCCTTGTATCTACTAAACCTTGCGTATCAGGTAAAGCATTCTTCTTAGGTACTACTTTTATATTTTTTTTTATTCGTGACATTTTATTACTCCGAATATGTTACAGCTGCCCTATCTGTTTCCCATAGTTTTACTGATTTAATCTTTGTATTATTATTATTAAATATTTTTGATAATTCTACAAAAAAATATTCAGAAATATTCTCTGCTGTAGGATTTTTAGTTTTAAAAGGCTCTAGTTCATTCAAATATTGATGATCAAGTCTTTTAGCTATCTCATTGGTTGATTTTTTCATATCTTTAAAGTCTATTACCATCCCAATATTATCTAGCTTATTTCCAGAAACTTCAACTTCAACTTTCCAATTATGTCCGTGCATTCTTTTACAATTGCCGGTATGACCGTGCAGTATATGTGCGGATGAAAATTCAGTATGTATTGTAAGCGTATATATATTTTACTCCTATATTATTTATGATTAATTTTTTTTGACAAAGATATATTTTTCCTTAAATCAATAGTGGTTTTTAGTATTCCATCTTCATCTAAACCAATTTCTGATAATAACTCTTCTTGAGTGCCATGTGATATAGTTTGATCTGGGATCCCTAAGTTATATACACGATTAGATAAATTCTTAGATAATATATATTCATTTACCGCAGATCCTGCGCCACCTAGAATTGAATTTTCTTCCACAGTTATAATCAAATCATGAGTTGCACATATATGGTTAATCATTTCACCATCTAATGGTTTTACAAATCTCATATCTACAACAGTTGCATTTAATTTATTAGCAGATTTTAATACACATTTTAATAATGTACCAAAAACTAAATAAGCGATACTAATACCTTCTCTAATGATTTTAGATTTACCTATTTCAATCTGGTCTTGATTGTTTTCAAGATTTAGACCAACAGAATATCCTCTGGGATAGCGAACAACAGATGGCCCATTATAAGCAAAACCAGTATTAAGCATTTTCCACATTTCTTGTTCGTTAGAAGGAGTCATTACAATAAATTTTGGAAGTATTCTTAAATATGATAAATCATAAATTCCATGATGAGTTTCACCATCTGCCCCTACTAAACCAGCACGATCAACCGCAAACAATACATCAAGTTCTTGTATCATTACATCATGTATTACTTGATCATAGGCTCTCTGCAAAAAAGTTGAATATATTGCAACAACGGGCTTCATTCCTTCTGCAGCTAATCCTGCTGCCAAAGTTACAGAATGTTGTTCTGCTATACCTACATCAAAATATCTGTCAGGGAATTTTTTTTCAAATTCTACTAAACCAGAACCTTCTCTCATTGCAGGAGTAATAGCTATAAGATTTTTGTTAGAATTAGCTTTAGAAGTTATCCATTTACTAAAGACATTTGTATAGGTTAATTTATTTTGTATTTTATTAGTTTTTGCTTTTCCACTTTTTATATCAAAAGGGGTTACACCATGATAATTTATAGGATTATCTTCTGCTAATTTATAACCTTTACCTTTGCAAGTTATTATATGTAATATTCTTGGACCATTTTGTAACTTTAAATTTTTGAGGATTTTTACAAGATTTGGTAGATCATGTCCATCAACAGGACCATAATATTTAAATCCTATCTCCTCAAATAAATGACCTGGAGTAATAAGATTCTTTGCGCTCGATTCTACTTTTTTTACGATATCTTCTATAATTTTTACTTTATTAAAAACTTTTTTACTTTTATCTTTCAATGAAGAATAAGTTTTTCCACTAAGAATTCTTGTTAAATATTTGTGGATACCACCTACATTAGGTGAAATTGACATATCGTTATCATTAAGAATAACAAGTACGTCTGAATTTATATCACCTGCATGACACATTGCCTCATATGCCATACCAGCTGTTAAACCTCCATCTCCAATTACCGCAATAACTTTATCATTTTGTTTTTTCATTTTCATTGCTATATCATAACCAATAGCAACGCTTATTGATGTGCTAGAGTGCCCAGCTCCAAAACAATCATATTCACTTTCAGTTTTTTTCAAAAAACCAGACAAACCATTTTTTTTCCTTAATGTATCCATCAATTTTTTTCTACCAGTTAGGATTTTATGTGGATAGCATTGATGACCAACATCCCAAATAATTTTATCTGTAGGAGTATTAAATACATAGTGGAGACTGATGGTTAATTCTATTGTTCCCAACCCTGAAGCAAGATGTCCACCTGTTTTAGATACACTATCAATTATAAACTCTCTCAGTTCAACAGATAAAGATTCTAATTCTTCTATATTTAATTTTCTCAAATCTTTTGGAAGATTAATTTTTTCTAAAAGAGTATATTTCGGTTTCATTTTTTTGAATCGCTAGAAATTGATTTAACTTTTTGTTCAGCTTCTTTTAAAGCTTGTTCACATCTTTTTGACAGGGTAACTCCTTCTTGATATTTTTTTATAATATCCTCTAAAGTCAAATCTTTTGATTCAATTTCTTCAAGAATATCCTGCATTTTTTTTAAGTCATTTTCAAATGTTGATAATGGATTTTTGTCTTTAGTCATAACTTTAATATACTATTTTTTTGTTATCTTTACATTCTTTACGAAATTATTTTTTATGTTGATAATTTCAAAACTATAATTTTCTATCTGAAAAGATGCTCCTTGAGTTGGAATATTTTCTAAATATTCTAGTATGAAACCATTAATAGTTTTAGCGCTGCTTTCTGGAAGATTCCAATCAAGAATTCTATTCATTTCTCTAATATGTACAGACCCGTCAATTAAATAGGATTCCTCAGAAATTTTTTGTATTTCAATTTCCTTATCAGTTGTGTCAAATTCACCTACTATTTCTTCAAGAATATCATCTAGTGTGACTATTCCCTTAACATCACCATATTCATCAACAACACAACCTATTCTTTTTTTCTCTTTTTTAAATGTAATAAGTTGGCTTAAAAGAGATGTATCTTCAGGAATAAAATAAGCAGCGCTTAGATTATTTAAAATTTTATCTTTTGTTATTTCACCATCCTTTAAAATTTCAATAACTTTTCGTTTATGGAGGAACCCTTTTAAATTATTTAGATCATTTTCATAAACCGGAACTCTTGTGTGTTTACAATCAAGAATATTTTTTGTTATGATGTTTATTTCATTAGTAATATCAACACTAAAAATCTCATTTCTTGGAATCATAGCATCTTCAACTTTAACCTTTTCCAAATCTAATAAATTAACTATCATTTCTTCATAAAACTTTGGTATTTTGTAACTTGATTCTTTTATTATAGTTTTAATTTCATCTTTAGTTAGGAGTTCAAATGTGTTCTTTTTATCTTTCACGCCAAATAAAGCTAATAGTAATTTAGAAAATAAATTTATAATAGATACTATAGGATAGAATAATTTTAGTGCTGGATAAAAAAACAAAGATACAGGATAAGCTATTTTATCAGGATATAGAGCAGCAAACGTTTTTGGTGTTACTTCAGAAAAAACTAATATTACAAATGTTAAAATACCAGCTGATATAGCAATACCTGCATCACCAAAAATTCTAATTGCTATAATAGTACTTATAGCTGATGCTAAAATATTGACAAAATTATTTAATAATAAAATTAAGCCAAGTGTTTTATCTGGATTGTTAACTAAATATAGAACTCTCTTAGCCGATCTATCACCTTCTTGATTCTTATGTTTTAATTTATATCTATTTACACTCATTAATGAAGTTTCAGAGCCGGAAAAGAATGCCGATAGAAATAATAAAACTATAAGAATAAAAAATAAGCTGTCAATATCTAAATTAGTCATATATTATTTATACACTTAAAGCTTCAAATAAGAATTTGGTACCAAGATAGGCAATTAATAAAAAAATAATTCCACTCAATGTTATATGTACCGCTTTCTTTCCACGCACACCATATGAAAATCTTTTATATAGAAGATATGCAAAAGTAATCCAAGCAATAAGAGAAAATAAAATTTTTTGTATTATGTGAATGCTATTGTCCTGAATTACGAATGGAGCACCACTCAATAATGAGATTGTTAATAATATAAAACCTAGAATTATCAAATCAAACATTATTTTTTCCATAACTTCAATCGAAGGTAATGATGCAATGAATTGTGAATGCTTAACATTCTTAAGTTGTTTTTCTTGATAATTTAGCAGTAATGCTTGTATTGCAGCTAATCCTAAAAAACCATAAGATGAAAAAGATGTTAGTATATGTAGCTGCAAACCATCGGTAATATATTCTTGGTTTACGGAAATATTATCCATAAATTGACTCATAATTAACGTAGCTGATGTTAGTGGAAACAAAATCAATCCCAGATGGTGTATTTCTTTTTGAATAATAAAGAAAACGAAAAATAAATTTATAATTAATAGTGTAACTAACAATGATTGCATAAAATTAAAGCCCATACCATATACAGGATAGATTGTGTCATAAAAATAAAAGACAAAAGATATGAGATTTAGAAATAATAATATATTAAAAACTTTTGTTAAAAAAATTATATTCATTTCACTGATCAACATCGAACGTAATATTAATGTTAATACTAGATATACAGACGCTAAGATTATTGGCAATAGTTCCATTTATTAATGATGTGATCTGATTTATCTATTTGCTTTTAGCATAATCATTGCAGTTATATAGAAATTTCGATAATTTATTAAATTCACACTATGATAATATCAAATTCTACCTATAAAAATAGTAAATTGCCTTATTTTCTCATTTTATATGTAAAATCACTTACTCAAGACATAGAGTAGTGATATAATCTCCTTGTTTTTATATAGGTGAAATTATGGTTAGAGTAAGATTGTCACGTGGCGGTGTTAGGAAAAAGCCCTATTATCATATCGTGGTAATTGATAAAAGAGATAAGAGAGATGGTAAATGCTTAGAAAGAATAGGCAGTTATGATCCAATGTTAGAATCTGAACATCGTATCAAACTTGATATAGAGAGATTGGAATATTGGATTTCTAAAGGCGCTCAACTTAGTAATCGTGTTAAACTTCTCCAAAGCTATTCAATGGATCCTGAAAATATTAATAAGCGTGCAGCTATTAAAACTAAAGAATTAGAAAAAAATAAAGCTAGAAAAGCTAAAAAAGCAAAGGAAGCTAAAGCTGAAGAACCAGCTAAAGAAGAAGCTAAAGCTAAAGAAGAAGCCAAAGCTGAAGAACCAGCTAAAGAAGAAGCTAAAGCTGAAGAA
>CAYFGJ010000048.1:0-8014 GCA_964342835.1 uncultured Ectothiorhodospiraceae bacterium | reverse complement strand
GTTGCATAAGTTGAAAACTTGTATCCTCTTCTATATTCAAATTTATCTACAGCTTTCATTAAACCAATATTACCTTCTTGAATTAAATCTAAGAATTGTAATCCTCTGTTTGTATATTTTTTTGCAATAGAGATAACAAGTCGTAAGTTTGCTTCTACCATTTCTTTTTTAGCATTTCTTTCTTTAGCTTCACCTATCTTTCTATCTTTATTTATTTTTTTTATTTCAGTTATCGATATATCTTGATCTTTTTCAATTAATTGTAGTTTTTTTTGATTTTTTGAAATTATAGAAAATAATAAATCTTTATCACTTTCTTTTATTTTATTATCAGCAACTATTATATTTATGAAATCTTTATTTGTTTCATTTTCTTTAAATTCCTTTAAAAATATTTTTTTTGGTGTTTTTAGATATTGATTACAACCATTGTATATCTCTTTCTCATATTTCGAAATTGTTTGTGAGATATTTTCAATTTTTGTAGTAAGTTTTTCTATAAACAAACTTGTAAATTTAAAGTTTGTAATACTTTTTTGTATTTTTTCAAATATTTTTTTACGTTTATCATCATCTTTTTTCTTGGATTTTTCATACAAAATCAATAATTCTTTTATTTCATCAACATTTTTAAGTACTAATTCTGTATCAGGAGAGTTGTCTATTATTGATGTTTCATTGTCATCAATATCATCTTCTGTTGGATCATCTTCATTTTCTTTTTCTTCATCATCTTTATCAATAACTTCATTACTATTTTCAGCTAATTGATCTGTTTTAAATTCTTCAGAATCTGATGTTTTTACATCTAAAATATAATCTGATATGAGTCCTTCTGGCTCTTCATCTGTGTTGAAAATTTTTATAAAAAACTTTGCTAGTTCTGGAAATTTTTGTATTGCATCGTATATTAATTTTTGTCCTTCTTCTATTTTTTTAGCTATTATTATTTCACCTTCCCTGTTAAGTAACTCTACTGTTCCCATTTCCCTCATATACATTCTTACAGGGTCAGATGTTCTACCAAATTCTTCATCTAAGCTCGAAAGTACATCAACAGCTTCTTCTTCTGTAATATCATCAATTTCTTCATCAACAACATCATCATCATCCGTTAATACGCTGTCCTCTGCTTCTTTAACAGATTCAACAACCTTAATCTTTAAATCAGTAATTAATTTAATAATTCCATCTATCTGATCAGAATCATAAATATTAGCAGGTAGTAAATCATTGATTTCACTTAGTGTGATATATCCTTGTTCTTTGCCCTTTTCTATTAGGCTTTTGAACTCTTTTTGTTTGGATTTCGATAAATTTGAATTGCTCATAGATTCTAACTTACTTAAAAATGTTGTATTATATCATCAATACCTATATATAAAAGAAAAATAGCATAGTCTTACATATAATAGGGATGAACTAGAATAATTTCAATTATCAAAAATGGTAGAATTATCAACACCAATATGTGATTTCGGCAAAAAAGCTGAAGATTTTAATCTGACCGGTGTAGATTCACGTAAATGGAACCTAAATGATTGTGCTGGCAAAAAAGGGCTACTTGTAATGTTTATTTGTAATCATTGCCCATATGTACAGGCTATTCTGGATAAATTAGCTGTAGAGACTTCAGTTTTAATGAAAAAAGATATAGGCTGCGTAGCTATCAATCCAAATGATTATATTTCGTTTCCTGATGATTCTTTTGAAAATATGGTTGAAGTATCAAAAAAATATGGATTTAGCTTCCCATATCTAATTGATGAATCACAAGAAGTTGCAAAGAAATATGGTGCAATTTGTACTCCAGATTTTTATGGTTTTAATTCAAAATTAGAGCTCCAGTATAGAGGTAGATTTGATGATAGGGGAATAAAAAATATCATGGATGCCAATCAAAGCGATCTTTTTAAGGCAATGATGCTGATAGCAAGAACAGAAAAAGGACCAGAAGAACAATTTTCAAGTATCGGATGTTCTATAAAGTGGCGAAATAATAACTAATGTAATAATAAATGTGAGTAGACAAGAATTATCAAACGCAATTAGATTTCTCAGTATAGATGCTGTAGAAAAAGCAAAATCTGGTCATCCAGGAGCCCCAATGGGAATGGCTGATATCGCAACTGTTTTGTGGAATGATTTTTTAAAGCATAATCCGAATAATCCTGAATGGTTTAATAGAGATCGTTTTATTTTATCAAACGGACATGCTTCTATGTTGTTATATTCTTTATTGCATCTATCAGGTTATAAACTAACTATAAATGACATAAAAAATTTTAGACAGCTCAAATCAAAAACACCAGGTCATCCAGAATGTGATGTTACTCCGGGTGTAGAAACTACAACCGGACCGCTTGGGCAAGGTATTGCAAATGCAATTGGTATAGCATTAGCTGAAAAAGTTTTAGCTAAAGAATTTAATAGGAAAAATTTTAATATTATTGATCACTATACCTATGTATTTGCTGGTGATGGTTGTTTGATGGAAGGAATTTCACATGAATCTTGTTCGCTTGCAGGAACATTAGGGTTAAACAAACTAATATTAATTTATGACATGAATGGTATATCAATAGATGGAAAAGTCGAATTATGGTTTACAGAAAATATTAAAAAAAGATTTGAGTCTTATAATTGGAATGTAATTTCTAAAGTTGATGGTCATAGTTTTACTAATATCAAGAAAGCTATTAATTTAGCCAGAAAAGAGAAAAATAAACCTACCATAATATGCGCAACCACTAAGATAGGTTATGGATCGCCAAATAAAGAAGATACAAGTTCTGCTCATGGAGCTCCTTTAGGCAATAAAGAAGTTGATCAAACTAGAAAAAATCTAAAATGGAAATACAAACCTTTTTTTATACCTAAAAATATTTATAAAGCTTGGGATGCTAGAAAAAAAGGTCAAAATCTTGAAATAGAATGGAATAAAAAATTTAATAAATATAAAAAACAATATCCAAATGAATCAAGAGAACTGGTTAGACGTATAAATACTAAATTACCTAAAAAACTTAATACCATCATAGATAACTTTTGCAAAAAAGAACATGGGGACTTAGCTACAAGAAAATCCTCGCAACTTGTTTTTGAGGAAATATCTAAATATTTGCCTGAACTTATTGGTGGATCAGCAGATCTGAAAGAGTCTAATTTAGTTTTTTCTTCTAGATCTAAAGCTATAACAAAATCTGATTTTACTGGTAAATATATATATTATGGTGTCAGAGAATTTGCCATGTCAGCTATAAATAATGGTATTTTTTTACATAAAGGTTTTAGACCATATGCTAGTACTTTTTTAATTTTTTCTGAGTATGCGAAAAACGCAATTAGAATGTCAGCATTAATGGAATTGCCAGTAATTTATATTTTTACACATGATTCTATTGGATTAGGAGAAGATGGTCCTACTCATCAAGCAGTAGAACAATTAACCTCATTGAGAATAATTCCAAATATGGATCTGTGGAGACCTGCAGATACACAAGAAACAGCAGTTGCATGGAAACAATCTTTAATTCGTACTACTGGCCCAACTTCTATTATCTTATCTAGACAAAAATTACCTGAACTTAAAAGATCGACTCAACAGTTAAAAAATATCAATAAAGGCGCATATATAATTTATGAAAAAAGCGGAAGAACTGATGCTATAATATTAGCTACTGGTTCTGAAGTACATTTAGCAATTGAAGCGGCAAAATCTATCAAAAATTATAATATAAGAGTTGTCTCATTTGCATGTACAGAAGTATTTGATAAACAAAATTCTAGATATAAATCAGCTATTATACCTACTAATCAAAAAAATATTTTAGCAATAGAAGCTGGTGTTGGAACTTATTGGTATAAATATATTGGTAAACAAGGGCAAATTATTTCTATGAAAACTTTTGGATTATCTGCTCCCGGTAATAAAGTTATGGAACATTTTGGTTTCACAGTTAAAAATGTAATAAAAGAGATAAAGAATTTAATTAAGAAAAATGGAAGAGTAAAATGACAACAAACATTGCAATAAATGGTTTTGGCAGAATAGGTAGAAATATTTTTAGAGCATATTATGAAAATAATTATAATAAAGATCTAAACATTGTTGCCATTAATGATTTAGGGGATTCTAAAATTAATGCGCACCTTCTAAAATATGATACTGCTCATGGATTATTTAATAAAGAAATTTCTCTGAATGACAATAAAATTTTAATTGATAACAAAGATGAAGTTATTGTCTTATCTGAGAAAGATCCATCTAAACTACCTTGGAATGAATTAAAAATAGACATTGTATTGGAATGCACGGGATTATTTACATCAAAAGAAAAAGCCTCACTACATATCAATGGTGGAGCTAAAAAAGTTATAATATCAGCACCATCGAAGGATGCTGATACAACTGTTGTTTATGGCGTTAATCATGAAATGTTAAATACAAATCATAAAATAATTTCTAATGCCTCATGTACAACAAATTGTTTAGCTACTTTAATTAATGATATACATAATGTAATAGGTATTAAGTCAGGTCTTATGACAACAATACATTCATATACAAACGATCAAGTACTTACTGATGTTTATCATAGTGATTTGAGGAGAGCTAGATCTGCTACACAATCCATGATTCCGACAAAAACCGGAGCTGCTTCTGCTGTAGGTTTGGTTTTACCTGATTTGCAAGGTAAGTTGGATGGATTTGCAATTAGAGTACCAACATTAAATGTGTCTTTAGTCGATTTATGTTTTACTCCATCCAAACAAACTTCGATAGAAAATATTAATGAAATAATTTTAAAATCATCTAAAACCAATCTAAGCGGTATTCTTGGATATACATCTGAACCATTGGTGTCGATTGATTTTAATCATACTTCATATTCTGGTGTATATGATGAAACATTAACAAGATGCATAGATAATAACTTATATAAAATATGTGCTTGGTATGATAATGAGTGGGGATTTTCTAATCGTATGTTAGATATTTCGAAAATAATTTCTAAATTTTAATGTTAAAATCAATAAATCATCATGATATAAAAAACAAGACTATTATATTACGACTTGATCTTAATGTTCCAATTTCAAACTCAATAATAGAAAGTTCTTTTAGAATTAAACAAACAATACCAACTATTAAATATCTTCTTAAGAATGATAATAAAATTATCATACTGTCACATCTCGGTCGTCCGAAAGAAGGAGAAAGAACTGAAGATTTGTCATTGAAACCAATTTCTATAGAATTTTCAAAGTTATTAAATATGGATGTTAAATTTTTAGATAATTGGATTGACGGTGTTGAATTTTCGGACCATAAAATTATTTTGTGCGAAAATGTTAGATTTGAAATTGGAGAAAAAGAAAACAATGATAGTTTAAGCAAAAAAATTTCTAAGTTAGGTGATATTTTTGTTTTTGATGCATTTGGTGTGTCACATAGGAAAGAATGTACTACATTTGGTCTATCAAATTTTTTAGATAGTTATGCAGGATTATTAATAGAGAACGAACTTAATATGATTGATAAAACACTGAAGAATCCATCAAAACCACTATTGACCATAGTATCTGGAGCAAAAATTGAAACCAAATTAAATTTGTTACATAGATTATTAAATCAGACAGATTACATGATTCTTGGAGGAGGTATATTAAATACTTTTTTATATGCTATGAACTATGAAATTGGTAAATCATTATATGATCAAACTTCTGTAGATTCTGCTAGAAAAATCTTGAATTCCTCAAATTTTGATAAAATTATATTACCCATTGATCTCGTTTGTGCAACAAGCAATTCCTACTTAGATAGTCAAAATAAATCGTTATCTGTGATACAATCAAATGATAGGGTTTTTGATATTGGAACAAAGACCGTGAAGAAATATAAAAAATTTATCAAATCTTCAGGTACTGTTTTTTGGAATGGGCCACTTGGATATGTAGAACAGGCTCCATTTGATCAGGGAACAAAAGAAATTTCAAAAATAATTGCAGACAGCGATAATTTTTCTCTTATAGGTGGTGGCGACACAGTTGCTATAATTGAAAAACTCAATCTAGAAAATGAATTTTCTTACATATCAACTGGTGGTGGATCACTTTTAAAATGGATAGAAGGGACAAGGTTGCCGATACTTGAGAAATTAGGAGCTTATTAATCATGAGAAAAAGAACAAAAATTATTACTACATTAGGACCTTCAACTACTTCGGTAAATGTTATAAGAAATCTTATTGAAGCTGGTACTGATGTTTTTAGACTTAATCTTTCTCATGCTAAAGTTGAATCAATTAAAGGAATATTAGACATATTAAAAAGTGAATCAAAAAAATTGAATAGACCAGTGGCTACACTTATTGATTTACAGGGACAAAAAATTAGAATTAAAGGTTTTAATAAACGCGAATATATCAAACTAAAAACAAATGAAAAATTCATATTAGATGCTTCTCTTAATGCTGAAAAAGGAGATATAAAAAAAGTTGGCATTAATTATAAAAATTTATATAAAAATGTTATCAAAGGTGATGAATTATTATTATCAGATGGATTAATTAAGTTAGAGGTTACAAACGTTCTTAATAAGAATATATATACGAAAGTTATCAGAGGAGGAACTCTTTATTCTTACCAAGGATTAAATAAAAAAGGAGGAGGACTGTCATTAAAAGGGCTAACTGCTAAAGACCAATCAGATCTTAAGCAAGCAATAAAATATGACATTGATTATGTAGCAGTATCTTTTGTTAGAGATAAAAATGATTTATTAGATATAAAAAAAATAATAAAAAATAAAAAAATTGGCATTATAGCAAAAATTGAAAGAAGTGAAGCTCTAGAAAATATTGACTCAATATTAGATCATTCTGATGGAATTTTGATCGCGCGTGGAGATCTTGGTGTAGAGCTTGGGATTGAAGTACTACCTGCGATACAAGATGAACTAATAGGTAAGGCCATGGATCATGACAAATTAGTAATAGTTGCTACACAAATGATGGAGTCAATGAAAACAAATAGAGTTCCTACAAGAGCAGAAGTGTTTGATGTGTCGAATGCCGCTTGTTCTGGTGTTGACGCTATAATGTTATCGGCAGAAACTGCAGTAGGTAAGTACCCAGCAGAAGTTGTACAAGAGGCAAGTAGAATTTGTGATATAGCTGAAAAAACAAATATAAAAAAAACTAAAATCAGTGATAGAGGAGATATGTTTAATAAAATTGATCAAATCATTGCTATGACTGCTGTTTATGGAGCTGATAGGTCTAATGTAAAAGCTATTGCAGCATTAACTGAAACAGGATCTACCCCTTTATGGATGTCACGAATTCAATCTTCAATACCAATTTATGCAATGACACAAAATGAAAAAACTAGTAGAAGGATTTGTTTGTATAAAGGCGTATATTCAATAAAAATTGATAAAATTGAATATGTACATGCAAAAGCTAATAAACAAGTTATTGATCTAATGCAACAGAAAGGTGCTGTTAAAAAAGGTGATTTGGTTATAATAACAAAGGGCGATTTAATGGGAACAAGCGGAGGAACAAATGCTCTCAAAATAGTTGAAGTAGGCAATCTATTAGATATTTGAGTAATTTAGTATATGGATAAAGAAAAGTTAATTGAAACAACAAAATCATTAATGCAAACCCCAAAAGGTATCTTAGCTATGGATGAAAGTAATCCAACAATTGGTAAGAGACTAGATTCGATAGAAGTAGAAAATACTGAAACTAATAGAGTTAGATATCGAGAATTAATTGTTACAACGCCTAAACTTTCTGATTTTATAAGTGGAGCAATTTTGTTTGATGAAACATTTAATCAGAAAATGAGCACAGGAATTTTATTTCGTGAACATTTAAATAATATTGGAATATTACCTGGGATAAAAGTTGATAAAGGGGCTAAGGATTTATCTAATCACTCTAACGAAAAAATAACTGAAGGATTAGATGGTTTAAGAGAAAGACTTAAAGAATATTAC
>CAYFGJ010000047.1:0-8047 GCA_964342835.1 uncultured Ectothiorhodospiraceae bacterium | reverse complement strand
TGTCTTTCTATGGTAAACTTAATTTTTTTCTCTTTATTTTTGAACTCATCCTTTTCTTTGGTCAAATTCGCCTTTAAATTCTCTATTACTTTTTCAACCGTGACGTTCTCTTGTTCAGGATGCCAACAATCATAGTCCGTTACCATAGCAACAGTCATATATCTTATCTCTGCTTCTCTAGCTAATTTAGCCTCTGGCATGTTTGTCATTCCAATAATATCAGCATTCCATGATCGATACATATTAGATTCAGCTAGAGTAGAAAATTGAGGTCCTTCCATAACTAAATAAGTACCACCACGATGATAATTTATATTTAATTCTTTTAATGAAGATTCACAAGCATCTGCTAAACCGGTACTTGTTGGTTTTGCCAATGATACGTGTGCTACCACACCATCTCCAAAAAAACTTTTATTTCTTGCAAATGTTCTATCTATGAATTGATCAACTAAAACGAAATCTCCCGGTTTCATACTATCTTTTAAAGAACCCACAGCAGAAACAGAAATAATATCTGTTGTACCGAGTTGTTTTAATGCATCTATGTTAGCTCGGTAATTAACATGTGTGGGTGAAATGGTATGTTTTGTACCATGTCTAGGCAAGAAAAGGATTTCTTTATTATCTAATTTAAAAATACTTATTTTATCTGAGGGTTCACCCCAAGGCGTTTTTATAATTTTTTCAGATATTTTTTCTAATCCATCTATTTGATATAATCCACTCCCACCTATTATTGCTAATTTATTTTTCATGTTAACCTTCTGTTGAGACTAAACTTGTAACTTTGTAACCATCTTTCTTTAATTTAAATGAACCACCAAGATTATAAAGATCTATTACAAAGAAAAAATGAGGATTAATATTAGATGTTTTTTTTACCAAGTGTGCAGTAGCTTCAGCTGTACCTCCTGTTGCAATCAAATCATCAATTATTAATATTTTATCTGTTTTATTTACAGAACCTTTTTGTATTTCTAATTCATCAAAACCATATTCTAATTTATATTTTTTTTTGTAAACTGATCCGGGCAATTTACCTTTTTTTCTTACAGGTATAAATTGCAGATTATGTTTATAAGCAAGTGCAGCTCCAAAAATAAATCCTCTTGCATCTATACCAACTATTTTTTTAATTTTATTTTTTTTTATATATTTAGATATTTCTAAAATAATCATCGAAAAAATTTTAGGTTTGCCAATTAATGAAAAAATATCTTGAAACATTATTCCTTTTTTAGGAAAGTTTGGAATAACATTAATATTTTTTTTTAAAATTTTTGTAATACTGCCCATGTTTTATTCTTCTGAAATGTATGTGCATTACAATCTTTGCAGGCCCCGATAGAATCATATTGAAGGTTTAATTGTTTTTTTCTGTATTCATTAATTATTTTACCTTGCCAAATTTCTTGTAATGATTCTTTAGTAACATCACCAATCTGTTCTTTAAGCTCATAATCTAGACAACACAAACCTACTCTTCCATCTGCTCCTATTACCATCTCTTCCCATGGATGTGAGCATGCAAATGTAAATTTTTCTTCCATACTTTCTTTTCTTTTATCTGTATGTTCTGTATTAACATGACCACCATCATAATTTTTTTCATCTTGAGAGCCTAGCCAGGTATTATAATGATTTACATCAACCTTATCGACCTTTGGTGTCCAGTAATTTATAAACTTTTCTATTTCATGTTTAGTTGGTTGCATATCAATTATTGTTACTCTTGTCTCAGGTAGTCTTTTTTTTGTTTCTTTCTTATGTTTCAAGAAAAATTTTACATTATGCAAAACTTTATCAAAATTTAATTTAACTCTTACACTTTCAAAAGTCATTTTTGTAAATCCATCTATATCAAAATTGATTACATCCAATAGTTCTTCATCTAATAGAATTCTAGATTTTTCCTCTGTTAGTAATTGTGCATTAGTAGATAAATACAGTTTCACTTTAGGTAATTCTTTTCTTATTATTTTAATTTTTTCTATCATATTTTTATCTACAGTTGAATCTCCCATCCAAAATAAATTTATTTTTTTTAAAGATTTTCCTTTACAGTCTTTTACAATTTTTTCTAATATCTCATTTGACATGTTTTCTTTTTTTCGATCCATATTAGGTTGAGGACACATGATACATTTAGCATTACAAGCACTGGTAAACTCTATACTCAAAATTTTGGGAAATATTTCTCTTCTCTTTTTTAAGATATTAAAAGCTAATTTCTTTAATGGATTTATAGTAAATTTTTTAATCATCATTATAAAACTCTCTTTAAATTACTATTTTATTATAATGATAGCAACTTAGATTAATCAAACTAAAATCTGTATTGACCGAAATCATTGATTATTGTATGGTTAAATATAAGACAGTATTTTTTAGAGAGGTTAAAGGGATATGGGAGATCTAGGACTTGTACTCATGATCATCGGAGCCATCAATACACTATCAATAGTGTTAGTGCTTGTAATGGTTCTTTTTGGTTTAAGATACTAAACTTTAATTATATAAATTAGAACTACAACTTTTAAAATTGTGGTTCGAATCCTCCTGCCAAAAAATTAATTAATGAAATTCTTTGATAAAAATTCTAGAATGAGTTTCTGAGTTTTTTCTGCTGCAGGTGCATTATATTTAACAGTAACCCCTTTTGTAGAACATCTATCTAAGAAATATTCACTAGCCTCAGGAGTGCTTACTTCTTTATTAGTTAATGTTATGATTTTTCCAGATTCTGAAATTGTTAAGGTACATTTTTTATTTGTTATATTTAAACTTGGCATTTTTTCAAATGTAAATCCAAAATAGAGAAATGGATTATCAAATCCATGATGTGCATCAGAAAGAGATTTATGAAAAATTTTATTTTCATTTCTAAAAAATTTTGAAAATAAGTTTCTACAAGCTTTTTCAGGTGTCAGTTCATCAGAGTTACCTGTTATCATTAATAAAGGAGTATACCTAGGCGTATCATCTGGAAATGTAAAACCACAGTAAGGATATATTGCAATTGATGCATCAAATATTAATTCTTTTTCGTTAATAAAAGATGTGACAGTTTTAAAATGTGACAAAATAGGTCCTACACCACCTTGTGACCAACCAATATAACCAATTTTATCAATTAACGGATGTGTTTTTAGTAATTTTAATGCTCTAAATGAATCATTCATGAAAGTTACTCCGGATACTTTTGAAAAAGTTTTATCATATTTGATATTTCTAGGAGTGTAATGATCAATTTGGAAAACAACATAGCCATGTTTATTTAATAAATCTACATATTTTTTATGATAACGTCTAATCCCACCAGAACCATGCGATAGTATAATTGCATCATAACTATTTTTTTGATGTTCTGGATAAGTTAGATGTCCAAATATTGTAAGTTCTGAACTATCTGTATAATCCAAATCATAGCTATCTATTGTTTTAAAACATATTGTAGAGTTTGAACGGATTTCATATATTGTTTCAACAATATTATTTTCATTAAGACATGGATTTATCTTTTTTTTAGCACATCCTGGCAAATATAACATTAAAACTAATATTATAAAGAAATTAATTTTTTTCAATTTTTAGATGTTAAATGATTTATAAAATTTATATTTGATGCAGCTAACTTTTGTAACAGTTTTACTGCTTGAAATAATTCACTATCTTTGTCAAAAGGTTTTTTTAATATAGATGAATCAGAATTCTTTTCATCATCTTTTTTAGTTTCAAAAATAATATCAGGATTAATTCCTTCTTTGTGTATATCTCTACCTTTTGGAGTGTAATATTTTGCCGTTGTTAATTTTAGAGCTGATCCATCATATAATTCTTGTATTGTTTGTACAGATGCTTTACCAAAGGACTTTGAACCAACAACTGTTGCTCTTCCATTATCCTGTAATGCACCTGCCACAATTTCTGATGCAGATGCAGATCCTCCATTGATCATTACTATAATTGGTAAGGTTTCTAAAATATCTTGAGGTGTTGCATAATATTCTAAATCAGATGTTGCAGTTCTTCCTTTTGTATAAACTATTTTACCTTCCTTTAAAAATAAATCTGAAATTCCTACAGCAGAACCAAGTACACCTCCGGGATTATTTCTTAAATCTAAAACTAGACCCGCAAGTTTATTTTTGGTTTGTTGTTTTAATTTTATAACTTCTTTTTCCAAATCATTTGTTGAATTAGATTGAAAGCTAGCTAGTCTTATATAACCTATATTTTCAAAAAATATTTCAGATTTAATTCCTTTTGTTACTATAATTTGGCGAGTTATAGTTATTTCTATTGGATCATTAACATTTTTTCTCAATATTGTGACATCAACTTCTGTTCCAGGTTTTCCTCTCATTAATTTTACAGCTTCATTTATGGATTTATTTCTAAGTGATACATCATCTACTTCGATGACTAAATCTCCAGATTTTAATCCTGCTCTGCTTGCAGGCGTATCATCAATAGGAGCTACAATTTTTACAAAACCATCTTCCATAGTAATTTCTATCCCAATGCCACCAAATTTTCCTGTTGTCCCTATTTTTAATTCTTCGTATTCATCATTAGACATGTAAGTAGAATGAGGGTCTAATCCAGTAACCATACCTTTAATCGCATAATCAAACAAAGTTTGATCATCAACATCATCAACATATTGTTTTTTAATTTTTTGAAATATATCTACAAATTGTTTTATTTTGTCAGCAGGAATTTCATTATTCTGATCAGCATGAACTAAATTACCACTTTGCGCGACGATTAGAGCTAAAACTGTAGTAACAATAAATATATATTTTGTTGATATAATTAGTAGGTTTTTAAGCATATATTAAATATAACATTTTATTTCTTTATTATCTTATTAGTTTTGTCTAATATAGGAATATAACAATATAATATATGGAATCTGAAAACGCAAAAATCAGTTCACAAGAAGTATCTGCTGAAGAGCAAGTTCAAGCTGATGTAGAATTAGCATCTAGATCATTGAAAGCAATGTCTCATCCATTAAGACTGATGATACTGTGTAAGTTAGGTGAAGACGAATTTAGCGTTCAAGATATTGTTGATAATGTAGGAACTTCTCAAAGTAATATATCACAGCATTTAGCGATATTACGTGATAAGGGAATACTTTCTGCAAGAAAATCAGCAAACAAGGTTTTTTATAAAGTAAGTGATATCAAAACACTACAACTCATTGAAATGATGAGAGAAGTATTTTGTTCTCAACATAAATAATTATTTTTTATAATGTATCAATTAATAGAGTTTTTCTCGAATCATATAATTTTATTCACGGCTTTTATCATACTATTATTCATGATATTAAGTCTGGAGTTTAATAATATAACAAAAAAATATAAATCACTGTCTTATCAGGAATTAACTAAAATGATTAATCAGTCAAAAATTACTTTAATAGATCTTCGTGGCAATGATGAGTTTGTCAAAGGACATATTGTTGACTCTATGAATGTTGCTTTAGATAAAATTAATCAAAGTAAAATTGATAAGAAAAAACCTATTATCACATATTCTACGTCAGAAGCTGACGCAATAAACGCTGCAAAAGAATTTGTAAGAAAAGGATTTAATGATGTTTATTATTTAGAAGGTGGTTTACAATCATGGGTTGAAAATAATATGCCATTAGTGAGTGAGAATAAAAAATGAGTGAAGAAAAATTTACTTTTATTATAAAAAAGATATTTACCAAAGATGTGTCATTTGAGTCACCTAAAGCACCGAAAATTTTTGAAGATATGAATATTACTCCAAAAGTTGGGTTTAATTTGAATAGCGATATAAATAAAATAAATGATAAAACATATGAAATTATGCTAGATGTTAATGTGAAAGCAGAGACTCCAGATTTTGTTGTTTATTTAGCAGAAGTTAAGCAAGCTGGAATATTTGAAATTGAAAATGCTACAGAGGAAATTAGAAATAGATTTTTAAACATAAATTGTTTAGAGATTTTATATCCTTATGCTCGAGAAAATATATCTACTCTAGTAGAGAAAGGTGGATTCCCGCCTTTATTTCTATCTCCAATTGATTTTGCTTCACTTTATCATCAAGAGCTATTAAAAAGAAAGGAAAAATGATACTTCATTATAGAATTTTTGGAGCTGGAGAATGGGGCTCTGCTGTTGCTGAATACCTTTCCAAAAAAGGCAACAAAGTAGACATTTATGTTAGAGACAAGTCATCTTTTATTAAATCATTTAATTTAAATCAAAATATTAATGTTTTCGATTTAAATGATAACATTAATCAACTTAGATGCAGTGATGATCATGTAAATATGATTGCATGTTCCAGTTCTGGATTTTTTGATGTAGTTAAAAATTACAAAGATTATTTTTCTAAATCTGATTTTATTTCTTGGCTTACAAAAGGAATAGATCATGATTCAGGATTACTTTTTCATCAAATAATTGATAATGAAATTTCATCTAAAATAACTAAATGTATAATATCTGGACCAAGTTTTGCATCTGATCTTATGAATAATAAAAAAATTGAGGTAAGTTTAGCTTCTACAAACATTAATAAAAGTCAAAAATTTATAAATTCTGTCGAATCTGATTGTTTTAAACTAGTTGTCACTAAAGATATTATTGGAGTTCAAATTTCAGCTATCATAAAAAATATTTGTGCAATTTTGGCAGGTATATTATCTGAATATAATTCTGAAAAATATGCAATTGAAAACTTAATGGAGTTTGCTAAAAAAGAAATTTTTGAAATTTCTAATCATTTTGAAAATTTTAATAAAATATATGCCGTAGATATTAAAGAACGTTCTGCAACAATTAAGTCCCCATCTTGTGACGGAGATCTTATATTGACTTGTCTCAATCCTACCTCTAGAAATAGAACCTTTGGTAGTCTTTTAGCTAAAAATAATTCTATTAATGATATTTTAATTCAGTTAGGGACTGTTGAAGGATATATTGCTACAAAAACACTATATATGAAAAATGATTTACCTAATGGCCCAATAGTTAACTGTGCTTTTAATATCTTATATGGGAATTCAGAACCATTAAAAGAGTTAAAATTTTTGAAGACTAACTAGTCTTTAGCTTTTCTTGCTAATGTATTTCTGCCCCATCCTAATAATTTAGCAGCTTCTATTTTTACTCCATCACATGCATGCAATGATTCATCAATCAAAATTTTTTCTAATTCATTGTTTAATTTTTTCAATAAATTTTGGTCTTTTTTTATGTTATTTCTTATATGATTTTTTAAACTCGTTTTCCAATTTTCATTAGCGTTAATTTCAGTTGAGATATTATTTGCTATATCTGATGGCATATCATCCATGGTTATCATCGATGATGGGCACATCACTGTTAAATAACGGCATAAATTTTCAAGTTGTCTTATATTGCCAGGCCATTGATAATTTTTTAAATATTCTAAAGACCTTTTATCTATATTTTTTTTCTCAATATTTAATTCAGATGAAGATCTTTTTAAGAAGTGATCTATGAGAATACTAATATCTTCAGTCCTTTCTCTTAAAGGAGGTAATTCTATTTTAAATACATTTAATCGATGATATAAGTCATCTCTAAATTTGGATTTTTTAATTAATTCTTCAATAGACTGATTGGTTGCAGCAATTATTCTAACATCTGATTTAATCGGATCATGTCCTCCTACCCTGTAAAACTCTTGGCTTGATAGTACTCTTAATAATCTAGTTTGTAATTCCGTATGCATATCCCCAATTTCATCTAAGAATAATGTTCCACCTCTAGCTTGTTCAAATCTACCAATTCTTTGAGTTTGCGCACCAGTAAAAGAACCTTTTTCGTGACCAAACAATTCTGATTCCAGAAGATCATGAGGAATAGCTGCTACGTTGATGGCAATGAAAGCATTGTCCGAACGTGTGCTATTTTCATGAATTGATCTTGCAACTAATTCTTTACCAGTTCCAGACTCTCCTTTTATAAGAACACTTATTTCAGTTTTTGAGATTTTCCCAATTGCTCTAAATACATTTTGTAGT
>CAYFGJ010000046.1:0-8215 GCA_964342835.1 uncultured Ectothiorhodospiraceae bacterium | reverse complement strand
TAGCTAAAGGTATTTCTGCCCAAGTCTTAACCGCAGGAAGTCACGGATCAACTTTTGGCGGTAATTTTCTATCAACTGCTGTTGGTTTGAAAGTAATTGAAATCATGAAAAATCAAGATATATGTATGAATGTTTCTAAAGTTGGTGAATACTTTAAAAAGGAGTTGGATGACAAGCTAGGGAAACATAAAATCGTAGAAGAGATTAGGTCAAAAGGCCTTATGATAGGTATTGAATTAAATAAAGAATGTACGAATTTATCTCTAGCTGCTTTAGAGCTAGGATTGGTTATAAATATAACAAGAAACAAAATAATTAGATTATTACCACCTTTAATTATTAACAAAAGTCATGTTGATGAAATCATTGAAAAAATTAATTTATTATTAAAAGAGTTATGAATCAAGTTAGACATTTTAAATCATTATTAGATATCAATAAAAATGAATTTTTAAAAATTATTAATCATGCGATAGATCTTAAAAAGAAATTAAATTCCAATAAAGATTTGAATTTATTTGAAAATAAAACTTTAGCTATGATATTTAAAAAAAATTCTACTAGAACGCGTATAGCATTTGAAACAGCAATGACAAAAATGGGTGGTCATGCTATATTCTTATCAGAAGAATCATCTCAAATTAGTAGAGGTGAAAATTTATCTGATACTGCAAAAGTATTATCTGGGATGGTTGATGCTGTGATGATTAGAACACACGATCATAATGAAATAATTGAGTTTTCTTCAAGTTCAAATATACCTGTTATTAATGGTTTATCTAATATGTTTCATCCATGTCAATTATTAGCAGATATACAAACATTCTACGAAATAAAGGGTTCAATTGAGAATAAGAAAGTAGCGTGGATAGGGGATGGTTGTAATATGTGTAACTCATATATTAATGCAGCTAAAATATTAGATTTTAATTTGAAAATTTCAATACCTACAGGCTATGAACCAGATAAAGAAACATTAAGATTAGCCAGTGATCATGTTGAATTATGTGATTTACCTGGTAATGCCGTTGAAGATTGTGATTTAGTTACAACTGATGTATGGGCAAGTATGGGTATGGAATCAGAATTAGATAAAAGAAAAAGTATTTTCAAAGGATATCAAGTTAATTCAAATTTAATGAGTAAAGCTAAAAAAGATGCAATTTTTATGCATTGTTTACCTGCTCATCGCGGAGAAGAAGTAGATGCCGATGTCATTGATGGGCCTCAAAGTGTAGTTTGGCAACAAGCGCATAATCGACTGTATACCAGTATAGCGCTGCTTCATTTTTTATTAAATGAAGTTAATAGTTAGAAATTATTATTTAAATAATCAAGTAATTTATTTTTTTGAACTAAATCATCACAGTTCATAATTTTGTTGGTAATTTTTTCTATCTTTGCAGTATTTGTTTCAAGAATAATATTTTTAATTTCTGGTAGTGCGCTTGGATGCATACTAAAAGAGCGTAACCCCATACCTAATAGTAATTTGATACATTTGACGTCACCTGCCATCTCACCACATAAAGCTACTGGAATATTATTTTTCTTTCCTGCATCAATTGTCATTTTAATCAAACTTAAGACCGCTGAGTTTAACGGATCATATAAGTAATTTACTTCCTCATCAATTCTATCAATAGCTAATGTATATTGAACAAGATCATTTGTTCCTATAGAGAAAAAATCAACGTATTTTGCAAACCTATTAGCAAGTACTGCTGATGAAGGAACCTCAATCATAATTCCTGTTTCAAAGTTTTTTATAAATTTCTTTTTCTCTTTTCTTAAAATTTGTTTTGCTTTTTCAATTAAATTAAATGCCGTATATACTTCTGATACATTAGTAATCATAGGTAATAGTATTTTTATCTTGCCAAAATAACCAGCTCTCATTATAGCTTTCACTTGATTAATGAAAATTATTTCATCATTCAAACTATGTCTTATCCCTCTTAAACCCAAAGCTGGATTTCGTGCAATCGATCCTTTCTTAATATTCTCTGGTACTTCTTTATCCGAACCAATATCAAGAGTTCTAAAAATTACAGGTTTGTTTTTAATTTTTTGTACTATTTTTTTATATGCTAAAAATTGTTCTTGCTCAGATGGTAAATCTTCTCTTTCTGTATAAAGATATTCGGTTCTGAATAAACCAACTCCATCTGTACTAATTTTATTAATAATTTTTAATTCTTGAGGCAATTCTAAATTTACCATTAATTCAATTTTTTTATTATTTTTAGTAACATTTTTTTTATTTAAAACTTTTGTTAATTGCTTTTTCTTTTTTAATGATTCAATTTGTAATGATTTATAATATTTAAGAGCATCTCCATCTGGATTTATAATAACGATACCTTCATTACCATCAATTATTATTTGATCATCATTATTAATTATCTTTTGTATATCTTTAATATTTACAACAGTTGGTATTTCTAAACTTCTAGTAAGAATAGAGCTATGTGATGATTGTCCACCAAATTCAGAAATCAGTCCAAGTCCTTTTGATTCATGAGTCAAAAGAACATCAGAAGGTGTTAAATCATTAGCTATAATTATTCTATTTTTAAAATATTTTGAATTGTTTTTAATTTGAGACACTTTCTTAGAAAGATTATTTAATATCGTATGAACCACATGCTTAATATCATCTATTCTTTGTTTTATATATATATCATCAATTTTATCAAATGATTTTTCTAAATTTTGAAATTCATTATATATAGACCATTCTGCAGTAAATAACCTAGTTTTAATATTCTTTATTATACTATCTAAAAATATTGTATCTTGAGATAACTGAATTTGAGTTTCTAGTAGCTGAGAGACATTTTTAGATATTGATCTACCTACATTTTTTTTTAGAATAATAAATTCATTTAATGTGATTTGTACTGCTTTTTTAAATCTATTAACTTCTTTTGATAATTTCTCTTTTTTTATAAATTTTTTTTCAATAATAGGTTGTCCTTTTTCAATTATGTAACATTTTCCAATTGAAATACCTTTTGAGACCGGGTCACCTTTTAAAATAATTGCCATTTTATTCTTCATCAAATTTGCTATTTATAAGTTTTTCTAACTCCATTATAGCTTTACTCTCATCTTCTCCACTAGCTTTAACTTTTAGCAAAGTACCTTTTGGAGCTGATAACATAAGAATTTTCATAATACTTTTTGCATCAGCAGATTTTTTACCATTAAAAATTGTTATTTTTGATTTATATTTAGATGATAACGTAACAATTTTTGCTGCAGCTCTTGCATGCAAACCTAGCTTATTATCAATTTTTATTATTTTCTCTAACATTCTTTACATTTACTATACTTTTTATGCCACCATCAATTGCTTTTTTTGTCATCTCTTTTAACGAACAATTTGGATAATTAAAAACATTTAATAGCATAGGAAGATTAATGCCAGAAACTATGGAAACATTAATATTTTTACTAAAATTATTAGCTATGTTATTTGGCGTAGCTCCATATACATCGGTTAAAACTAATACACCTTTTCCCTCATCAAGAACTTTAATATACTGTTTAGCAAGATTTGTAACATCTGCAGGATTATCATACTGATCCACTGATAATATTTCTACTCTAGTTGGTATACTTCCATAAACAGATTTAGCTGCTAATAGTAATTGAGCACCAATGTCATTATGTGTTAATAATAGTAATCCAACATTCATTATAAGTTCCTATGTTTTATTAAGATATTATTATATTTTACAGTTAACAGTTTATAAAGAGCTTCTGCAATATAGACCGATCTATGTTTTCCACCTGTACAGCCTATTGATATAACAATTGATTTTTGATCCAGTTCTTGAAATGCTGATAACCATTTTTCTAGTAATTTATGAATAGATTTTATCATATCTGCAGTTTGCTTATCTTTTTTGAAATAGTTAATTACTTTCATATCTTTACCATTAAGATTTCTTAATTCTTCATCCCAATAGGGGTTTTTTAAACATCGAACATCAAATACAAAATTAGTATTATTTGGTATGTTTTTTTTAAAACCGAATGATTGGAGTAATATTAGAGTATTATTTTTGTTGTTTTTCATCAAAATTTTTAATAATTTCCAACAAATCTTTCTTAGAAGAAACTTTCTTTATTTTTTGTCTTGTCTGATTATTATTTAACATTTCAGCAATGTTAGCTAAAACTTCTATATGTTCATTGGATTTACAATTTGGAACTAAGAGAGAAAAAATGATATCAACCCCTTTTCCATCATTAGCATCAAATTCTACTTCTTTATTAAGTATGATAATAATTAAGATAATTTT
The DNA here is from genome assembly GCA_964342835.1 of uncultured Ectothiorhodospiraceae bacterium. Classification (GTDB taxonomy): domain Bacteria; phylum Pseudomonadota; class Gammaproteobacteria. Next base: position 3,902 of record CAYFGJ010000046.1, on the reverse strand, counting down.
ATTTAATTCTTCTAATCGAGCATGTGGAATTGCTACACCATTTCCTAGAGCTGTCGGTCCTAGTTTTTCTCTTTCATACAATTTTTCAAAAACAAGATCCTCATTTATGTTTATCTTCTCAGAAATTAATTTGCTCAATTTTTCTAAAACACTTTTCTTGCTTTCCAAATCCATGTTTAGAAAAATCAAGTCTTCATCTATTATTTTATATAAATCCATTTTATTTAATTTTTCTATCAGTCGCTTTAGGTATTGATAACATTTCTCTATATTTTGATATTGTTCTTCGTGCTACTTTAATACCATTTTTACTTAATGAGTTAGATATTTGCAAATCACTTAAAGGTTGTTTTTTATCTTCATTTTTAATTATTTTTTCTAACAACGATTGTATGGCTTTTGATGAAATACTTTCACCTAAATTTGTTTCTAATTCAGAAGAAAAGAAATATTTCATTTCATAAACACCTCTAGGAGTTTGTACAAATTTATTATTTGTACATCTAGAAATTGTAGACTCATGCATATTTATAACGTTTGAAATATTTTTTAGGGTTAATGGTTTTATACCAATTTCCCCTTGATTAAGAAATTCTTTTTGTTTTTCAAAAACAAGACGAGCCACCTTTAACATTGTTAAATTTCTATTCTTCAATGCTTTTAAAAAAAATTTTGCATTTTCAAGATTAGATTTTAAATATTCTTTATCTTGTTTATTTTGAACACCTGTTATTATATCAACATACATTTTATTTATTTTTATTTTAGGATTAATTGCTGGATTTAACTCTGTAACCCATTTCCCTTCTTTTTTTGATACTATAATATCAGGAACTATTTGATGTTGATCTAGATTTCCTACAAACATGAGACCTGGTTTTGGATTAAGTGATTTAATAAGTTTTGTTATAGAATCTGACTGACTATGTTGGTTAATGATATTAATTAATAGATCTAAATCTACAATATTTTTATTTGAATTGTTTTTTACTTTATTTAATATTTCAATAGCAGATTTAAAATTTTTATGATTTTTATAAAAATGATTTAATTGTATTTCTAAACATTCAATTAAATCAATTGATGCTACACCAACAGGATCAAAACTTTGAACTCTATGGAGAACTGCAAAAATTTCTTGAAAATTTACTTCAATATTTTTATTTAACATTGAGAATAAATCTTTTAGATTAATTGTTAAATATCCTTCATCATTAATATAGTCAATAATATGGTAAGCAATTATTCTATCTTTATCAGACAATGATGATAATTTAAGTTGCCATATTAGATAATCTCTTAAAGTTTCTTGATTTGTAGCTATGTTACTCAATTGATCAACAGATTTTAAATCTAGATTACCTATTGTCATGGGCAGTTCATAGGAAACTTCTGATAATTCTGTATAATTTTCATGCTCCAAGAAAGGATTAGAGATAATTTGTTCCTCTATTTCTTTTTGTAAATCTATTGAGTTTAATTGTAATAATTTTATAGCTAACTGTATTTGTGTGGTCATTACAAGTTTATTTGTTATAGAGAGTGATTGTTTGTTTTTAATTGTCATAATTTAAAATCTTTTCCTAGATAAACTTCACGTACAGTTTTGTTTTTTACTATATCATTAGCACTTCCTTTGGCAATAACTTTTCCATTACTTATAATATATGCTTCATTACATACACCGAGTGTTTCTCTAACATTGTGATCTGTTATGAGCACACCAATGCCTGTATTAGCTAGAGATTTTATTATTGTTTGTATATCTATAACTGAAATTGGATCTATTCCCGCAAAAGGTTCATCTAATAATAAAAATTTAGGATCAGTTACTAGAGCTCTAGCTATTTCAACTCTTCTTCTTTCTCCGCCTGATAAACTACTTCCTAATGTTTCAAGGATATTTTCAATTCTTAGTTTTTCTACAAGTTCATTAAATTTTTCTTTTTTTTGTTTTTCATTCAGATCATTTCTTGTTTCTAAAATAGCTAATATATTGTCTCGCGCAGAAAGGTTCCTAAATATGGAAGCTTCTTGAGGAAGATAACTTATACCCATTTTTGATCTAATATACATTGGGTATTCAATTATATTTGATTCATTATCAATACTTATTTCTCCGCTATCACATTTTATTAAACCCACAATTATAAAAAATGTAGTTGTTTTCCCCGCACCATTAGGACCCAATAATCCAACAACTTTTTTTGTTTCAAGTGATAGATTAATATCATTAACCACTGTTTTTTCACCAAATTTTTTTATTAAATTTTTACAGCTCAATAATGACATCTAGTTATTACCTTTTCTTTTAGTTTTTAGTATTGTTTTTACTCTACCTTTTATTTTTTCTTTACTATCTTCATTTATATTTATAATTTGCCAAGATTCTGTATTAAGATTATATAACATTTGTCCACCTTCTAACTTTTCAGATTTTTCTTCTGTTGTGGCAATTCTTTTCGCATTAGACAATATTTTTACGTATCCATCTTTGATATTTGCTATAACACCATCTCCAGTAGTTTTAGAATCAGGTGTTAAAATTGTTGCATATGCATCTGTCTCTACTATTTCTTTATCTGGATAAACAATCGCACTAGTAGTCATAACTAGAACTAAACTTTTTTTTGATTTATCAAATTTTTGAAATTTAACATTATCCGTTAAGTATATTGATTCAAATTTTGAGTTTGGATCAAGTGCATGTTTAGCAGTCACATTCCATTTTTCATCATTTGTAGAATTGACAATCATGTGAGGATTGATTACTTCAGATCTTTCACTATTTGGATACTTCTCTAATCTGTCACCATGAAGATTCCATTTAATGTTTCCTTTATTATCCGTTTGTTGCATTGAAAATGTATTGATATAGTGATTAGTAATATTTACATTACTGTTTTTTTTGAAATTAACCGATTTAGATAGCATATTTTCTAACCAGACTAATGTTATAACTAATAATAAAATAAAAATTTTTTGTCTTAAGTTATCTTTAGAATATAAAAAGTCTTTAAAATAATTCATAATTTTTGTACATTATATATAAGATCACAAACATCTCTAACCGCACCCGATCCACCTGATCGTGGTGTAATCCAATCAGCAGATTTAATTACATTATTAGAATTCGCATTAGGTACAGTTATTGCTAGGCCAGCATATTTCATTAAATCTACATCAACAATGTCATCACCCATAAAACATATTTCTTTTTTATTATATTGTTTTGAAAATAAGTTAATAAAATCACGAAGCTTGTTTTTCGAGTTTTGTATAATTTTTTTTATTCCTAGTTCTTTTGCCCTATGATAAACAGATTTAGATTCTCTTCCACTAATTATTGTAACTTCTAGGCCAATACTTTGTATCATTTTAATGCCATGTCCATCTTGAGCAAAAAATTTTTTTGATTCAATACCTTTATCAGATATATAAATACCACCATCAGTCAATATTCCATCAACATCTAATGCCAATAATTTAATTCTTTTTGCTTTTTTTTTAATTTCTGAGTTAATATTTTTCATTATTTTATTAGATTTTTCAAAATTACATATATTTAATATTATTTAAATACCAGCTTTGATAAGTTCATTTAATGTCAATAAACCAATTAGTTTTTTATTTTTATCTATTACAATCAATGAAGAAATTTTATTCTCTTCCATAATTGTTAAAGCCTCTGCTGCTAATATATCTTTTTCTATAAATTTTGGTTTTTTTGTCATCACATCTTTTATTACAATATTTTGAATATTTGAATGAGTTTTTAAGGTTCTTCTTAAATCACCATCAGTAAAAATACCAAGCACATTTTTATTTTTATTTAAAATTATTGCAATACCAAATTTACATTTACTAATTGTATCTATAGTTTTAAGCAAAGATGTGGTTGA